>JAFRJF010000055.1 GCA_017432405.1 Clostridia bacterium | reverse complement strand
TGGCCAGGGGGCTGATCTCCACCGGGTAGTCGTAGATGAAGGTGGGCTGGATCAGCTTCTCCTCCACGAAGGCGTCGAAGAACTGGGCCAGGATGGCGCCCCGGGTGGGCACCTCGGGCAGCTCCACGCCCCGCGCCGTCGCGGCGGCGACGGCGTCCTCGTCCGTCTTCCAGTCGGCAAAGTCCACGCCGCTGTACTTCTTCACGGCCTCCACCATGGTCAGGCGCTCCCAGCGGCCGATGTCGATGTCGTTGCCCTGGTAGGGGATCACCAGGCTGCCGCAGACCTTTTGGGTCACGGTCTTCATCATGTCCTCCACCAGGTCCATCATGCCGTGGAAGTCGGTGTAGGCCTCGTACAGCTCGATGGTGGTGAATTCGGGGTTGTGCTTGGTGTCCATGCCCTCGTTGCGGAAGATGCGGCCCACCTCGTAGACCCGGTCCAGGCCGCCCACGATCAGCCGCTTCAGGTACAGCTCCGTCTCGATGCGCAGCACCATGTCCATGTCCAGGGTGTTGTGGTGGGTGTAGAAGGGCTTGGCCGCCGCGCCGATCTCAAAGGGCGTGAGTATGGGCGTGTCCACCTCGAGATAGCCCCTGCCGTCCAGGAAAGAGCGCAGCTCCCGCAGGATCAGGCTGCGCTTGATGAAGGTGTCCTTCACCTCAGGGTTCACGATCAGGTCGACGTAGCGCTGGCGATAGCGGGTGTCGGTATCGGTCAGGCCGTGGAACTTCTCGGGCAGCGGGTGCAGGCTCTTGGTCAGCAGCGTAAGCTTCCCGGTGTGCACCGAGATCTCGCCGGTCTTGGTTTTGAACACCGTGCCCTCCACGCCGATGATGTCGCCGATGTCCAGGGCCTTGAAATCCTTGTAGGCGTCCTCGCCCACGTCGTCGCGCTTGACGTAGATCTGCATCGTGCCGTCCGGGTCCTGGATGCGGGCGAAGCTGGCCTTGCCCATGATGTGCTTGCCCAGTATGCGGCCGGCGATGCGAACGGTTTTGCCCTCCAGCGCGTCGTACTGCTCCCGGATCAGGCCGGAGGTGTGGGTGCGGTCATAGGTGGTGATCTCGTAGGGGTTCCTGCCCTGTTCGATCAGCGCGTTCAGCTTGCCCAAGCGAATGGTGTCCTGTTCGGTGAAGCTCGACGGCGCCTGGTAGGTCTGGGCCATGTTCTCGTTCTCCTCTCGGTGGATGTATATGGGAATGACGATATCAGCGCTTGCGGATGGAGAGCACCTTCAGCTTGACGATGCCGCCGGGGGTGTTGGCCTCCACGATGTCGCCGACCCTGGCGGGGGGCATGTAGTCGCTCTTGCCGGGTTCGCTGCGGCCGATCAGGGCCATGCCGATGGGGGACTCGTTGGAGATGAACAGCTTCGCTGGGTCGGCCTCGGTGAAGCCCACGAGGGTGTATTCGTCCTCTTCGTCGTACTCCATGTCCAGCACGCGCACGACGGTGCCCAGCGCGGCGGTGTTGGAGTCGGCGGAGCTGTCGTCCACGAAGGTGGCGGTGCGCAGCTCGGCCTCGATGCGGGCGATGTTGCCGTAGACCTCGGCCTCCTTGGCCTTGGCCGCGTCGTACTCGGCGTTCTCGCTGAGGTCGCCGAAGCCACGGGCGACCTGGATCTCCTCGGCCACGCGCTTCTTTTCCTCGTTCAACTGGGCCAGCTGTTCCTCCAGCTTTTTCTTATCTGTAAATGTGAGTATGCGGGTGTCTGCCATGGTGAAACCTCCTGGGTGATGGTCCTTTTCCGTCACATGAATTTAGCCGAATAAGAATCGACACTGCGCGAACCTACGCAGTGCCTGCTTATTCGGACCTTTTTTATTATACATCAACCGGCGGGCGTTGTCAACCGCGTTGTGGCGCAATTATTTCAGCGATGGGGCAGGTGCTTCGACACATGGATAAACCGAAACGGCACCGCATTGTCGGAATATTGTCATATTTGATGCGGATTTTGAACAACTTTGCGGTTGCAGTCGGAAACCAATATCAGTATAATGACTCTATCTGTATGTATTTCCACAGGAAGGAAGGCATTGGAAAATTGGCGACGAGATATCCTTCAGATTACGATAACCGCAGCCGCGTGGAGCCGGGCATCAGCCGCTCGAGCCGAAGCGGCAGCTATTCCGGCCAGCGTTTGCCGGGCCGCAGCGGCGCGTCCCGGCCGGCCTATTCAAGCCAGCGCCCATCCGGCGGGCAGAGGCCGCCCCAGCGCAGGCCCT
>JAFRJF010000054.1 GCA_017432405.1 Clostridia bacterium | reverse complement strand
GTGGGGACACCTCTTCCGACCCGCTGCGCCGCGAAGCAAGTCCTTTAGGGCGCGGCCCACCTTCCCCTCCAAGGGGAAGGCTTTTGGAGACCGCACCGCTAAATTGATGACATTGCCCTTCAGGGGCATCGAGCGCCCGGAAAACAGTCCAGTGGACTGTTTTCCGCGAGATGGGGCCGGTAGGCCCGCGGTAGGTGGGCCGGCTGCAAGGCCGGGTCGGATGAGGTCGGTCCCCCTGCAGCAACGATGTTTTATGCGCTTCCTTCCAAGAGAACGACCTCATCCGTCTTTCGACAAAAACGCAAGCGTTTTCGCCGAAATCCACCTTCCGCCCAAGGGCATGGCTACGCACACCCTGAACCGGCAGCTTCGCTGCCTGGGGAAGGCTGTTTGGTTGCCACTCATCTCCCCGACAAATCAGAATTTGTCCCCTCCACACAAAAAAGCTGCTCCCATCGAGCAGCTTTTTTCCTTCCAAATCCGCAGGGGCGTTGTTGCGCAGCGAAGCAAGTCCTTTAGGGCGCAGCAAAGCAAGTCCTTTAGGGCGCAGCGAAGCAAGTCCTTTAGGGCGCAACGACGCCCCTGCCCTGGCCTGATCGGCGCTCCCTCACGCCTTGGCCTGCTTTCTCTCCCTCCGCCTTCTCTTGGTGATCAGCTTTTTATAGTCGTCCGGGGATCCCTTTTCCAGCTCTCCGCGGATCGTCTCCAACAGGCGGTCAAGGCAGTGGTCCACGGACTCCCTTTCCTCCATGTATGTTTGCGCGAAATTCGTATACTGCATGCTTCTGACCTCCTGTTCTGATTTATTCCGTTTTATCAACCAGCGTGAAATAATCGCCGAACATCTCCGCGGCCACATGGCCGGCGGCGACGCACTGCAGCATAGGCCGGGCGTACTTTTTCTCGACATACTGCCTGCGGACGCACTCCGCCTCGGCGGCGGTATCGAAGTGGCCCAGGCTCACGTTCTTGCCGTTCTCCCGGCCCGAGGCGATCCACTTGCCCGTCCGCTGGTCGAGGCAGACGCCCCGGATGCCGCTGGTGTTCGACGCGGTCAGCTTGCCCTCCAGTATGTGCCGGATGGCGGTCGGCGCGAGGCCGTTGATGGCGAGGGCCTGCTTCCTTTGAAAGGCCAGGACGATGATCCCCTGATTGCGCTTCTTCAGGCACGCCGGGCACATCCGATTGTGGCGGCTGGGCACGTTTGGCAGCGTGGCCTCCATCTCTCCGCCGCAGTCGCAGCGCCACAGCCAGACGGGGCTGCCACCCTCCAGCCGGCCCACGGGCCGCAGCGCCGTCAGGTGGCCCCGGCGCTGGCCGGTGACGTCCTGGTACTGGTGGCAGCGCGCGCCGCAGGTCCTGGCCCGGCCCTGGAGGAGGCTGTCGCCGCGGATCTCCTTCTGCGCCCCGCAGGCGCAGCGCACGCGCCAGTACTGTTTGCGCTGGGCGGGCCCCTCCACCGTCAGTTCCCCGAAGCGCCGGCCCGTCAGGTCGGCGGCGGCGTTCCGGTTCCGGCAGCCGCAGGAGATGTCCGGCGTCCTCACCAGGTAGGAGGTGACCACGTCCCGCACGTTTCCGCAGTCGCAGGCGCAGTGCCAGAGTATGCGGCCCCCCTGGCGCTTCTCGGTGGGCCCCAGCACCGTGAGGCTCCCGAACCGCTGGCCCGTCAGGTCCCTTCGGGGCGACAGGCAGCCGCAGCTCTTCGTGGTGCCCCGCAGAAGGTTACTGACGGTGACGTCCGCCTCGCCCCCGCAATCGCACCGACAGCGCCACACCGTGCGCCCGCTGCGCTTCTCATCCAGCGGCCAGAGCGCCGTAAGCCGCCCAAACCGCTGGTTCGACAGATCCTTAACCATAATAACCCCCGCCCGGTCAGAAGTCCCTGCGCCGCTTCGCGATCATCAGCGCCACCGCCGCCAGCGTGAGCAGTGTACCCAGCACGTAATACAGGCCCGTGCCTTCGCCGCCGGTGGCGGGGAGGCTGACGCTGGACTTGGTATTTTCAATGTCAATTGTTCCGCCGGTCGTCGTCGCGGCAGAAGCGGAGGTGGTGGCTTCCTGCTGATCGGCGCTGTAGTTAGCCTTCCAGCCGCCCTGCTCCTCCTCGACGAAGAAGTAGGTATATGCCTTGACCTTATTGCCGTCACTCGCGTCCACCCAGTACCTGGGCAGGTTGTAGACCGTGAGCTTGGGCCAGGTGACGGTTCTCTGCTCGCCCTCCTCATTCACCACTCTGGTGATCATGAACGGCGCGTAGCCCGAGTCTTCTACGCTGTCGTAAACCGTATGCGCCGCATCACTGCCGATGAGCTTCACCCCACCGTTGGTCCGGTTCAGGTGCAGCGTTATATGATCGATCTCATCCGGCTCGGTGATCGGGCTCCCGTTGAGCTTCCAGGTCTTGGTCACCGTGATCTGCGTGAGCTCCGTGTTCACGAAGTTGGCGTCGGTGATGTTGCCATCCGAGTCAACGGTGCCGTCGCTGTAGGCCACATTTACGGCATAGCCCTCGGGCACCACCTCACGCACACGGTACTTGATCGGGTTACCGCTGTCATCCTGCTTCGGCAGATGGGTGATGCTGTAGCTCCAGACGGTATCATCCGTCTTGACCCAGCTCAGGTAATAGCGGCTGTTCGAATCGTTGCCCTGAGGCGCGTTTTCGATCTTGGTTTCAACCTCATTCGGGGCTTCTCCGGTCACGCTGTACAGTTCAAGCGTCAAATCGGGATGATCATCCGCGCCCTCAATGCCTGCGGACTTGCCGTCCACCCAGGTCTTGGTGCCGCTGAGCTGAACCTCCCGGCGGGTGTTGGTATAGGGTACGACCACTGGAGTTGTCGAAATTGTGCCACTGGCCGTATTGTTCTCGGTCGTGGTTTCGCTGATGGTCGTCACGAAGCCGTTGACCGTCTCCTCCTCCACCGTGTACCGCGCACCCACTGGCAGGCCGGACGCGGTCATGTGCTCGTCGTGGGCCAGCTCAAACGTCGCTGCGCCGCCTGTAAAGTTCATATCGCCGTAGGTACCGCTCAGGGTATCCCAGGGAGCGGACAACGTCACCGTAAAGCTGAACTTACGGGTTGACGCCTGATCCTCGGTGCTCCCCACGACGGTCTTGCTCACAGTCAGCGAGCCGGTGTCGATGTTGTTGATAAACGAAACCTCGACTGGCGCAACGCCGCCATTCGGCGCAGTGATCGTCTGAACCTGCTGAACCGGGGTGAGATTGCCGCTCCCGGTCTCCGTGACGGTATAGGACGCGCCGGGAATGAGGTCGCCAACCTCCACATAACCCACCGACGGATTGGTCACATCGCCGCCGGAATAGGTGATGGTCAGATTATCCGCGATCACAGTGCCGCTGGCATCCGTCACCTGGAAGGTGAACGTGCCGTTGGTCAGCGCCTTCTGCGCGTAGGTGGTCGGCGCTTTGCCATCCACCTGCACGACCTTGGTGATCTTCAGCGCGCCCTTGGGCGTGTTCTCGACGGTGAGCTCATTGACATTCTGGTTGGTGGTGACGCTGTTGTAAGTCACCACGATCTCGCCGTTGCTGTTGGCAGTCACATCAAATTCAGGGTCGCCGCCCGTTTTGACATAGCCCTCGGGCACCTGGGTCTCGACCAGCTTGTAGTGGCCGCGGCCGACCTCGATCTCGCCGGAATTGCCGTCGGTGACGACGACGTCCTGAACCTCTGAATAAGACCCGTCTCCATTCCGCTTTTGAAGTTCGAACGCGGCGGACAGCAGGGTGTTGGGATTGGCGCTGCTCACCTTCTTGATCCTGATCTTCGTCTTGTCGGGCATCCGGTTGGTGACGGTGAAGGTGAACAGGAGCGCGCCGGTGTCGGGATCCGCAACACAGCTGTATTCTTGGTTGATGTCGATCCCGGTGCCCTCGGGAACGCCGCTTTCCTTCACATCGGCGATGTAATAGACGTAGGGATTGCCATTCGGGTCCCGTTCCGGCAGGTTCAGCTTTTCCGAACCCTCCATGAACCAATCCTTCCAGTTATTGCCATTGTTCAGCGTCACCGTCTTCGTCCAAACGGTCTGGAGAGGCTGGTCCTGCTCGTCTCTCTCATGGTCGATCTGATAAACCATGCCCTCGATGGGAGAGGGAGTCTCAACCGAACCGGCTTTCTGGATGACCGTCGTCGCGTTGGCCCGGGGAGCGGTGGCACGCCCCACGGCATTGGCGGTCACACCCGAATCCGCCGGCAGGAAGCGAATGCCCATGGCCGGAGCAGAGTGTTCGTCGCCGAAATGGATCATAATACAGACGTCCTGGTCTGCCACTTGAACGGTCCGCATTGCACCGTTCGGGAATGGAATACCCGCTTCACTGCTGACGACATCCCAGTGATCCACGTCGCCATTGGTGCCCTGAGTCCAGCGATAAATGCTGTAGGGCACTTGCGCGTCATAGGACGTATTGTTGCCCGGGTTGAACGCCTTAAACTGGCGATAGGTAAACTCAACGTCGCTGTTGGCCGGGACTTTCATCATGTAGCCCGTGTTGTAAATGCTATCCAGGTTATGGTCCGACCGGTTTTCGCCGAAGGAATAAGCGACCCGGATACCGACATTGACCCAGGAATCAGGGTCAGTGATTTTCGTGAACCGTGTTGTCTTGAAGTTTGCCGTACCGTTTCCGCCGTTCCGGGGCACATTGACGATGATCTTTTCGCTGTCGTTCAGGGCGGCATAATTGTCTATTGCCGGTACGACCTTGTAGACCACATACTGGCCCGCCTTCAGTTTATCCAGCACGATGCTTCCGGACGTATAATTATCCTTATACTGCTTGACGATGACGCTGCCATCCGGGCAGTCGATGACATACCTGGCGTCATATTTATTTTCATCGCCCGAATCAAGTCCGGTATAGCTGTCCGTGATCGTCAGGGTGCCTCTGGGCGTAAATGTCGGGTCATCTTCCAGGCGATAGCGTCCCAGCTTCACGGTGATGCTCGCGCCATCCGGGGTGGGAACCGCATCCGTATCGTGCTGCCAGGCCCACTCCTTCTTCACCTGGATGTTGATCGGCTTGGGCTCATACACGTTGTAGACGGTGTACCGCAGGAAGCCGTTGCGATAGGGATCGTCCTTTTCGTCTGCGGTAGCTCCGTTTGGCAGATGATATTCGCCCAGCACCTCGGGCACGCTGCGATAGGGCGTGTCCTGCGAAAGGGTGTAATCGCCGGTGACATGCCACTCTTCATCCTTGTCACCGTCATTGCGCCAAACGTACTCGGTCTCGATGTAGGTCTTGATGTATTCCCATTCCTGGTCCTTGGAGTCCCTGATGATCCGGGGCAGATCCTCCTCCGTCGTGCTCTCTTCGATGTAGAACATGCCCGGCTGCACGCTGTAATCGTAGATCATGCCCATGCCGGCGCCGCCGACCTTGATCTTCTTGGAGTGCAGCTTCTTGTAGTTTTCGTAGTAGAAGCCGGAGGTGTTGCCGTGGGTGACCTGCCAGGTCTTGGTCGCATCGTTCCAGGTGGGGGTGGTACCGTTCGCTACGGTATTCTCCTCGCCATCCTTGTAATAGTAGATGTCGAACACATTGGTCATGGGGGTTTTCACGCTGATGATGTTGCCGTACTGATCCACCACCTTTTTGGTGATGTTCAGTGCGACCACGTTGGAGCTCAGGTCGCCCGCATCGCCGCCCAGCACGAAGTCCATGCCGCTGTTGCCGTAGCCTGCAATGCCGCCACCCTGATCGTTGTAAGGATTCGGGATCAGATCCCAGTCCTCGGGGTAACGCGCACAATCACTGGAATTACAATACCTGGAATAACCTTCCGGTGGATTCCCGGTTCCCTTCCAATGGTAAATAAGATTCCCGTTCCAGTCCTTGATGTATTCTCCCATCCCCAGTTCCTGGTTTCCCTGCCACTTGTAATACCATCTGCCTTTGACGTGATTCACCCATTCCTCCCAGTTTGTCGCATTTCCCTGGGAGGTATCGATCTTGCTCTTGTCAAACGGCGTATTGTAGGACGAGTTGGGCTGAAGTGGCGGGCATTCGTTGTTGTGGTCCTGTCCCACGCCATTCCAGTCCCAATAGTTGAAGCTGGCGGAGTAGGTCATGTCCATGGTGACAAACATCGGTTCGCCATTGCTGTCAAAGATTTGGCCCAAGCCCTCGTCAATGAACAGGAAGGGCTCCTTCTTGGTCACAGTAACGGTATAGTACACCTTGTTGTCCAGCCTGGCCTTCCGCACATCAGTGCTGTCCCTGTCGTACCAATGCGCGTCAGGAAGATCGGCCACCTTGAAGTTGCCCTCGATACGCACCTGATTGGTGCTGAAATCGGTGTGGTCGTTGGCGGAATAGCCGGTGATGGTGAACAGGTTGTCCTTGTAGTTATAGGAACCGTCCGGGTTGATCACATAGGCTTCGACCGTGCCCTTCTTGATGTCCTCCTCGTTGACATCAACCTTTTTTGTCAGGTGCAGGATCCTGTCGCTGCTGACCGTAAACGGCACCAGCTCACCCTGATCGTTCCTGTAGTAATAGGTGCCCTGAGTCAGCGGCACGTCAAGCTCGGCCAAACCATTGATCGAAATATCAATGTGGTTGACCATGTGCTTTTCTTCCGCCGGGAAGCCGTTGTCGCCATAGTGCATATCGCTGCCTCCGGTCAGCCGCGCAAAATGGACCTCGGTGGTTCCATCCCACTGTGTTTTCGGCACAGCGCCAACCAACCGGTTTCCGTCTATCTTGAAATACCAATCATTATACCCCCTGATCATATTGTGGTTGTTTTCATCAATTCTTATCTGATTATTGGCGCCTTCTGTGGCCTTATAGTCAGTTATGACGTTCGTAGTATACGGATTGAGGTATTTCTCACCGCTACCATCGTGATAATGGATTTGGTTATCGCTGTACGTCCACAGCTTCATCTGGTCAGGCGTTGCAAAGGTCAGCGAACCCTGCCATTCTGCCACATTGCTGTCTGTCAGCGTGCCATCCGGCTTCACGATTCTGTACTTTGTTATCTTATTGCCATTCTCGGTGTATTCGTACTTGACCACCACGACATATTGCTCGCCAGGCACAGGCTCGCCGACCAAATCCATCATAATATAGCTTTGATCAGACACATGGTTCAAATCCACAAACCAAAAGTCCGTGGCGGCATCATTATCATTATCGCCCGATGCCGGACGGTTGCCCGCCAGCCACAGCGTGCCGTCCTCCTTCTCCTGCACGCCCATGTATTTATTATCGCGGAAGATTTTGAACTGGGCATTCCCGGTGATGCTGAAGCTGGTCTCATTCAACGCGTCCTTGCGGCTCTTTACTTTTTTCTCTGCTGTGGCTTCGGTATCGATGTATACATATACTACCCTGTTCTTCTCGTCGGCGACCTTTTTCTGGTCCGCCACCGCCTGGGTGTCCACGTATTTGCCGTGCTCCTGGGCCAGGCCAGTAGAAGAGGTGGGGTCGATATACCTGCGGTAGTAGTCCGAAGCGCGCTGGTCAACGCCGCCAACAAAGTCCACGGCCAGGGAGTTGTGGAACAGATGGCTGCCGTCCCAGGTCCAGGTCATGGGCGTGGTGAAATCGCCGGAGACCGGATCGCCATAGATCTTCTCCGCCTTCTCCAGCTTGCCGTCGTTCAGCACGACATAGTATTCATCCTCATACTTCGTAACGAGCATATACTGCTCGACGTTCTTCATCTCATTGGTGACAAAGCTGAGAGTCAGCTGACACTCCGGTGCATCTATCCATGCATAAGCCGCAAATCCCGTTCCATCTCGCCATTCATTTAAAAAGTAATCTTTTCCGTTAATTGCCTCTGATAGCTTATAAATATCTCCATCCTTCCTTACAGTGAATGCTTGAGGATTATCACTAAGTTCAGCTTTAGCAATATTATCATCAACTCTACCCAGATTCATATACTTCTTCTGGCCGTTCACGAATGTAAATATGTAGTACTGCGAAGGCGAAGCCCCGTCAAATTTTTCAAAGTTCCATATTGTTGCGTTGTCCGAATTATCGACCTTTTTGAATTGATGGGTGCTTTGATTCAAATCGATGTTCGAGGTAAGATAATTGCCGCCACGGCTGATCTTGAATTCCCTTCCATCAAGGTCGTTCAGTCCCGTCGAACCGGGGACGCCGGTAAACACCCCATACACCGAGAATCCATCCGTCTCGAACCGCACCTTCGCGGCCTCGGTGACCACCTCATCCTCGCTGGCCTCCACGGCTTCCGTCTGCATCACAACCGGGCCGTTCGCTTCGTCGAAGTGAACGACCTTCAATTCTTCCCCGGTCTGGGGCGCGTCGGCCAGGGTGATGTCCACGGTCACGGGGGCGGCGGGCTCGATCTTCTGCGCGTCGGCCCAAATCTCGATGTCGAAGAAGCGGGCGTAATCGGCCTCGAACTGCTCACTTTCCTCTGCGTCAGCCTCCGCTTCTTCATCGGCATAGGCTTCGCCCGAGGCGGCCTTCATGGCCTCCTCCAGGTAGCTGGCGTATGCCTCGTCCCCGGGCAGGATCTCCCGCACCTTCAGCTCTGCGCCCTCGGGAATGGCCGCGTCCTCGCCGTAGGTGACGGTGATCTCATAGGCCTCGCCGCTGGCGGCGATGACCGTCTGGCTCAGCTGGGCGTCGGTCACGGCGACGGTGAAGGTCTCGCCGGTGGCCAGCGCCACGGTCAGGGTCTCCTCGGTGTCGAAGGGCTTCAGGGACACCAGCGCCCAGTCGGGGGCCTGGAGTACCTTGTCGTTCAGCTCGGCGATCTGTTCCTCGGTCAGCTCGGCGGAATACTCGGATTCCAATTCGTACTTCTGCTTCAGCGCGCCGACGGTCATGTTCATCTCCACCGGCACGGCCTTCACCAGGCTCTCGTCGGAGAAGGTGACGCTCTCGACGCTGCGGGCGAACAGGTCCACGGCGTCCTCGGTATCCTCCACCAGGCCCAGCGCCGGGGCAAGCTCGCGCATGCCGACAGCTCCGCCGCCCGGCAGGGTGAATGCATAGGTCTCGCCGTCCACGCCGTAGTGGAAATCCACGGTGTACACGATGCCGTACACCGAGAAGCTGGCGGCGTCGAAGCTGACGGTCTCGTCCGCCTGGCTGGCCTCGATGATCTCGGGGCCAGCCTCAGCGAAGTGGACGGCCTTCACGGCGTCCGCGCTCTGCTCGGCCAGGGTGGCTTTGACCTCCACCGGCTGGGCGGGCTGTACCGCGTTGCCCTCGGCGTCCAGTATCGTGATGTCGAAGAACCGGGCCAGCGTGATGGTCTCCCTGCCCTTCAGCAGCTCGGCGGTCTGCTCCAGGTAGTCGCCCTCGACCTCCTCAACCGCCAGGGTCGCGCCGGCGGGGATGCCGGCCTCGGGGCCGTAGCCCACGGAGATGTTCCAGGTCGCGCCCTCGGCGTCGATGTATTTCGTCTCGATGGTCTCGGTGATGACGACGGCATACACGGAGAAGGCGTCGGCCTCAAAGCCCACGCTGGATTCCTCCGACTCCGTCGCTTCGCCTTCCTGCGCCTCGCCCTCGGCGGCTTCCTCTGCCGGGGCCTCGGTGGCGGGCATCTCGACCTTCACTTCGGTCTCGCCCGCGGGGGCCTCGCTCTGGCTCTCGACGACCTCGGTCTCGCCCGCGTCGTCCACGTGCACCACCACGGCCTCCTGCTGCTGCTCCTTCTCTTCCACGCGCATCACCACGCTGATGGGCAGCAGGGGCTCGATCTCGTTGCCCTCGGCGTCGGTGAAGGTGATGTCCACGGCGTGGACCCGCTTGACCTCGACGAATTCCTCGGACACGGTGTCCTCGATGTCGGTCAGCGTCTTCTCGTCCTCGACGTCTGCGACGGCCATGGTCGTGCCCTCGGGGAACGCGCCCTCGGGGGCCGATACGGCCACCGTCACGTACTCGGTGCGGCCCTCGAAATCCTGGGCCGGATAGGCGATCGCCGGCGCTTCGGCGGCTTCCTCTTCCTCGGGCAGCGCGCAGTTCACCAGCGTCAGCGCGTAGCGGCTGCCGTTGTCCACGGTGATCTCTGTGGCTTCGAAGCTCTGCAGCGGGGTGACCAGGTAGTCGCCCTCCGCCGCCTCGACGCTCAGAAGCGCTTCATCATATTCGATGTGCCATTCCGCCGCTTCGGGGCTCTCGGCGTCCGCCGCGGCTTCTTCGGTTTCCTCCGCCGCGTTTTCAGCGGGCTCCCCGGCGTCCTCGGCGGGGGCTTCCACCGCAGGTGCGGCGTCGGCCAGCAGCGCGTTCAGGGACAGCGGGTATTCGGTGACCCCGGACAGGTCAACGGTGGCGGCGATGACGGGCTGTTCAGCGGCGCCCTCGCCCTCTTCGGGTTCGCCGTCACCGGCGTCCTCCGCTTCCTCCTGGGCTACGGCTTCCCCGTCGTCTGTTTCCTCGTCGATCTCGGCGGCTTCCTCTTCTTCACCCTCGGCGTCCTGCGCCTCGGCAGCTTCTTCCTCGGGCTGCTCTTCCTCGGATTGCTCCTCGGCGGTTTCTTCCTCAGGCTGCTCCTCCTCGGATTGCTCCTCGGCGGGCTGCTCTTCTTCGGGCTGCTCCTCCTCGGGCTGCGCCTCTTCGGACTGCTCTTCCTCGGGCTGTTCCTCCTCGGGCTGCTCTTCCTCGGGCTGCTCTTCTTCGGGCTGCTCTTCCTCGGGCTGCT
>JAFRJF010000053.1 GCA_017432405.1 Clostridia bacterium | reverse complement strand
TTGACCATGTGGGCCAGCTGCATCGCGGCGATGCCGGAGACGCCGGAATCGGCAAACAGCACCTCGCCCCGCTCGCTTCGGAAGGCCTCGCCGCCGCAGAGCAGCGTGATCTCCGCCTCGGCGCGGATGCCCTTCAGCCCGCGAACCGGCTCGGGGGGCGTGACCAGCGCGGCAATCGCCGGAAAACAGGGCACGATGGTATGGCCCAGGCGCTCCAGCAGCCGGTAGCCGTCCCCGCAGGCCCCCAGCTTCGGCGCGGCCAGCCCGCCGGTGCACACCAGCGCGCAGCGGGCATAGACCCGCCCGCCGCCCTCGCAGACCGCTTCAAATCCGCCCTCCCCCGGGTTCAATTCCGTCACCCGGACGCCGGTGCGGGTCTCGACCCTGGCCTCGTCGCAGCCCAGACGCAGCGCGTCCAGCACCGAGGCCGCCTGGCGGCTCATCGGATAGACCCGCTTCGCCTCGTCCGCCACGCAGGGGATGCCCAGCGTCTCAAAGAAGGCGATCACCTTCTTCGGCGGCCAGGCCTTCAGCGCCGTCCGCGCGGCCTGCTTACCGCTCTGATAGTTCTCCGCCCCGGCTTTCAGGTTCGTCAGGTTGCAGCGCCCGTTGCCGGTGCTCAGCAGCTTGCGCCCCACCCGGTCCTGCTTCTCCAGCAGCACCACGCGCCGCCCCCTCCTGGCCAGCGCGCATGCGGCGACCAGCCCCGAGGCCCCGCCGCCGATGATCATTGCGTCGTATAATTCACACATGTTTTTTTCTCCTGTGGATTAGGTGGAATTCTGATTTGTCGAGCTGATGTCAAGGGAATAGGGATTAGGGATTAGGCAATAGGGAATAGGGAATAGGCAATAGGAATGGCGGCTGCCGCGTACATATCGATATCGTGCGTGTCATCCTAAAGGAATAACTACTACAGCGTCTTTTAATTAACTGGACCGTATAATCTGAGATATTGTTGATTTTTCCCAATCCATATGGTCCAGTTTATTGTCGAACGATATACTACCTGTCTCAGCAGCGAGATGAAGTTAGTCCTTCAGAGCGGCGTCTGCGCTGCCGTTACAGGCTTTTGTGGGATTTCGGGCTTCTCTTTCTTCGCGGGAACGTTTCCTTTGTCTTGGCTGCAACGTTCCGTGCGCGGCTTTTCCTATTGCCTATTCCCTATTGCCTATTGCCTTTAATCCTCTCCTCTGCTATACCTCAAACATCTCGATTAATCAGAATATACTGATTTCCCGTACAAGTTCCTCTCCCCCCAGCACGGCCAAACCGTGCAGCGCCCTTGACGCGGCAGTGTACAGCCTTCGGCGCTCGTCCTGGGTCAGCGGGACCTCGGGCCAGGCGACCACCACGGCGTCGAACTCCATGCCCTTGGTCAGGTGGTAGCAGGCCACCACGTTGTCGCCGGTCTCGTAGTTCAGGTCGGCCTCGCCGCCGTCCAGCCGGTAGACCCGCTCCAGCTTTGTGGACAGGGAATCCGCCTGGGCCTGGCTGCGGGTGATCACCGCGATGGACTTGTGGCCCGCGGCGCGGAAGGCGTCGACGGTCTCCCTCAGCCGCTGCTCGGAATACCGGGCCACGATCGGCTCGGCCCCCTCCCGTCCGAAGGGCTCCAGCGCCTCGCCCTCGGGCAATATACGATTGCACAGCTCGGCGATGGGCTTGGTGGAGCGGTAGCAGCGGGTCAGCGGGAACACCGGCGCCCCGGGCATGCCGAAGCAGGCGCCCCAGCGGGACGGGTCGCAGGCTTCCATGCCGGGGGTCGTGCGCTGCTTGGGGTCGCCCAGCAGTGTCACCCGGGCGTTGGGATAGTGGCAGCCCAGCAGGGCCAGGGCCGTGTCGGAGTAGTCCTGGCACTCGTCCACCAGCAGGTGGTAGATCTGCTTGTCCGGGGTGGAAAAGCCCAGCTTGGCCAGCAGGTAGGCCTCGGCCACGGCGTCCTCCCACCAGGTCACCCCGGCGGCGTGGTTGTCGTAGAGCGCGTCCGCCAGCGGCTTCGGCGCGGCGCGCATGGCCCGGCGCAGCAGGTCATGGCCGCCGGGCTCCAACATCTGCCGCAGCTGGGATCGCACCGGCTGCAGGCGCTGGGCCACGGCCATGTTGCTCATCTGCCGCAGCTCCCGCTGGCTATACTTTCCGGAATAGCTCTTCTCGTACTGCCGGTACAGCTTCTCCTCCCAGCCCTCCAGCCGGGTCTGCAGCGTGGCGGCCATTCGCTGCAGCTTCTGGGCCGGGGAGAGCAGGTACAGCTCGTTTCGGTACATTCGCGCCAGCTCGTCCCTGCGGATGAGCACCTGCTTGTCCAGCCGAACGTCCCGGAAGACGGGGCCGTTGGCGGCAAAGTCGTCGGCGTAGCGCTCCAGCAGCCCCAGGAATTGAGCGCCGCCCTTGTAGCCCACTGACAGCCGCCGCAATTCCCCGCCGGCGTCCAGCAGCGCCTCCAGCTGGCGGTAGGGCTTTTCGACCTTGCGGCCCAGCACGCCCTCCACCACCTCTCGCAGCGTGCGGGCGCGGATGTTCTCCTCCCCCAGCTGGGGCAGCACCCCGGAGACATACTCGGAGAAGGCGGTGCTGGGCGAGAGGATCATGATCTTGCTGGCGTCCAGCACGTCCCGGCGGCGGTACAGCAGGTAGGCGGCCCGGTGCATGGCCACGCTGGTCTTGCCAGACCCGGCGCTGCCCACCACCGACACCACCCGCGCCCCCTCCTGGCGGATGGCGGCGTTCTGCTCGGCCTGTATGGTGGCCACGATCTGGCGCATGTGGCGGCTGGTGGCCCCGGAGAGGATGTCCAGCAGCATGGAATCGTCGATGGACAGCGAGGTATCCACGAAGTAGCGCAGCCGCCCGTTCTCCATGCGGTACTGGCGCTTGAGCGTCAGGTTGCCCGCGATCTCGCCGGAGGGGCTGTCGTACTTCGCGGGGCCGGGCATGGCGTCGTAATACAGGCTGCACACCGGCGCGCGCCAGTCGTGCACCAGCAGCTCGCCCTTCTCGTCCTTCAGGCTGTACAGCCCGATGACGATCTTCTCCGGCGCGCCGTCCTCGCCCTCGGCGAAGTCCACCCGGGCGAAGAAGGGGTTCATCAGCATCCGCTCCGAGCGCTGGGCCAGGCTGTCGGCGAACTGCCGCCGCACCACAAAGCGGTCCACCTCGGCGGAGAGCTGCTCCAGGTCCTCCTCCGACAGGGCGGTGGGCTTGACGCGCAGGTCCTCCCAGGCGTCGGCCACGATGGCCTGGATCGATTGCAGGTGGTCGCTGGAGATGACCCGCGCCTGCTCGATCAGGGCCAACAGCAGCTGCTGCACCCGCGCGGTATAGGCCTGCTCCTCGCGCAATTCATTGGATTGATTCATGGATAACCTCCGGGGTGATGGCGGCGCGCCGCCCTCATTTATTGGCTTACATCGCCATGTCCTCATAGGCATAGCTGTTGCGATAGACCGTCTCCGGCGCGACGTCGATTTCCCCGTCGTTCCAGGTGATCACGCCGTGGAACAGCACGGGGTGGCTGAAAACGGCTTCATCCGCAAGCGGGGCAAACGCCGGGCCCTGCAGCGTGGTCGTATCAAACAGCCGCTTTTCGCCGGTGGAGAAGGTGACCAGCAGCATGCCGCCCCGCAGGGGCCTGGCCTCCGTCACCTTGATGCCCTCCTGCAGTTGGCCGGCATAGCAGATGTCGTTCAGGATATACATTTGCTTCACCTCAATAACCGGAAATAGAGGATCATGCCCCCGAAGCGGCTCAGTTCAGGCACGTTCGCTCACCTTCTTCATGGAATGCAGGTTGACACCCAATTCAAGATATTCTATTATAGCACAAGGTAATGAAAAAGAAAAGGCCCCGTGAAAGGGTGTTTCACGAGGAAAAGAATATTTCATATTCTATCTTTCAGGAATCGTTACTCCTTGCGCGGCAAGATACTCTCCAATGACAATAATAAACTGGATAGGTGTCATGCGTATCCGGTCCTCCCGGCCTTATAGCGAATCCCTTCCGTGGCGATATTTTGATAATACGGAAGCGCCTGTCGTTTAAACTGCTCCTGTGAGCGAACCGTCACGGAGATCGTCACATCATGGTCGATGCACATATCACCGACAATCTCCGACACTTGCCAGCTTTTTGATGATATCTCCTTCTCTGTGTGGGATGTGATGAGCATGATATCCACGTCCGAATAGGGGCGATAATCCCCACGGGCATAGGAGCCGTACAGATAGGCGTCCCTGATCGGCAACACCTTGGAACAGCGTTCAATCGCTTCGTCAAGTATGGACAGAGCCTCTTTCCTGTCGCACATAGTTGACACCTCCCTGCTGTCCATAATTCCTGTTCTGGCTCTATCTTATCATAGGTTGTGAAAAAAGGCAAGGATCAACGTACAAGCATTTGCTGCATAAAAAACACCCGCCGCATACCGCAGCAGGCTTGTCATCTGTCGCCCCTCCAGGGGCAGGGGCGGTTGGGGTACAGGGGCGTGGGGCGTTTGTCGATGCCGGCGATATAATTGATTGAGACGTTGTAATAATTCGCAAGCTGGATGACCAGCGCGAAGGGGATTTCCCGCTTGCCCTGCTCATAGTTGGTATAGGTGGTCTTGTGCATCCCGAGGGCCTCCACAAGTTGCTCCTGCGTCAGGTCGCAGTCCTCCCTCAGGTCCCGCAAGCGCGTGTAGTGCATCCGTTCCTCCAGGCCGCCGGGGCTGAAAACGCATTCGGCGAAGATTACATTGACATAATACAACGTATGATGTATAATTGAGTCAAAATACATCGTTTGTTGTATTATAGATGGAGAATGCTGGATGCTTTGGGACATTCGGTTTTTTGCGCCTATATCAGTCGGGTGAATTCTGATTTGTTGGGAAAACGAGGAAACGGGAACAGGAGTGGTTGACAGTGGAACCAAAGCCTTCCCCAGTGACCGAAGGGAGCGGTTTAGGGGAAGGTGGGCCGCGTAGCGGGTCGGATGAGGTCGGTCTCCCCGCGGTAACGTCGGTTTGCATGGTTTCTCTCAGGAGAACGACCTCATCCGTCTTTCGGCGAAAACGCAAGCGTTTTCACCGAAACCCACCTTCCGCCCAAGGGCATGGCTGCGCACAGCCTGAACCGGCAGCTTCGCTGCCTGGGGAAGGCTTTGTACTGGCGCATCTTCCCACCAAATCACCATTCACATACGACTGAACCATCACGATTTTAATTGACAGGAGGTTATCTACATGAAGAAGTTCTGGGTGTATCTGCTGGCCGCGCTGCTGTTTGCGGCGTTGGCCATGACCTGCGCATGCGCGGAAGCGGACGAAGAGATCATACTGGGCGACGGCTCGGATTTGGAGGTTCAGCTCGAAGCCGCCGATGACGGAATCATCCTTGAAGATGATCTGTCAATGGATGATGTGGAGCTTCCGATCACTGAAGAGAACGATGGTATTTCACTCGACCTCTCCCCGGAGGGCCTGGAACCGGCCACCGTTCCCGCCGACAATGCAGTCGCCAGCAATGACGGGGCGGAGGATTTTGAGATCATCAATGGGATACTTGTGAAGTACAAAGGCGCGGGCGGGGATGTGGTGATCCCGAACAGCGTCACGGTGATTGGGGAGAAGGCGTTTTACGAATGCGACAGCCTCACCAGCGTCTCCATCCCAGACAGTGTCACAAGCATTGGGGAAGATGCGTTTTATCGCTGCTCCAGCCTCATCAGCGTCTCCATCCCGGACAGTGTCACAAGCATTGGGGAAGATGCGTTTTATCGCTGCTCCAGCCTCATCAGCGTCTCCATCCCAGACAGTGTCACAAGCATTGGGGAAGATGCGTTTTATCGCTGCTCCAGCCTCACCAGCGTCTCCATCCCGG
>JAFRJF010000052.1 GCA_017432405.1 Clostridia bacterium | reverse complement strand
TGGCTGACGGACTCCACCGTCATGCCGCAGGCAAGATTGGGGTCTGTGCGCCAGGAGGCTCCCAGGTTCTTGGCATGGAAGCCGAAGCCGGGGCTAAGGCGGGAAAAGGCGATGTCAACCGGCTCGCCGAACATGCCGGTCTTCACCAGCTCCAGCATTTTGCGGTAGGCCGGGCGGTAGTAGTGGGCAAAGCCGACCATGATCTTCGCGTCATAGCGATCGGCCATGGCCTTGATCTTCATGGCGTCCTCCATGGTGCAGGCCACGGGCTTTTCCATATACAGGGGGATGTGGTGCTTGAGCACCATTTCCACATAGTCCAGGCGCTTGGTGGGCGGGGTGGAGATGACCACATAATCCGCCTTCACCACATACTCCTCGATCTCCTCATATCGGCAGCTGGGGCAGCCGAACTCCTTCCGGTAGATCTCCAGGCTCTTCTCGCTTACGTCATAGACGCCGATGACCTCACCGCCAAGGCGCAGCACCGCGCGGCCATGATGACGGGCAATGTCGCCGCCGCCGATCATAAACACTTTCATATCCTTTTCCTCCTTCAAAGAGCCTTCGCGGCCGCCACAATATTCTCCACCGTGATGCCGTTCATCTCCAGCAGCCGCTGGTAAGGCGCGGACTGGCCGAAGGCATCCTGAATGCCGATGCGCTTGACCTTGCCTTTGCCCGCCTCGGCGACGAGCTCGCACACCGCGCTGCCGAGACCGTTCAGGATGTTGTGGTCCTCCACGGTGACGATCCTTCCGATCTCCTCGATGCAGGCCATGACCGCCTCATGATCCAGGGGTTTGATGGTGTGCACGTCAAGAACGCGGGACTCGATGCCCTCAGCGGCAAGCTGCTCCGCCGCCCGGAGGGCCAGGCACAGGGTATCGCCGTTTGCGAGGATGGCCACATCCCTGCCTTCGCGCAGGAGCTTGGCTTTTCCGATCTCAAAACACTCGTCCTCGTCATAAATCACGGGCACCGCGTCCCGGGTAAAGCGGAGATACACGGGCCCATCAAATCCCGCCGCCTCACGGACGAGCTTCCTGGCCGCGTTGTAGTCGGCGGGCATGACCACGGTCATGTTGGGGATGCTGCGGAGGATGCCCATATCTTCGATGGCCTGATGGGAAGCGCCGTCGTTGGCGGGGGTGACACCGCCGTGGGAGCAGGCGATCTTCACATTCAGCTTCGGATAGGCGATCTCCTGCCGGATCATCTCGCACATACGCATGGAGCCGAAGGCCGCGTAGGTGACCACGAAGGGGACCTTGCCGCAGGTAGCGAGACCCGCCGCCACGCCGGCGCAGTTCTGCTCGGCGATGCCCACATTCAGATACTGCGCGGGCAGGGTCTTCCGGAATTCGCCGGTTTTGCAGCTTTTGCCGATGTCGGCGTCCACCACGAGAATGTCCTTGTTTTCCTTCCCCAGGGCGACGATCTCGTCGCCGAAGCCGTTGCGGGTGGGGATCTTCTTGTCTAAATTCATGCTCCTGCCCTCCTCAGCACTGCACATACTGGCTGTCCAGCTCCGCCATGGCCTGCCGGTACTGCTCGTCGTTCGGCGCCACACCGTGCCAGCCCACCTGGTTTTCCATGTAGCTCACGCCCTTGCCCTTGACCGTCTTGCCGACGATCGCCTTGGGCAGCCCGTTCTTCGCGGCGACGGCCTTGTCCATGACCTCCACCAGTTCGGCCATGTCGTTGCCGTTGCACCGGTAGACTTCAAACCCGAAAGCCTCGAACTTCTTTGCCAGGTCGATGGGCGGCATGATCTCCTCGCAGCTGCCGTCCAGCTGCAGATTGTTCCAGTCCACAAAGACGATGAGGTTATCCAGCTTGTACTTGTAGGCGGTGCCGCAGGCCTCCCAGATCTCACCCTCGTTGCACTCGCCGTCGCCCACGGCAGAGAAGACCTTGTATTCCCTGCCGTCCAGCTTCGCCGCCAGCGCCATGCCCACCGCGCAGGCCAGTCCCTGGCCGAGAGAGCCGGTGGAGATGTCGATGCCGGGGCACTTGTTCATGCTGGGGTGGCCCTGGAGGGGGGAACCCTCCTTGCGCAGGGTGTCCAGGACTTCCATGGGGAAATAGCCTTTCATAGCCAGCGCCGCATACTGGGCGGGGCAGACATGTCCCTTGGAAAGGACGAAGCGGTCACGGTCCGCCCAGCGGGGATTGGCCGGGTCCACGTTCATATAGCGGAAGTAGCAGGCGGTCATGAACTCCGCCACAGACAGGGAGCCGCCCGGATGGCCGCTCTGGGCCTTCCAGATCATGTCGATCACGTGCTTTTTCAGATCGACGCACTTGTTGTGCAGTTCGGGAACGGTATAGATTTCTTTCATGGCATGTTCTCCTCAGCGTGTAAAGATGGTGGAAATACCGGGAATGTATGTGATGATCAGCAGGACGACCAGGGAGGCCACCAACAGCGGGATGACGGCCCTGGAGATTTTTTTGAGATCCACATTGGCCACGCCGCAGGCCACATAGAGGTTTACGCCCACCGGCGGGGTGAACAGACCGATGGCCAGGTTCACGATCATGACCACGCCCAGATGGATCATGTCCACACCCAGGGCCTGGGCCACGGGGACAAAGAGCGGCGTGAAGATGTAGAGGGCGGAGGTGGAATCCAGGAAGCAGCCCGCAATGAGCAGCAGAATATTGACGATAATAAAGAACACGAACGCGGAGCCCTTGGTCAGATTGATCAGCCCGTTGGAGATGGCCACGTCCAGCCGTGCGCGGGTCAGCACATAGGCAAAGAGGCTGGCGCAGGCGGTGATGAACATGATGGTGGCGGTGGTGCTGGCCGAGTCGATCAGGATCTGCTTCAGATCCTTGAGCTTCACGGTCTTGTACACGAACACGCCGATGATCAGGCCGTACACCACGGCAACGGCCGCAGCCTCGGTCGGGGTGAAGATACCGCCGTAGATACCGCCCAGAATGATGATGGGCATCAGCAGGCCCCAGAAGGCGTCCTTGAAGGCCTTCCAGCGCTGCTTGCCGCTGGCCTTGGGCTGCCGCTTCAGATCCATTTTGCGCCCCACCAACAGTGCCGTGACGATCAGGCCCGCGCCCATGATCAGGCCGGGGATCACGCCGGCCTTGAACAGGTCGCCGATGGAGGTGTC
>JAFRJF010000051.1 GCA_017432405.1 Clostridia bacterium | reverse complement strand
GGGCAGCTTGTAGTTCTCGGCGATCTTGCGCACCAGGTTGGCCGCGGCCTTCCAGTCGGGCAGCTTCTCGCCCAGGAAGGCGTGGAACACCGTGCCGGAGGTGTACAGGGTCTGCAGGTCGTCCTGGATGTCCAGGGCCGAGAACACGTCCTCGGTGAAGCCCACGGGCAGGTGGGACGAGTTGGTGTAGTAGGGCGTGCCGTTCATGTTCGCGGTGATGATGTCCGGGAACTGCTCCTTGTCGTGCTTGGCGAAGCGATAGGTGGTGCTCTCCGCCGGGGTGGCCTCCAGGTTGTACAGGTCGCCGTACAGCTCCTGGTAGTCGGACAGGCGCTCGCGCATGTGGTTCAGCACGTCGCGGGTGAACTTCTGCGTACGGGGGTCGGTCAGGTCGGCGCGCAGCCACTTGGCGTTCAGGCCCACCTCGTTCATGCCGATCAGGCCGATGGTGGAGAAGTGGTTGTTGAAGTTGCCCAGGTACCGCTTGGTGTAGGGATACAGGCCCTGCTCCAGCAGCTGGGTGATGACCTTGCGCTTGGTGTTCAGGCTGCGGGCGGCGATGTCCATCAGGTTGTCCAGCTGGCGGTAGAAGTCCGCCTCGTCCTTGGCAAGGTACGCGATGCGGGGCATGTTGATGGTCACCACGCCGATGGAGCCGGTGCTCTCGCCGGAGCCGAAGAAGCCGCCGGACTTCTTGCGCAGCTCGCGCAAATCCAGGCGCAGGCGGCAGCACATGCTGCGCACGTCGCTGGGCTCCATGTCGGAGTTGATGTAGTTGGAGAAGTAGGGCGTGCCGTACTTCGCCGTCATCTCAAACAGCAGCTTGTTGTTCTCGGTCTCCGACCAGTCGAAGTCGCGGGTGATGGAATAGGTAGGGATCGGGTACTGGAACCCACGCCCGTTGGCGTCGCCCTCGATCATGATCTCGATGAACGCCTTGTTCACCATGTCCATTTCCTTCTGACAGTCGCCGTAGGTGAAGTCCATCTCCTTGCCGCCGACGATGGCGGGCAGGTTTTTCAGGTCGTTGGGCACGGTCCAGTCCAGCGTCACGTTGGAGAAGGGCGCCTGGGTGCCCCAGCGGCTGGGGGTATTCACGCCGTAGATGAAGCTCTGCACGCACTGCTTGACTTCCTTCTGGCTCAGGTTGTCCACCTTCACGAAGGGGGCCAGGTAGGTGTCGAACGAGGAGAACGCCTGCGCGCCCGCCCACTCGTTCTGCATGATGCCCAGAAAGTTCACCATCTGGTTGCAAAGCGTCGACAGGTGGCTCGCCGGCGACGACGTGATCTTGCCGGGACCGCCGCCGAGGCCGCAGGCGTCGAGGGCATCGACTGGGACAGCTTCGCCCAGCGTGCGGCGCCCGAGGCTCCGCTTCCCGAAGCTAAGTCGGACGCGATCGCCTATCTGCAATATTCCAGCGGTTCGACCCGTTTCCCGCATGGCGTGGCGATCACCCATCATGCGCTGCTTAACAATCTGGCCGCGCACAGCCAGGGGATGAAGATCCAGGAGAGCGACCGCTGCATCTC
>JAFRJF010000050.1 GCA_017432405.1 Clostridia bacterium | reverse complement strand
TACCTGGACTATACCGCCAACACGCCCGTGGAGCCGCAGGTATTGGAGGCGTTTTGTGAAGCGGAGAGACGTTTCGTCGGTAATGCCAACGCCCGACATGGCATGGGTCAGGAAACCGCCAAAGCCATAGCTCGGGCAACGACGGTCTGCACTGAACTGCTGAACGTTCGACCTGAGGAAGTGATCTTCAATTCCGGGGCCAGTGAGGGCAACAATACGGCGATCATGGGCATTGCCCATGCCAGTCGCCATGTGGGCCGGCACATCATCACCACGCCGCTGGAGCACGCCTCCGTCAGCGGCTGCCTGACGGCGCTCCAGGAGCGGGGCTGGGAGATCGACGTGCTGGACGTGAACCGGGACGGGACCATCGACCTGCGCCAGCTGCGCGATTGGATCCGCAAGGACACCGTGCTGGTGACGCTGTGCGCGGTGGACAGCGAGCTGGGCGTCGTCCAGCCTGTGGAGGAGGCCTCCGCCATCGTGAGAGCACATTCAAGCTGTCGTCTCCACGTGGACGCCACGCAGATCATCGGCAGGCTGCCGTTCGACTTCTCTCTCGCCGATACCGTCAGCCTGTCCGCCCACAAATTCGGCGGGCTGAACGGCAGCGGGCTCTTGTGGAAGCGCGATGATGTGGAGATGGAGCCGCTGATCCACGGTGGAACCAGCACGACGCTCTATCGCAGCGGCACGCCCGCCGTCGGCTTGGCGGTTTCGCTGGCCGAGGCGCTGAGGATCGCCACCGATCAGAGGGAAACCAGGCTGGAGACGGTCAGAGGGCTCAATCAGCACCTGCAGAAACGCCTGTCTTCCCGAAGCGGCGTGACGATCCACAGCCCGCGAAGCGCCGTTCCCCACATCCTGAACCTCGGCGTGTCGGGGGTCAAAGGCACGGCATTCCGGGACGCGCTGGCGGAGCTCGGCGTGTGCGTATCGGTGAAGTCCGCCTGCTCGGTGGAGCACACGCCCTCCCGGGCGGTGTACGCCGTGACCCGGAGCAGAAAGGCAGCACTGGAATCCTGGCGGGTCAGCCTGAGCCACCGGACGACCATGAAGGAATTGGACGAATTCATACGGATATTCGATGAAGTGCGGGAGAGGTTGACGAAATGAAGCGCGAGAACATGGCCTTCGCCCAGCGGGTCGAGAGCAGCCTGCTCAAGGAATTCCGCAAGCCCATCTGGCGACCCTTCATGAACGCTGTGCGAGCGTACGAGCTGATAAAGCCCGGCGACAAAATCGCCGTGTGCATCTCCGGCGGCAAGGATTCCATGCTGATGGCGAAGCTGATGCAGATTCTCCAGCGCCATAGCGAGGTGCCCTTTGAGGCGGAGTATCTCATCATGGACCCCGGCTACAACGAGATCAACCGCCGTAAGGTGGAATCAAACGCCAAATTGCTGGATATCCCCTACACGCTGTTTGAAAGCGACATCTTTGAGATTGCCAACAGTCAGGAGAAGAACCCTTGCTTCCTCTGCGCGAAGATGCGGCGCGGATGCCTGTACGGCAAGGCGCGGGAGCTGGGCTGCAACAAGATCGCCCTGGGCCATCACTTCAACGACGTGATCGAGACCACCGTGATGGGCATGCTGTGGGGCGGGCAGCTGCAAGGGATGATGCCCAAGCTGCACTCAAAGAACTTCCCTGGCATGGAGCTGATCCGCCCGCTGTACAGGGTGCATGAGGAGGATATCATCGCCTGGAAGAACGCCCACGAACTCTCGTTCATCCAGTGCGCCTGCCGCTTCACGGAGAACTGCACGCTGTGCGACAATGGGGGCGGCGGCTCCAAGCGGCAGGAGGTCAAGCAGCTCTTGAAGCGCCTGAACCGGGACGGCGGCAAGGTGGAGAAGAACGTGTTCAACGCCATCCACATGCTGCAATTCGACACCTTTCCCGGCTGGAAGTCTAAGGGCGAGGAGCATACCTTTCTGGAATGGTATGATGCAGGTGAAGAATAATGCTGAATCAGTTTTCAAGAACGCAGTTACTATTGGGCAGACCCGCCATTGAGCGGCTGGCAGATTGTCGCGTGGCGGTATTCGGCATCGGCGGCGTGGGCGGCTATGTCTGCGAGGCGCTGGTCAGAAGCGGTGTCGGGGCGTTTGACCTGATCGACGACGATCAGGTGTGCCTGACCAACCTGAACCGTCAGATCATCGCCACCCGCAGGACCGTGGGGCAATACAAGGCAGAGGTCATGGCCGAGCGGATGCTGGAGATCAATCCCCAGGCAGATATCCGGGTGCGTAAGCGCTTCGTGCTGCCGGAGAACGTGGATGAATTTCCCTTCGGCGAATACAACTATGTGGTGGATGCCATCGACACCGTGTCCGCGAAGCTGTGCCTCGTGCAGAAGGCAAACCAGTGGAGCGTGCCCATCATCAGCGCCATGGGCGCGGGCAACAAGCTGGACCCGGGGCGGTTCCACATCTCCGACATCACCAGGACCCACACCTGCCCGCTGGCACGGGTGATGCGTCGGGAACTGAAGAAGCGGGGAATCAGACACCTGAAGGTGATATGGTCGGATGAGCCGCCCATCCGCCCCATTGAGGATATGAGCATCAGCTGTCGCAGCCATTGTATTTGTCCGCCCGGCGCGAAGCACAAATGCACTGAGCGCCGGGACATTCCCGGCAGCACGGCCTTCGTGCCCGCCGTGGCCGGTTTGATGATCGCGGCAGAGGTCATCCAGGATTTGACCAAGGACTGTCCAAGGGAGGCATGAATATGGATCTGAATATCGGCGCTCCGACCAGGGAGCAGATGAACAAATATGAGGCGCTTTTGGAGAGCCTGCGCAACCTCGGCAGCGCGGTGGTCGCCTTCTCCGGCGGCGTGGACTCTACCTTTTTGCTGTATGCGGCGAGAGGGGCGTTGGGCGGGAATGTCCTCGCGGCCACGGCGTCCTCCGCCACCTTCCCGGAGCGGGAGTTGAAGGAAGCCGAAGCGTTTTGCCAGACCAACGGCATCCGGCAAATTGTATTTCCTTCCGAGGAGCTTTCGGTGGAGGGGTTCGCCCACAACCCGAAGAACCGCTGCTACCTGTGCAAGCGGGAGCTGTTCGGGAAGATACTGAACATTCAGCGTGAGGAAGGCATCGCCGCGGTGCTGGAGGGCTCCAACATCGACGATAATGGCGACTACCGCCCGGGCCTTCAAGCTGTGGCGGAATTGGGCATCCTGAGCCCGCTGCGCGAGCACGGCTTTACGAAGCTGGACATCCGCATGCTGTCGAAGCACCTGGGCCTTGCAACCTGGAACAAGCAGTCCTTCGCCTGCCTGTCCAGCCGCTTTCCCTACGGCGATACCATCAATGTGGAAAAGCTCGGCATGGTGGACAAGGCGGAACAGCTCCTGCTGGATATGGGTTTCACCCAGCTTCGCGTGCGCATCCACGGGAATCTCGCCCGCATCGAACTGCCGCCGGAGCAGTTTCCACGATTCATGGAGGAAGGAACCCGGCAAAGGGTTGCACGGGCTTTCAAAGGGATCGGCTTCGCCTACACAACGCTGGATATTGTGGGCTATCGTACTGGAAGTATGAATGAGACGTTGTAAACAACCTCTTAATTGCAAACCGCCGCAAGGCGGTTTGTTTAATTCCTATTAAAACAATAGGAGAAACATATATCTATCAATCGGTCTTATGTATTGGACACGGCCCTGCTTTTTGTGTTAACATGTCTCCGTCGCGGGGGTATGACCGCGGCGCATCGATTGGAGGGATCCAAATGTACCTGAGGCACAACGGCGGTATTTGCGATCGAATGTGGCGGGCGGAGCGATGTTGAAGCCGATTATTCGTACCAGTTCACCAATACCGATTCTGATAGAGAGGGAACAACCATGAAAAAGAATATATTGAATAAATCTTTTGCGCTGATTCTGACGCTGATCCTTACACTGGCCTTCACGGCGGCGCTGGCCGAACCCACCAAGGTAATCATCGCCACCGAGGGCGCCTACGCCCCCTACAACTATGTGAACGAGGACGGCAGCCCCGACGGCTATGACATCGCCGTGGCGAAGGCCGTGGACGACCTGCTGGAGGACTATGAGTTCGAATACATCCCGGTGGAGTGGAGCTCTATCTTCGCGGGCCTGGAGGCCGACCGCTATCAGGTGATCGTCTCCCAGGCGGCAAAGACGCCGGAGCGTGAGGAGAAGTACCTGTTCGGCGACGTCGCCTACAGCTGGACTGCCGGCGCCATCGCTTTCCAGAAGGGCGTCGAGGGCATTACCGGCTTGGGCAGCATTGCCGGTACCGACCTGAAGCTCTCCGTGGCTGTAGGTTCATCTAACGAGAATATCGCCCTTACCTGGAACGCGGAGCACCCCGATGCCCAGCTGAACATCGTCTACAATGACGGCGACATCAGCAAGGCCCTGCTGGACGTGCAGGAGGGGCGCGTGGACGCCACCCTGGCCGAGCCGCCGGTCGCCGCGAATGTGATCAGCGTACAGGGCCTGAACGTGGACTACGTGCTGCGTGAGGAGGCCACGCCGGTGCCTACCTACTGGCTGTATTCTCAGACCGATGCCTACGCCGAAGCCAATCAAGCGCTGGCCGCGGCGGTGGACGGGGCGCTCAATACCCTGATCGACAATGGTACCCTAGCCGCCATCGGTGAGGAATACCTGGGCGGCGACTACTCTACTGAGGAAGCGCTGAAAGCCCGTCTGGGCGGCGGCAACTGAACCGTGCCGCATTGACGCGGGAGCCTGACCGGTGAGCCGGCTCAGGCTCCCTTTTAACAACAGCGATACCGGGAGCTGAGCACATCCATGGGCAAGATATTCGACATACAATTCATGATCTCCACCATCCCGCAGATCGGCAGCAAGCTGCCTGTCACGCTGTGGATCGCATTCCTCTCCGGTTTCATTGCGCTGATCCTTGGCTTTATCATCGCCATGATCCGCTATTTCAACGTGCGTGTATTGTCGCCGCTGTGCAAGCTATTCGTATCATTTATGCGAGGCACCCCTGCCATGGTACAACTGCTGGTAGCCTATTATGGCGTGCCGATCTTACTACGGGGCATGAACGAGGGCCTGGGCACACGCTTTTCCGTCAACGGCATCCCCGCCGCGGCCTTCGCCGTGTTCGCGCTGTCGCTGAACAGCGGCGCGTTCATGTCGGAGACGATCCGCGGTGCCATGATGGCCATCGATGCCGGGCAGCTGGAGGCCTGCTACAGCGTGAACCTCTCTACCGGCCAGGCTCTGCGGCGCATCATCCTGCCCCAGGCCTTCACCAACGCCCTTCCGGCGCTGGGCAATTCCTTCATATCGCTATTGAAGGAGACCAGTCTGGTGTTCAACATCTCCGTCATTGAAATGATGGCCCAGGCGAAGATCACCGGCTCCCGCTCCTACCGCTTCTTTGAGGTCTATATCGTCGTGGCGCTGATCTACTGGGCCGTCTGCTTCCTGATGGAGCGGGTGCTGGCCGTTGTGGAGGAGAAGGTACGCCGGTACGAGAGGAGGGCCGTGAAATGATCGACGTGAAGGGACTCAAAAAATCCTTCGGGGACAACCACGTGCTCCGGGGCGTGGATCTGAAGGTAGAAAAGGGCGAGATCGTCACGATGATCGGCCCTTCCGGCGCGGGCAAGACTACGCTGCTCAGGTCGCTGAACTGGCTGGATGCCCCGGATGCGGGCACCATCCGAATCGACGACGCTGAAATCGACGCCGCCCGCGCCGGCAAAAAGGCGGTGAAGCGGCTTCGGAGCAAGACGGCCATGGTGTTCCAGCACTACAATCTGTTCAACAACAAGACCGCGCTGGAGAACGTCACGGAGAGCCTGATCATGGTGAAGAAGCTCTCCAAAGAGACGGCGAAAGCACGCGGGAAGGAGCTGCTTGATCGCGTGGGCCTTTCCGACAAATACAATGCCTATCCCTCATTCCTCTCCGGCGGACAGCAGCAGCGCGTGGGCATTGCGAGGGCGCTGGCCGTGGACCCGAAAGTGATCCTGTTCGACGAGCCTACCTCGGCGCTGGACCCGGAGTGGGTGAACGAAGTGCTGACCGTGATGACGGAGATCGCTCGGGAGGGCATGACTATGGTGGTCGTCAGCCACGAAATGCGCTTCGTGCGGGACGTGTCCACCCGAGTGCTGCTGCTGGACGAGGGGCAGATCCTGGAGGATGGCACACCGGAGCAGGTGTTCAAAAACCCACAGCACGAGCGGGCTCAGCAATTCCTCAAGCTCGCCCATCTCGAATAACGACAACGGAAGTGAGCAATATGTCCAAACTGTTCTATCCGGATTTCTTCAACGATGTTTTCGGCCCTATCATGCAGCCCGGCTCCAGCAGCAGCTTTGGCGGCACCAGCCGGGTGGGGCGCATCGCCCGCGCGACGCTGAAATCCGAGCCGCTGCGGGCGAAGATCGCCTTCAATCCCTCGGACAGGCACCTGCGCGTGCTGGGCAACATGATGGACGACCGGGCCTATCTGGGCGGCCTCCAGGGCTTCGCCACCGACGACATCCGCCTGTTCACCGCCCATGAGGAGGCGCGGGCCAGGGGCATCTCCTATACGTTCACCGAATTGGACGTCGACATCGCCGAGCGCGGCAGCGTCACCTTTGAGTTGGTCGGAAGAGGCGGCGACACCGCCACGCTGACGGCACGCTCCATCGGCGGAGGCATGGTCAAGACCTATTATATCCACGGCTTTCCCATCGAATGGCAGGCGGACAGCAACGCTGTGCTGGCCTGGGGCGACGAAGCCGCGCTGCGCGAGGCCGGTGCTCGGTTCGAGGCAAGCCGTGACGACGTGCTGCAGATTCAGTTTGTAAAAGACGGGGCAGGCCGCTGCGCCGCGCTATATGAGTTCACACTCCCGCCGGAGGCGAGCGAGCTGGAGGCTGTTTTGGCAGGGCTTGAGTACCGCTTCCTCCCGGCGCTGCTGCCGGTGGTAACCATCAGGGAGCGAAAGCCACAGCTGTTTAGGACCGTCGGGGAATGGCGGCGGCTGGCCGAAGAACGGAATATCTCCTTCGTGCAGGCCGCGATCGAATACGAAAAGGCCTTCTCTGGCTGGACGGATAAACAGATATGGGATTACTTTGATAAGATCGAACGCATCTTTGACGCGCAGGTTCATTCGCTGGAGCGCATGGGCTACGAAAACGCCGTCGACACACCGAACCTGCCCATCTATGGGAAAGACTGGAATCGCTATCGGTTGTCCGAAAGCCCGCTGTCAGATGACTTGACGCGGCACATCATCACCCACGCCATGGCCACCAACGCAAAGGTCCCCGGCGTGCTGATCGTGCCAGGACCGATGGGCACCGGCGGCGGCTATCTCTACAGCGCCCTGAGCGCCGTGGCGGAGAAGCTCGGCGCAAGCCATGAGAGGGTGATCGAGAGCCTGATCGTCGCGGCGGGGCTGGGCGCCATCGCCTTCACCCATTGCGACGCCAGCGGCAATTCCGGCTGCGTGGGGGAGAGCGGCATCTGCTGCGCCATGGGCAGCGGCGCGGTCACCTGGCTGGCGGGCGGCGACGGCTTGCAGGTGGAACGGGCGGCTTCGATGGCCCTGCAGGCCAACATTGGCATCCCCTGCGATCCGATTCCCGGCGGCAGGGAGTTCCCCTGCATCACGCGCACCATACGCGCAGCAGTCACCATGCCTCTCTATGCCGACATGGCGCTCTGCGGCATGGACCCGATCATTCCCTATCACGAGATGCTCTACGCCATTGACAGACACAAGGCCATCTCTTCGCCTGAATGCCTCCACGGCGGCGTAAACGCATGTCCTGCCGCATGTCGGTGCGCGGAATTCCTGTCCGGTGAGTTGATGGCGGACAAGCTGAAATACGAGGCGTGAGCGGATTACAGCGGTATGTCCGTCGGAAACATACCGCCGTTTTCTATGCCTTTTCCTCCGGCTCGACCTGCAGCGCGTCATTGAATACATTGTTGGCGATCGAAAGGTCGTGTTATCGTGCGCTGCTTTGGATTGTCCAATAGTCTTTGACAATGGGTTGACATAGATATTTGCTATGGCTTCAGGGGTTGACAAATGATAACCAGTCGGTTAAAATGCCTACTAAATCAATCAGGAATGAGGAGCGAACATGCTTTACAATTTCGTCGCCTGTTGTTGTAAACGCCCTGGCAGAGGGTTGCTTTGCATGCAATGACGACGCAAGCATATCGTCGCATCGCCCGCTGCCGGGATTCCATTGGAACAAGGCGGCGGGCGTTTTCTATGTCCAAATTGAAAGGAGTATCCACTATGACCAATTACATCAGAATCGAATCTGCGCTCATCCACGGCGGCGTGTTTGGGGATGCGCTGACGCACTCGGTGAACGTGCCCATCTACCAGACCTCCACCTACCAGCAATTCGAGCTGGAGGGCAATCCCAAGTGGGAGTATTCCCGCACGGGCAATCCCACCCGGGCCGCGCTGGAGGCGCTGATCGCGGAGCTGGAGGGCGGCGCACACGGCCTGGCCTTCGCCTCCGGCATGGCCGCCATCACGGCGGTACTCCAGCTGTTCAAGACCGGGGACAGGGTGCTGATCTCCTCTAACGTCTACGGCGGCACCTATCGGGTGCTGGACAGGGTGTTCAAGCAGTTCGGCCTGGAATACGGTATCGTGGACACCTCAGACAGCACTGCCATTGAGGCCGCCATCACGGACGACGTGCGGGCCATACTGATCGAAAGCCCGGCGAATCCGCTGATGACCGTCACCGACATCGCGGCTGTGGCCACGCTGGCGAAGGCCCACGGCGTGCTGACCATCGTGGACAACACCTTCATGACGCCCTACCTGCAAAGACCACTGGAACTCGGCGCGGACATCGTCATCCACAGTGCCACGAAGTACCTGGGTGGTCACAGCGATCTGGTGGCGGGACTGGTGGTGGTAAAGGACGCCGCATTGGCCGAGCGACTGTATTTCCTTCAAAACGCCACCGGCGGCGTGCTGGGGCCATTTGACGCCTTCCTGCTGATCCGGGGCATCAAGACGCTGGCGGTGCGCATGGACAGGCACGTGGAGAACGCGGAGAGGATCGCCGCGTGGCTGGCTGACAATGATGCTGTTGCAAGGGTTCATTATCCCGGTTTGCCGGACGACCCCGGCTACGCGGTCAACCAGCGCCAGGCAAAGAATGGCGGCGCGATGATCTCCTTTACACTTAAAGACGAATACGACTTCCGAACCTTCTTCAAGTCACTGAAGCTCATATCGCTGGCGGAGAGCCTGGGCGGCGTAGAGTCGCTGGTGTGTCATCCCTCCACGATGACCCACGCCTCCATCCCGAGGGACTTGAGGCTAAAGGTGGGCATTTCGGACAACCTGATCCGGCTGTCGCCCGGCATTGAGGCTGCCGAGGATTTGATCAACGATCTCGATCAGGCAATTAAAGCCAGCAAGGAGGGTTAATTATGGCACTCTATCAATCCGCCCAGGAAATGATCGGCAACACGCCGCTGGTAAAGCTGAAACACTTCGATCTGCCGAAAGGTGTGAACCTGTATGCCAAGCTGGAGCTGATGAACCCGTCGGGCAGCGTGAAGGATCGCATTGGCCGGTATATGCTGGATCAGGCGGAGAGGGACGGCCTCATCAAGCCCGGCGGCACCATCGTGGAGGCCACCGCGGGCAATACCGGCCTTGGCATCGCCTTCGCGGCGCTGAACCGGGGCTACCGGGTGATCTTCGTGGTGCCGACAAAGTTCAGCCAGGAGAAGCAGACCCTGATGCGGGCGCTTGGCGCGGAGATCATCAACACGCCCCGAGAGGGCGGCATGCTTGGCGCGGAAACAAAGGCCAACCTTCTGCGCACGGCGATCCCCGGCGCGATCTCTCTGGGGCAGTTCCACAACCCCGCGAACCCGCTGGCCCACTACGAGACCACCGGCCCGGAGATCTGGCGCGACCTCGATGGCCAAGTGGATTACCTCGTGGCGGGCGCGGGCAGCGGCGGCACCTATTCGGGCATTGTGAAGTATTTGAAGGAACAGGACCCTTCCGTACAAGGTGTGCTGGCTGACCCGGTGGGTTCCACCATGGGCGGCGGCGAGCACAGCGACTACGACATCGAGGGCATCGGCAACGATTTTATTCCGGATACCATGGATATCTCCCTGGTCGACCGGGTTGTCAAGATCACCGACACCGAGGCATTTGAAAACGCTCGCCTGCTGGCCAGACGGGAGGGCATCTTTGCCGGCTCCTCCTCCGGCGGAGCGCTGGCGGCGGCACTGAAGCTGGTGGAAGGCGGAGCGAGAGGTAATATTGTCGCCGTCTTTCCTGATCGCGGAGACCGCTATTTCAGCAAGGGGCTGTATGAAACCCAAACCGTATAGATGATTCTGATAGAATCGCATAGAAAGGTCGTATTGGACGAGAGAGGCAGCCAAAGGTATACTTTATATACCTAATAGGAGGTACTCGTTATGAACGGTACAATGACACGAAATCAAACGCTTCGCCTGACGATGACGGGTATGTTTATGGCCATGACAGTCATACTGAGTCTGAGCATCTTTTCCATACCCGTGCCCGGCGGGCACTTGTACTTCTGCGATACAGTCATCAATGTCGCAGCAATCCTGTTGGATCCTGTGTCGGCCTTTGTGGTGGGAGGGATTGGTTCTTTCCTGGGAGATTTCTTCTTCTACCCAGCACCGATGTTTGTTTCCCTGGTGACACACGGTCTGCAGGCTGTGGTCGTTTCTCTCATCAGCCATAGGATTCTGAAAAGACGTCAGGCTCTGGCCTCTGGCATAGGTGTCATCGTTGGTGCTATCATTATGGTCATTGGCTATACGCTGGGGAGGGCATATGTTTATTCTACGCTGGAATACTCACTGATCAAACTGCCCTTTGAAATTGTGCAGGCGGGATTTGGAGCTGTATTTTCTATGGTCGTCTGCTACCCGCTACGGCTTAGAGAACTGTATTTCAGGGTTGTACACTAATAATAGATTGAAGGAAGGCATCCAAGAAAACCGCGCATGTTTTCATCATTACAGAGCATCACGCTGAATCGAAGACTATTGGACATTATTGATGCTTTTATGTATAATGAAAGGGATCATATTACTTGAAGGCAGGTCAGAGAAGATGGAAATCAATGCGGAAACCATATATGAGCAAACGAAGGGATCTCTAAACGAGCTGCTCCAATTGGACAGGGATGGATTAAACCATGCTCGGCTCCTCGTGATCGGCGCAAGCTCAAGTGAAATAGCCGGCGGTGTGCTGGGACACAACTCCACCTATGAATACGGGGAGGCCGTCGTCCGTGCGGCGCTTGAGGTGGGAAAGATGCAAAACGTGGACCTGGCGTTTCAGTGCTGCGAGCATCTGAACCGCGCCTTGGTTATGGAGCGTAAAGCCGCTGAGCACCGGGAATATGAAGTAGTGTGCGTCGTTCCTCAGGTGAAGGCAGGCGGCTCACTTGCAACTGCTGCGTGGAAGCTGCTCCATGATCCGGTGGTCGTGTTGTCCGCGCAGGCGGACGCGGGATTGGATATCGGACTTACGCTGATTGGGATGCACTTAAAGAGGGTGGCCATCCCGATACGACTTGAACACCGCACCATTGGCAACGCGATTGTCGCAGCCGCGAGAACGCGGCCCATGCTGATCGGCGGCGAAAGGGCCGTTTACACAGGCGGCAGATAGACACAGGCGACCTCGTACACATTGAGGTCGCCCATTCCGTTTATCTGCTT
>JAFRJF010000049.1 GCA_017432405.1 Clostridia bacterium | reverse complement strand
GTTCCGCGCTGACGAACGAGAATGTTGCCCGCGAGCACGAACTGGCCATCTGCGCGCTTCACGCCGAGGCGCTGCGCATGGCTGTCGCGGCCGTTGCGGGAGGAGCCCATTCCCTTCTTGTGAGCGAAGAGCTGAAGATTCATCATGAACATGTGCTTTACCTCCGTTCTTCGAAGAATATGCGAACGTTTCGAGGATAACTCCTCTCGATGGCCTGAAGCCCTTCCAGCAGGGTGACAAGCAACAGCTGTGCCTGCTTCACCTGTTCCCCGGTGGCTTCCGGCGTCAATTCCGCTTCCAAAGATGCTCCCTGATCGTCGATGTCGAACATGACCGGCGCCTTCAGCACGCTGTGCAAGCCGTTGAGCGTGCTCTGGGTCAGCGCCGACACGGCGGCGCACACGATGTCCTGGCCGGCCTCGGCATAACCCGTATGCCCCTGGGCCCGATATCCGATCAGAGTGCCGTCCGCCCTCCTGAAAAAGGTGACGGCGTTTCCAAGGCGCTTCATCAGCCGACGATGGCCGTGATCTCAACCTTGGTGTAGGGCTGACGATGGCCCTGCTTTTTGCGCTCGTTCTTCTTGGCCTTGTACTTATAGACGACGATCTTCTTGCCCTTCACCTGAGCCAGCACCTTGCCTTCGACCTTTGCGCCCTCAACCACGGGCGTGCCGACCTTGGCCTGGTCCGCATCACCGACGAGCAGAACCTCATCGAAAGTAACCGCTTCATCCGCCTGAGCGTTGAGCTTCTCTACGAAGATAACGTCGCCCTGCTGAACACGGTACTGCTTGCCACCGGTCTTAATGACTGCGTACACGCGTTGCACCTCCTATACAAAAATCTCGCCGAAACTTGGCAGCAGCCGGAGGTTCAAAACCGTAGGTTTACAACCTTCCGAACACACATTTTAAGCCGGTTTCGAGCGGCTTACCGGATTATTATAGCCGTTCGTGTGACAAAAGTCAACGAAACGTCGGGTTAAATAACCCGCATAGTGAAAAAATAACATACTGAAATGAGGCGTGCACCCACATTCTCCATTCCTCATTCCTAATTTGCGCGCCCGTCCCTCTGCGCAATATAGTCAATGATGCCCTGCGTCAGCCCCTCGGCCAGCTTCCACTGGTAATCCTCGCTGTTGAGCAGCACGTCCTCCTCGGGGTTGCTGGCGAAGCCGCACTCCACCATCAGGCAGGGCACGGTGGACCAGTTCTGGCCGGTATAGTTGTCGTTGGAGACGATGCCGTTGTTCTTTGCGCCGGTGGCCGCGCAAACGGCGGGCAGTATGGCCTCGCAGGCGCGATAGCTCTCGGCGGCAATGGCGTTGGATCTGCTGCAATACACGGCGATGCCGTGCTTTGAGCGGTTGTCAGCGCCGTCGCAGTGGATGCGCAGCACCACGTCCACCCCGTAGCCGTTCATCAGCTTCGCCCGCTCCTGGTTGGAGATGTTCACGTCGTGGGTCTCGCGGGTCATGTAAACCTCAGCGCCCTGCTCCTCCAGGGCCTCCCGCAGCTTCAGCGAGATCTCCAGCACGGTCTTGTATTCGGGGATGCGGGTGGACACGCCGGCGGTGCCGGAGGACACCTTGGGCTTGGTTTGACTGCTGTTCGGGGCGATGGTCTCCTTCTGGTTGTTGCCCTTGGCCTGGTGGCCGGGATCGATGCCGACCTTGACGCCGGTCAGTGGCTTTTGCTGGGCCACCAGCTCCATCACCACGCTGGGCACCGGCGGCAGGGTGGCGTCGGGGTCGACGGCATCCTGGCCGTCCCCCGGGCGCTGGTCCCCGGCGGCCTGCTGTATGGTAGGGTCCCAGGAAGGCGACAGCGCGTCGTCCACCGGCGGGGCCTCCACCGCCTGGGCCTCTGTGGGCGCGTCGCCGGGCACTGGAGACGGCGTCGGCGACAGGGCCAGCGCGGGCATCCCCATGAGCAGCGCGACCAGCAGCATCACGAGCAGCTTACTCATTCGACTCACCCTCCTTCAGTATGGCTGTGGCCGCCTGCCAGGCGTCCACCAGCTGCCCCACCTCGAACAGCACGACGGTGCCGAAGGGCGCGCCTACCAGCTTCTCCGCACTCTCCCGCCAGGTGTTCAGCAGCTCCAGCATCGGCAGCATCACGTCCGGATTGTCCGGCTGCTCCGCCAGCATGCCGCAGGCCTCGTCGTTCACGTCGCAGGCCAGCAGCAGCAGCAGCCGACCCACCTCCATCGGATGGCGGGTGTGGAAGCTGCCGTCCGCCACGCCCTCGGCGATCACGTCGTTCAGCGTGGGCAGCAGCCGGTCCACCAGCACCCGGCGGCGATGGGCGTTCATCGTGGCGTCCTTGTCCACATAGCACAGCTTCAGCATCAGCGCGGCGAAGGGCGTTTCCTCCGCTTGGAACAGGTTGGCCATACCCAGCAGCATGTTAAGCTTCTCCACCGGGCTGCGGCGGGAGCCGTAGATGGCGGCGTTCAGCTGGTCAAAGCGGCTCTGGGCGCGGCGCTCGCTGACCGCCCTGAGCACGCTGTCCTTGGCGTCGAAGTAGTGATAGAAGCCGCCCTTGGACATCTGAAGGGCGTTGAGTATATCCTGCACCGAGGTGCGGTCGTAGCCCTGCTCGAAGAACAGCCTCTCGGCGGTGTCCAGTATCTGCACCCGCTTGATGTCGCCCTTTTTCATCGTGTTTTCCTCCCGTTCGCGTTATGTCTGGCGGTGTCGTTGTGCTTTGCGTCTGTCCTGCGCCTTCCGCTGTCCTGGCGCCTTTCAGACCTGCCCGGCGCTCCCCTGCCCCCTGAAGGACCGGCATCGCGTCGCCGTCCCTGGGCCGCGGGCTTCTTCTCCGCCCCGTTCTTTCTTTCATAGGGGGGGATCAGGCAATCCGGCCCCCAGCCGATCAGGTCCTCCCGGCCCGCCTGCTTCAGCGCCCGGAGCACCAGTGCCCGGTTGTAAGGCTTGAAGTAGTGCATCAGCGCCCGCTGCATGGCCTTCTCCTTCGGGTCCCGGGGCACGTAGACCGGGGTCATGTCCCGGGGGTCCAGGCCGGTGAAAAACATGGCCGTGGACAGCGTGCCGGGGGTCGGATAGAAATCCTGCACCTGGTCCGGGTGCTGGCCGGTGCGCTTCATGTACTGGGCCAGCAGTATGGCGTCGTCCAGCGTGCAGCCGGGGTGGCTGGACATGAAGTAGGGCACCAGGTATTGCTTGAGGCCCAGGTTCTCGTTGATCTGCCTGTACCTGCGCACGAAGGCGTCGTAGGTCTCCACGTCCGGCTTGCCCAGGTAGTGCAGCACCCGGGGACTGACGTGCTCCGGGGCCACCTTCAGCTGGCCGGAGATGTGGTGCTTCGCCAGTTCTGTCAAGAAGCGCCCCTTTTTGTCGGCCATCACGTAATCGTAGCGTATGCCCGAGCGCACGAACACCTTCTTCACCCCGGGCAGCTCCCGCAGGGTCTTCAGTATGTCGATGTACTCCCGGTGATCGGCCACCAGGTTCGGGCAGGGCTTCGGGAACAGGCACTGCCGGTGGGCGCAGGCCCCGGCCTTCAGCTGCTTGTCGCAGGCGGGACGGCGGAAGTTGGCCGTGGGGCCGCCCACGTCGTGGATGTAGCCCTTGAAGCCGGGCTGCCTGGTGAGCAGCTTGCCCTCCTCGACGATGGACTGCTTGCTGCGGGCCGTGACGATACGGCCCTGGTGGAAGGTCAGCGCGCAAAAGCTGCACGCGCCGAAGCAGCCCCGCACCGAGGCAATGGAAAACTTCACTTCCTCGATGGCCGGAATGCCGCCCTCCTTCTCATACATCGGATGGTATGCGCGCATGTAGGGCAGCGCGTACACCGCGTCCAGCTCCTTCTGCGACAGGGGCATGTCCGGCGGGTTTTGCAGCATCCACTTCCTGCCGTGCTTCTGGGCGATGGGCCTGCCCCGCACCGGGTCCTGCTGATCGTACTGCACCTTGAAGGCCTCGGCGTAGGCCCGCTTGTCCTTTGACACGGTCTCCCATGAGGGAATCTCGATGAAGCTCTCGGGCACCTCCCCGGCCATCACGCAGGTGCCGGGAACGCGCATTTCGGAAAAATCCCGTCCCGAGGCCATCCACTCGGCCACCTTCAGCACGCTGCGCTCCCCCATGCCGAACATCAGCACGTCCGCGCCGCTGTCCACCAGCACGGAGTTGCGCACCCGGTCGTCCCAGTAGTCGTAGTGGGCGAAGCGCCGCAGCGACGCCTCCACCCCGCCGATGGCGATGGGCACGTCCTCGAAGGCCTGGCGGATGCGGTTGCAGTAGACGATGGTGGCACGGTCCGGGCGGTGGCCCGCCTTTCCGCCGGGGGAATAGGCGTCCTCGCTGCGCTTCTTCTTCGCGGCGGTATAGTGGTTGACCATCGAATCGATGACCCCCGCCGTGACCAGAAAGCCAATTCTTGGACGGCCGTATTCCCTGAAAGGTTCACAGCTGTGCCAGTCCGGCTGGGGCAGCATCGCCACCCGGTAGCCGGCCTTCTCCAAAACGCGGGAGATGATTGCAAGCCCGAAGGAGGGGTGATCCACATAGGCGTCGCCGGTGACGTACACGAAGTCCGGCGCGTCCCAGCCCCGCTGGCGCGCTTCCTTCATGTTCACCGGCAGAAAGCCGTTGGGCATAGACATCCTCTCCTTTCGATAACTTCTGATATATCGAGCACAGCTCGATATATCAGAAGTTCACGTATCGATCCTCGTCAATTCACTCAGCGCCCGGTTGCGGTAGTTCAGGTCGTCGCGCAGCGAAAAGCCCATTCTCTCCCAGAAGGCGTTCCCGGCGTCGTTGGTCCTGAACGCCACCAAGGCCACCTTGTTGATGCCCTCGAGCTTCAGCGCCCCGAGGCACCGGTCCACCAGTGCCGAGCCGATGCCATGCCGTCGGTGGGTCTGCGCCACGGCCATGTGATAGATGTAGCCCCGGCGGCCGTCGTGGCCCGCGAGTATGACGCCGGCCAGGTCCCCGTCGGCCTCAGCCACGAAGCAGGTGGCCGGGTTGTGCTTCAGGAAGCGGCCGATGCCCTCCCTGGAATCGTCCAGGTCGTTGAAGCCCATGTTCCTGCAGGACATCCACAGCGTCCAAACCCGGTCATAGTCGTCAAGGGTCATCGGACGAATCGTCATGGAAAACCTCCCGTCAATCCTCGGACAGGCCAAAGATCGAACCCAGTAGACGCTTTCCCGCATCGGTTTTGAAATACTTCCCGGCAAAGCGGCCAACATTGTCCATGGAATAACCGTTCTCGGTGGCGTTGGCGATGTAGTCAGCCTCGATCAGGATCTGGTAGTCGATGCCGTCGATATCTGTGAACGTGTGGTGATGGCCGACGAGATACGAAACCCGCTCGACCTGTTCCGGCCTCATGCCCGAATCCTTCAGGAAATCCGCCGCCATTGGCGCGCCCTCTTCCTCCTGGCGCTTGCCGTTGGTGTTGCCGTACTTCTCCCGGCACAGCGGGCAGGCGATATCGTGGACGATGGCCGCGACCTCAAGGATATACCGGGTGTCGTCGTCCAGCCCCTCCAGCGCACCGATGGTAGAGGCGTAGTTCCACACACGCACAAAGTGGTCGATGTCGTGGATGTTGCCATTGGAAAAGGCGATCATCTTTTCCATTAGTTGGGGTATGGTTTGCATGATGGCTTCCTTTCGTCCGAGAAGGGAGAACGACCTCATCCGTCACGCCGCTTCGCGGCGCGCCACCTGCCGCGGGCCTACCGGCCCCATCTGGCTGAAAAATGTCCAGTGGACATTTTTCAGCCAGATGCCCCTGAACTGCTCCCTTCGGTCGCTGGGGAAGGCTTGGGCAGCAGATTGCCTCCAATGCGGGAAACCGATGGCTGCATGGGTACCACCGCTACACTTGCCGTTGTGCAGGAGCAGCGCTATGACGCCACACCAGCTATTCCTGTTCCCTTGCATGGCGGCAGCTTGCTGCGGGTTTAGCTATTCCCTTCCCTCCGTCTCTTTCGCTTCAAACCGCTCCACGACCCCCTCCATCACCTTCACGCAGCCCCGCAGCAGCGCCTCGGGGTCCTTGCCGCGCTCGTAGTAATAGACCTCCATGGGGTTGATGGGCTTCACGCGCAGGTATTGGGGGAAGCCCTTCAGGGCGGTGAGCACCCGTATGCCGTCGATGTCGGCGGCCATGGAGAAGCGCATCATCAGCTCGTCGCCCCGGAGGGTGACGTAGTCGATGCCGAGCTTCGCGCACAGCGCCTTCAGGTGGGCGGTCTCGATCAGGTTCATCACCGGGCGGTTGGGGTCGCCGAAGCGGTCGATCAGCTCGTCGATCAGGTCGTTGCGGCTGTCCCGGTCGCGAATCGAGGCGATCTTCTTGTACATCTCCACCCGCAGCAGGTCGTTGGGAATGTACTCCTGGGGCAGGTAGGCGTCGATCTTCAGGTCCATGCGAGTCTCGATGTCCTCCAGGTTCACGTCGCCGCGAAGCTCGCGCACGCTCTCCTCGATCATCTTCACGTACAGATCGTAGCCCACCGAGGCCATGAAGCCGCTCTGCTCGCTGCCCAGCAGGTTGCCCGCGCCGCGAATCTCCAGATCCCGCATGGCCACGCGGAAGCCGGAGCCGAACTCGGTGAACTCCCGTATGGCGGCCAGGCGCTTGTCCGCCGCCTCGGTGAGCACCTTGCTGGGGTTCACCGTCAGGTAGGCATAGGCCAGCCGGTTGCTGCGGCCCACGCGCCCGCGCAGCTGGTACAGCTGGGCCAGGCCGAAGCGGTCCGCGTCGCAGACGATCAGCGTGTTGGCCCGGGGCACGTCCAGCCCCGCCTCGATGATGGTGGTGCAGAGCAGCACGTCGAACTTGCCGTCGTAGAAGTCCAGCATCACGTCCTCCAGGGCATGCTCGCGCATCTGGCCGTGGCCGATGGCGATGCGGGCCTCGGGCACCAGCTTCTTGAGCCGGGAAAACATGATCTCGATGGTCTGCACCCGGTTGTGCAGCACGTACACCTGGCCGCCGCGCCCCAGCTCCCGCAGTATGGCGTCGCGCACCAGGCCGTCGGAATACTCCACCACATAGGTCTGCACCGGGTAGCGCTCCTCCGGCGGGGACTGGAGCAGGGACATGTCCCTTATGCCCACCATGCTCATGTGCAGCGTGCGGGGGATGGGCGTGGCCGTCAGCGTCAGCACGTCCACCGAGCGCTTCATCTGCTTGATGGCCTCCTTGTGGGTGACGCCAAAGCGCTGCTCTTCGTCCACCACTAAAAGGCCCAGGTCCTTGAACTTCACGTCCCTGGCCAGCAGCCGGTGGGTGCCCACCACCACGTCCAGCTCGCCGTTTTTCAGCTTCTCGATGATCTGCTTCTGCTCCGCCGCCGTCTTGAAGCGGCTGATGGTCTCCACCCGTATGGGGAAGCCCGCGAAGCGGTTCAGCATCGTGGCGTAATGCTGCTGCACCAGTATCGTCGTGGGGGCCAGCATGGCGGCCTGCTTGCCGCTCATCACGCACTTGAATATGGCCCGCAGCGCCACCTCGGTCTTGCCGTAGCCCACGTCGCCGCACAGCAGCCGGTCCATGATCTTGGGCTTCTCCATGTCCCGCTTTATGTCGTCGATGGCGGCCAGCTGGTCCGGGGTCTCCTCGAAGGGAAAGCTGTCCTCGAACTCCCGCTGCCACGGGGTATCCGGGTCGAAGGCGTAGCCGGGGATGGATTCCCGCTGGGCGTACAGCTTCAGAAGGTCGCCGGCGATCTCCTGGATGGACTGGCGCACCCGGCTCTTCTGCCGCTGCCACTCGCCGCCGGACAGCCGGTTCAGCTTCGGGGCCTCGCCCTCGCTGCCGATGTACTTCTGCACCCGGTCCAGCTGGTCCGTGGGCACGTACAGCTTGTCGCTGCCCTGATAGCGGATGTGCAGGAAATCCCGGTAGGTGCCGTCGCTTGCCAGGCGCACCATGCCCATGTACTGGCCGATGCCATGGTTCTCGTGGACGACGTAGTCCCCCACCTTCAGATCGGTGAAGGCCGCGATCTTCTCGCCGCTGGCGGCCCGGGCCCGGGCCCGCTGGCGACCCATGCCGTAGATGTCCGACTCCGCCACCACGGCAAAGCGGATCTCCGGGTAGACGAAGCCCCGGTTGATCGTGGTGGGGAAGATCATCGGCTTCCCCGGCTCCAGGGCCTGGGGCAGCTCCGTCATAAAAGGCGCGGGGCTGTTCTGGGTGGTCAGCGCGCCCTCCAGGCGCTCGCCCCTGGCCGTGCCGCCGGCCAGCAGCGCCACCTTCCAGCCCTCCGCCTTCCAGCGGTCCAGGTCCCGGGCCAGCGCCTTCACGTTGCCCTGGTAGGCCGGGGCGTTTCGGCACTCTATCCTGATCAGCGCGGTGGGCTTGAAGTCCGGCTCAGTGCGCATGAACAGGTTGGTCAGCAGCAGGGTCTGGCCCGACAGCCGCGCCAGCAGCGCGTCGTAGCCGATCAGCACCTCGGCCTGGCAGGGCAGCGCCTCCTGCCGCTCCAGCGCGGCGACGAAGCGCTCCTTGAACTCCAGGAAGCGGTTTTCGCAGCGCTCCCGCAGTCGCTCGGGCTGGTCGAACACCACGATGGGGTCGTCCAGGTAGTCGACGGGGGTGTCCCGGTAGTCCAGCAGCACCGGCATCAGCGAATCGCCGCCGTCGGGGGTCAGGCCGTTTCGCAGGGCCTCCAGCACGCCTCCAAAGTTGCGCCGCAGGGCCGAGCCCAGGGTCACCTTCTTCGGCAGGGCCATGACGCCCCGCTTGCCGCCCTTTTTGGGGGAACCGTCCCCTTCCTCCGCCTCCGCCTCGGCGGACAGCCTCAGAAACTCCTCAAAGGGGATCAGGTCGAACTCCTTCTCGATGGAGGCCTGGCGATCCCGGCCGGGGCCGTCGTCGGTGGCGTCCAGCATCGCCTGCAGCGCGTCAGCGGCGCGGGTTCGGGCGTCGGCGTCCAGAGGGATCTCCTGGGCCGGATACAGCCGCACGGCGCTCCTGCGGGAGATGGAGCGCTGGGTCATCACGTCGAAGGAGCGAATCGAGTCCACCTCGTCGTCGAAGAACTCCACCCGGAGGGGATTGGGACTGCCCACGGGGTATACGTCCAGTATGCCGCCCCGCAGGGCGCACTGGCCCCGGGCCTCCACCAGCTGGACCCGCTCGTAGCCCGCCAGGGTCAGCTTCTCCATAAGCCCGGCGGGCTCGGCCTGCGCGCCTTCGGCGATGTCGATGATGCGCCCGTCGAATTGACCCGCCGGGGCCAGCCGGAACAGCATGGCGTCCGCCGAGGTCACCAGCGCCTTCACCCTGCCGCTGAGGCAGTCGCCCAGGGCCTCGATGCGCCGCATGGACAGCTCCCGGCTGGAGGCGGCGGTCTTCAGGAAGGTGATGTCCCGCGCCGGCAGCAGACGCGCCGCGCCGGAGAGCAGCACGTTCAGATCCTCGGCCATGCGGGCTGCGGCCACGTCGTTGGGCTCGATCACCAGCAGCGGCCTGTCCAGCTTCAGCGCCGTCGCGGCCAGCAGGTGGGCCCGCTGGGAATCGTCCGGGCCATAGGCGGAACAGACCCCCGGCTTTTCCAGCGCGCGGGTCAGCTCCGAGAAGGCGGTGAGATCCGCCATCGGTTCAAACAGACAGCTCAGCTTCCAGTTTGTGTCCTGCATCATTCATTACCCGTTTAATTTCCCCACCAGCTGCCGCGCGGCGTCCACGCCGTTTGCGATCAGCTCGGCCACCACGTCCGCGGCGCCCATGTAGGCGTCGAACATCGTCTGGCGCAGCTGACTGGTCTGGTAGCCGGCCAGCACCCAGTCCTTCATGTCCCAGCCCTCGGGAGGGCGTCCAATGCCCACCCGCACCCGGGGAAAGTCGTCCCAGCCCAGAAGGTAGATGATGTTGCGCATGCCGTTGTGGGTGCCTGCGGAGCCCTTGGGACGAAAGCGCAGCTTGCCCTCGGGCAGGTCCACGTCGTCGTAGCAGACGATCAGCTGGTCGTGCTCGGGCTTGTACCAGTTCACCAGCTGCACCACGCTCTCGCCGGACAGGTTCATGAAGGTCTGGGGCTGGCACAGGGCCACACGCTGGCCCCGGATCGTCCCCTCCCCCACCGCCGCCTTGCAGCGCAGGCGCTGCATCGGTATGTCGTATTTCTGCGACAGCACCTCGGTCACGTCGAAGCCCACGTTGTGACGGGTGTGCTGGTACTTCCTGCCCGGGTTGCCCAGGCCCACGATCACATACATTCGAAAACCTCCAAGGCGAATAAAGCCATTAAATCAGTTTATTGTACCAAGTCCGCCCGCCGATTGTCAAGCGCTATACAGACATATCTCTATAAGAAGCGGAATTCCGTCGAATTTCCCCTTGCCAAGCGGGCCAAAACGCGCTATAATATGTTAAAGGCATGTTTCCACATTAACTTGCTATCAATAATCAAGAAAGAGGTGTCTCCATGATTCGCATCGGTATGCTGACCTCCGGCGGCGATTGCCAGGCCCTGAACGCGGCCATGCGCGGCGTCGCGAAAACCCTGTACAACTCCGGCGAGGACGTTGAACTCTACGGCTTTCTGAACGGCTACCAGGGCCTGATCCATGGCCGCTTCCGCCTGCTGACCTATGACGATTTCTCCGGCATCCTCACCAAAGGCGGCACCTTCCTGGGCTCCAGCCGCACCCCCTTCAAGATGATCCAGGTCATCGAGGAGGACGGCATCGACAAGGTTGCCGCCATGAAGCAGACCTACTACAAGCTCCAGCTGGACGTGCTGGTGATCCTGGGCGGCAACGGCACCCACAAGACGGCAAACCTGCTCAGCGAGGAGGGCCTGAACGTGGTCACCCTGCCCAAGACCATCGACAACGACCTGTGGGGCACCGACATGACCTTCGGCTTCCAGAGCGCCGTGGACATCGCCACCGACTGCATCGATATGATCCACACCACCGCCGCCTCCCACGGCCGCATCTTCATCGTGGAGATCATGGGCCACAAGGTGGGCTGGCTGCCGCTGAACGCGGGCATGGCCGGCGGCGCGGACATCATACTGATCCCCGAGATCCCCTACGACCTGGACAAGATCGCCGAGAAGATCAAGCAGCGCCACGACCGCGGCGCGAGCTTCACGATTCTGGCCGTCGCCGAGGGCGCCATCTCCAAGAAGGACGCGAAGCTGTCCAAGAAGGAGCTGGCCAAGAAGCAGGCCGAGAGCCCCTATCCGTCCGTTTCCTACGAGATCGCCGCGAAGCTGACCAAGAAGACCGGCTACGACGTGCGCGTGACCGTGCCCGGCCACACCCAGCGCGGCGGCGCGCCCTGCCCCTACGACCGCGTGTTCGCCAGTCGCCTGGGCTCCGAGGCCGGCAAGCTGATCCTGAAAAAGGAATACGGCTTCATGGTGGGCTACAAGAACCGCGAGATCGTCAAGGTGCCGCTGAAGGACGTCGCCGGCAAGCTGAAGATGGTCGACCCCGAGGCCTCCATCATCAAGGAGGCCAAGATGCTGGGCATCAGCTTTGGGGATTGATGAGATTGGGTTTCCTGAACAAACGGGGGATTGCTTGGGCAATCCCCCGTTTGTTCAGGACTTGCATCCACTATCGGCTTTATCGCAAGCCCGACACCCACTCCCACCCCTCTTGATGCCAATCGCCGATTCCGATACCACTTCCGGTGCCTCCTGTCTTGATACCGCCTTGACAAGATACACTGCATGATATATACTATGCTTGTCAATATGCTGAAAGGCAGGTTTTTGCAATGGAAACCACGCGCGTATTCACCAATGGCCGCAGCCAGGCCGTGCGCATACCCCGGCAATACCGCTTCGACGTAGACGAGGTTTACATCAACAAGGTCGGGGACGTTCTGATGCTCACGCCAAAAACATCCCTGGCTGCCGCATTCGATGCGGGAGCAGCGTCGTTGACCGACGATTTTCTTGCGGATGGGATCCCCGATACTGTTCTCTCGCGGAGGGACGAGCTGTGATGTACATGCTGGATACCAACGCACTGATTGCTGCCGTGCGTCATCCCGATTGGCCCATCCGCGATAAAATAAAAAGCCATCTTGGCATTGATCTGTGCATATCAGCCATCACCTATAGCGAATTGGAATACGGTATTCGCAAGAGCACAAGGCCGAATCAGAACCGTGTTGCTGTGAATCAGCTCCTGTTGGGCATACGCATACTGGATTTTGACCAAAATGCCGCCTCGGAATTTGGCGACATTATCGCTACCCTTGAACGTCAGGGGCAACGCATCGGCGATCGTGACATGCTCATCGCTGCCCATGCCCGGTCGCGGCACTATACGCTCATCACCCATAACACCGGAGAATTCGCCCGTGTCATCGGTTTGTGTATCGAAGACTGGCAATCCCTCGTGCAATAGGAGGCAGATCATCATGCTCATATCCAAAACCGACGCCCTGGCCTGGTTTGAATTCTTTTCCGAACTGCCGGAGGACGAGCCCCTTTCCCCCCGGCAGCAGGAGATCGCGCTGGCGACCCTCTCCCAGATCGAGGTGGCCGAAGCGGCGCGGATCGACAAATTGAAATCAGAGATCCCGGGGCTCAAATCCCTGGGGGGGCGATCCTGCTACGTGGGGGACGACGCCCGTTTTCCCAAGGGCTGCCGGTCATGCCTGCTGGGCACGGGGCTGAGCGCCGTGCGCAAGACCAACCGCTGCAACCTGGCCTGCCCTTTCTGCTACGATTTCGGTGAGATGGACTGCCAGCCGCCCATCGGCGAGGGCTATTGGGAGATCGGCGGCACCCGCTTCCGGGAGGCGGACCTCGACCTGCTGCTCTCCACGTCGAAGAAGCCCACCGGCATCGCCTACGTCTACCTCGAGCCCTTCATGGAGATCGAAAAGTACTACGGCGTGATCCGCCGCTTCCACGAGGCCGGGGTCTACCAGCACATGTACACCAACGGCACGCTGGCCACGCCCCGGAACCTTCAGGCGCTGGGCGAGGCGGGGCTGGACGAGCTGCGCTTCAACCTGGGAGCCAGCGGCTGCGCCAACAGGGTGATCGACGCCATCGCCGTAGCGAAGCGGCACATCCCGATGGTGGGCATCGAAACCCCCATGACGCCCGCGCTGTACGAGGCCTTCCTGAAAAAAAAGGCGGCCATACTGGCCACCGGCGCGGATTTCATGAACAGCGCCGAGCTGCACCTGAACCCGAACAACATAGAAAACTACTGGGGCGAGAATATGTACATGTACCGGCTGGGCTACCTCTCCCCCATCTCCAGCCACGAGCTGACGCTCAGGCTGATGCGCCGCGCGACGGAGGAGCGCTGGCCCATGGCCATCCACGACTGCTGCAACGCCACCAAGTTCGCCCGGGACCTGAACCTGCGCGCCCACGAGGGCGGCTGGTTCGGCGCCAGCAGCTGGGGCATGGAGTTCCCCACCATCCCCTACGCGGCCTTCCTGCCCGTGCTTCAGGACCCGGAGTTCAGCTTTATCGAGGAAGAACCCCTGCCCGAGGGGTATGGGGTTGGGGATGGGGCGCTGTAAGCTGTAAACACAGGGGACGGTGTTCGTCCCCTGCGCGTCTATGTGATGTCCTCATCGTGGACAGCTGCACCCGTGATCAGGAACGCGGCCACACAGCTGATGATCAGGCCTATGACATAGCAGGCTATCGACAGGGCCGCCCCTCTGGGCCCTTCAGTCATTACGAATACGCCCAGGATTCCCGAGGGTCCCCAGGTGGTGGAGGCAACCTCCATCAGCATCACGAAGGCTCCGCCAAATCCCGCGCCGATCCCGGCGGTCATGAAGGGTTTGCCCATGGGCAGCGTCACGCCATAGATCAGCGGCTCGCCCACACCCAGCACGGCAGCCGGAAGCGCGCCGTTGATGATCCTGCATATGCGCATGTTTCCCATTCGCCTCGCCTTGAAGGCGATGGCCAGCGCAGCGCCGACCTGGCCGGCCCCCGCCATGGCCAGCGCCGGGTAAAGCGTTACATAACCAAATGTTTCGAGCTGCACGGTGTAAAGGGCGATCAGGCCATGGTGCATGCCCATGGCAACCATCGGGAGGAACAGCAGCGCCCCCAGAAAACCGGTGGCCATGCGGATGAACGGATTGGAGCTGGCGGCTACGACCCCCACAGCCCGGCATATGCCCGTCGAGACCACCCCAATGGCGGGCATTACAATAAAGACATAGGGAACCAGCGTCGCAAAAAGCGTCAGTATCGGTGAAACCACGACGTCGAGCGCGTCCGGTACGCGTCTGCGAATGGCTGCTTCGATCCTGCACATCAGCCAGACGCCCACCACAGCCGCCAGCACGCCGCCACGACCCGACCGGAGTATGGCGTTCAAGGGCTGCGCTTCATTGTTGAGCCCCGCGATGGCCGCCAGCGTATTCACGTTTTCCAGCGTCGTGAACATGCCCACCATGCCGCCGAGGATCGGCGTTCCGCCGAACACCTCCGCGGTTCGATAACCGGCCCAGGCCGTGAGATAGGCCATGAAGGCGGCGTTTATGCCGGTCAGCAGGCTGTAGATCGCCGCGAGTAGCCTGTGCTGCGCATATCCCGGAACCGCCTGTGAGATCAGGGATGCCGCGCCGGCACAGATGCCGGCTGCGATAACACCCGGGATCAGCGGCGCGAATATCTGCCCGAAGGCCTTCAGGACCGCTTTGAAGCCGGATTGAACTCCGTTTGCGGGCCCGATGCCCGCTTCGGGACTCCCGGAAGCGGATTGCGCCTCCGGGGCGGCGGAAGGTATGCCGAGTGTCCTGAAGACCTCTATGCATTTCCGGCTCTTGCCAGGGCCGACCACGACCTCCAAATACCCCTGCTGATCGTGATTGACGGCAAGGACGCCATCCAGCGCCCGCAGGTCATCGTCCCTTACGGCTTCGTCCCTGTTGACGCGAATGCGCACACGGGTCATGCAGTTGATCGCGGAGGCGACGTTCTGCGTGCCCCCGACGCATTCAATAATCCCTTTCGACAATTCTTCGCAAGATATCATCGTCACACACCTCCATTGGAACACGGGGGCGGCCCCTTTGTGTCGACACAAAGGGACCGCCCCCATGTTCAGTTTTTCCTCAGAACGGCGCTTCGTCCCCGGCCGTTCCCAGCGTCCCGGCGATGGCGATGTTCACGCCGTTGACCTCGACGCCCTCCTCGGCGCGGATGAGTATGTAACGCTGGCCGTCGATCACACGGGTCTCGATCAGGTCGCTGCGCTCGGGGTTCACCTGCACCACCACGTCCGGGGTGCGCAGCTCGAACTTCTTCGGCTCGGCGATGTTCACGGCATTCAGGCTCATGCCCTGGCCGAACTCAGCGTCGTACTTCTCCTCGAAGGCGGCCACCTTTTCCTCGGGCACGCCGCAGCTTTGCAGCATGCCGGAGACCTCCTTCCGGGAGATCGTCAGCGGCTCGGCGGCCTTGTCCTGGTCGTGCTCCTGGATCATGTCCCGAAGCTGCTCGTGGACGGTCTGCACCACCTCGAGGCTCAAATCCTCGTCCAACGTATCCTCCAGCACCGCCTGGAACACCTCCCGCTGCTCGGCGGCGGGCATCGGCGCGTCGCAATGGAACACAGCGTCCACAAACTCGTCGTGGGCGTTGGCGGCGTCCCGGGTGAAGTACAGCGCGCTGTAGATGTTCGTCGCCCGGTCGTCGAAGGTGGGGAACATGAAGCCCAGCTCCGGCCCGGAGACCACCCAGTCCAGATCCCGGCTGTGGAAGGCGTTGTCCTCGCTGAAGTAGCTCAGCGCCGGCTTGGTCAGCTTCACCGGGCAGATGCTGACCAGTATGTAGTTGAAGACCTCCTCGCTGATCACGTCCGACTTGTTCTCGTCGGTGTGGCGGAAGGGCACGTCGTAGGCGTCGTGCATCAGCAGGATCAGGTAGTTGCCCTCCAGCTCCAGGCTGTCGATGATCTTCCGGCACAGCTTTTCCACGCCGGCGTCCACGGTCAGGGCGGTGTTGCGCAGGCCCATCAGCAGCTGGTGGGCCTCGTCGTCCATCACCTGGTCGGGGCGGAATTCGATGTCGATCAGGTTGCGGCCCGGCACGCCCGCCAGCGTGCGCTTGAATATGGCCAGGTACTTTTCCTGCTCCTCCAGGGGGAGGGACAGCAGCGGATGGTTGAAGGCGGAGACGATCTCACGCTTCTCGTTGACATAGCAGCCGCGCACGCAGCTGATGGCGTTTTTGTCCGGATTGAACCGGCGTCGGATTTCAGCGATTTCTTTCCTGTTCATAATTTACCTTCCAGCTTTTCTGTATTTGGATTCGATCAGCAGGTTTGACACGCCGTTGTAGACGATCACGCCGCCGATCACCATCACCGCAGCCTTCATGGCGCCAAAGGAGAAGAACACCAGGAACAGGCCCGCCACGACGGTCAGCGCCGCCAGCACCACCGGGCCGAGCCAGCTTCCGCCGCCCATCTTGCGCAGCTCCAGCGCCTGGGCCAGGTTCAAAACGCCGTTGACGGCGATGGCCACGCCGACGATCCTGGGCAGCAGCGTGATCACGCTGTGTGGCGCGGCGAAGACCACGATGCCCGCTATGAGGGACAGTATGCCGATGGCCAGCGTGGTATAGTCGCCGCCGTGGATATGGCGGTCTCTGAACCAGCTGAAGCAGCTGATCACCGCGCCCAGCAGGAACGCGATGCCCAGTATCTTCGCGGCCCACTCCAGCGTCTTTCCGGGCCAGAGGATCAACAGCAGCCCCAGCACCACCATCAGCACCGAGAGCAGCACGTTGTTCCGGCTGAATCGTTCAAAACGTCGCTTCATGTTCACATCAGGCACTTCCTTTCCGATTTCCAATTCTGCGGTTGACCGTTTCCACGGCCCGCCGCACGCGGTCCTTCAGCTTCTCCCTGCGTTGCACCGACTTCTCGAATTCGATCGGGTGGCTCAGGTACCAGGCCTGCACGTCGATGGGCTCGGCACCGTCGGGGTGAAGCCGGGTGTAGATGCCCTCGGCGTCCTGCCGCCAGGCCCGGGTGTTGTCGGCGAGCAGCAGCCCCAGGTACTCCTCCAGGAACTGCTTCAGCTCCGGCGAGCGCACGGGGCCGCCCACCTCCACGCGGCGGTCCTGGTTGCGGGTCATGAAGTCGGCGGAGGACAGGTACAGCTTCATCTCCGGCCCCTCGCCGAAGGCATAGATGCGGCTGTGCTCCAGGAACCGGCCCACCACCGAGGTGACGGTGATGTTCTCGGTCTTGCCGGGCACGCCGGGCGTCAGGCAGCAGATGCCCCGGATGACCAGGTCCACCCTGACCCCGGCGCAGCTGGCCTCGCTGAGCTTGTCGATCAGCTCCCGGTCGGTGACGGAGTTGGCCTTCACCCGGATGCGGCCCGCGCTGCCCCGGGCGATCTGCTCGTCGATCATCTCCATGATGCGGTTCTTCATGGCGAAGGGGGCCACCAGCAGCTTTTCATATTCCCCGGCGCTGTTGCCGATGAGCATGTTCTCGAAGAAGTTCACCGCGTCCCGGGTGATGACGGGATCGGCGGTCATCATGCAGAAGTCGGTGTACAGCGTGCTGGTCTTTTCGTTGTAGTTGCCCGTGCCGATCTGAGCGATGTAGCCCAGGCCGCCCCGCTCCCGCCGGGTGATCAGGCACAGCTTGGCGTGGCACTTCAGGTTTTCCGGGCCGTAGATGATCCGGCAGCCGGCCTCCTCCAGCTCCATGGACCAGTCGATGTTATTCTGCTCGTCGAAGCGGGCGCGCAGCTCCATCAGCACCGTCACCTCCTTGCCGTTCTCGGCGGCGGCGCACAGCGCCTTGGCGATGGCGGAATTGCGGGCCAGGCGGTAGATGGTGATCTTGATGGAGACCACGTTGGGGTCCCTGGCGCTCTGGCGCAGCAGGTCCAGGAAGGGCTGCATGCTCTGGTAGGGGTAGAACAGCAACACGTCCCGCTGCACGATCTGCTCCCACACGCTCTGGTCGGCATTCAGGTAGTCCGGGTACACCGGCGCGTGGGGCGCGTTGAACAGCGCCTTGGGCGTCCTTTCGATGTGATCCACATAGTCGATCACCAGCGGGCATTCGCAGCTGAAAACCCGCTCGGCGTCCAGCTTCAAAAACTCGCACAGGCGCTTGGCCAGCCGGGGCGCCTTGCCCTCCAGCTCCAGGCGCACCGGGGCCAGCCGGTCCCGCTTCTTCAGCAGGGAACGCATGTAGTTCAGGAAATCCGGGTTTTCGTCGTCGTAGTGCTCCTCGCTGAGGCTGATGTCGGCGTTTCGGGTGATGGAGATCACCGCCTGCTCGCCCACGTCGTAGATCTTGAAGATCTTCTTCATGTGGGCCGCGATCACGGTCTCCGTGCGGATGTAGCGCACGCCGCCCCCCGGCAGCATGATCACCCGGGGCAGCGACGGCGGCACGTCCACGATGCCCAGCACCGCGCTCTGCTTGCCGGCGGACTCATGCTTGCCTGCGGTCGCCTGCTTGCCGCCCGTCTGCTTGCCGACAGCGACCTGCTTGCCGCCGGCCTGCTTGCCCTGGGTCTTTCCGCTGAGGGTCAGCAACGCCGCGGCGTAAAGCGCCTTGTTCTTCAGGTGGGGAAAGGGATGGCTTCGGTCGATCACCTGGGGCGAGAGCAGAGGCCGGATGTTTTCCTTATAATAGTCCTGCACATAGACCTTCTGGGCGGCGGTCAGCGTGTCGTAGCTCGCCTCGGTCACCCCGGCGTTGTCCAGCTCGTTCATCAGCGTGCGGTAGATGTCGTCCCGGCGCTGGATCAGCGGCACCACTGCGGTGCAGATGGCGCTGACCTGCTGCTTCGGCGTCATGCCGGACTTGTTTTCCTTCTCCTCGGGGGCCAGCATGTCCATGTCGATAAGGCTGCCCACGCGCACCATGAAGAACTCGTCCAGGTTGCTGGTGAAGATCGAGACAAAGCGCAGGCGCTCCATCAGCGGCAGGCCCGGGTCCATGGCCTGGGCCAGCACCCGCTCGTTGAATTTCAGCCAGCTCAGCTCCCGGTTCTGGGTGAAGCTCAGATCCCTCTGCTTGACGACGGGCATGTTTTCCACCTGTAAAGCCTCCTCTGCCGATTGCGCGTCGCGCAGTCGGAATCGCTGTATGTCGCAGGGCGCAATGCCCTATTTTGTCTTTTATATTATAGCAGATTTTCCGCCGCCTGCCAATGTTTCCGGACGGCTGCGACGGGATTGTCGCTTTTTTTCCGAAGTTCGCCACAATGCCGCCTTATTTCAAAAATGCCTTGTCAGTCCACGCTTTGTATGCTATAATTTATTTGGTTGAATACTGCTCAACTGAATATAAGGAGGTAACAACACATGAAGAAACTGCTCGCAGTGCTGCTGGCCCTGGTGCTGGCGCTCTCCTGCACGCTGGCCATGGCCGAGACCACCCAGGCGGCGGATACGGCCCCGGCGGCGGATACGGCTGACGCCCAGCCCTTTCCTGGCCTGACCATCGAATCCGAATACGATGTGGACCGCGACACGCTGAAGGACGTGTTGGGCAAGATGGGCATGGACGAATCCATCATCACCATCATCGACACCCTCGCGGCAGTCGTCGACCAGACCGGTGAGAAGGTCGTCGTCGCGAACGAAGGCTTCCAGGCCGAGGTTCTGATGAAGGGCAACTCCCTTCTGAACCTGGTGGGCCTGGCCAACGACAAGGGCATGACCTTCGGCAGCAACCTGATCCCCAACTACGCCCTCAACCTTTCCTTCGAAGAGCTCGGCGATATGATCGCGGGCGCGCTTCAGCAGGCTGCGGAGGATGCCGAGAAGGCGGCTGAAGAGGACCCCACTCAATATCTGGACATGGCCAGCCTTTCGCAGGTCGTAACGGAGTATTTCAACGATTATATGCAGACCATCACCACCGATGCCATCATCCCCGGCACCCCCGAACAGGGTGAATTCGAGCAGGACGGCGCCACCTACAACACCAGGATTCCCATGGACATCTCCCTGCCCGTGATCCTGGACGCCACCAAGGAGTTCATCTCCAACCTGGAGAACGACGAGACCGTGCAGACCGCCCTGCTTCAGCTGGCCCTGTCCGGTGTGAACGTGAACATCGAAGACACCAGCGAGCTCGACGAGATCGACCCCGCAACCCTGCCTGTCGTCAAGGTTGAGACCTACATGACCCTCGACGACAACGGCAACCAGAGCGGCCCGACCCTGGTGGCTGTCTACGTCGTGCCCGTGGGCGAGACCACCGCGGCCACCACGGTCTACACGAAGGTCGACGGCAACAACGTGAAGATCGACGCTGATTTCATCAGCAACGGCGACACCATTCAGGTTGCCTTCGTCTCGGATCGCGACCCGCAGGATATGTTTGGCACCAACAGCCGCATGGACGTCTATGCGGGCGAGCTGTACTTCGGCTGTGCCGCCGTTACCAGCTCCAACGATGACAGCATCGAGTACGACGCCTATCTGTATCTGAACGATACCGAGAAGCCCATCGTCACCGATCGTGGCTCCATCGTCATGAACGGCGCGCTTACCCTGGGCGTTTCCGACAGCGCCACCAAGATCAGCCTGGCCGACCTGACCGGCGACAAGGCCGGCGACGTCCTCGGCGGCCTGATGAACGACCTGTCCAGCGGCGCGATCTCCATCCTGATGACCGCCTACAGCGCCGTTCCCGAGATCGGCGCCATCGTGGGTCAGCTGATGGGCGGCGACGCTGACGCAGCCACCGAGCCCGCGGCCTGATTGCAGCGAGGCAAGTAACGAATGCGGAGCAGATCTTACGATCTGCTCCGCGGTTGTTTTTGGGGAAGGGACAAATACTGATTTGTCGCAGCGCGACAAATCAGTATTTATCCCTGACAACGCCCCCGTCCATCCGATACAGCCCATCGGCATACCGCGCGGCCTCGTTGTCGTGGGAGACGATCAGCACCGCCACGCCACCGGTCGCGGCTTCCTTCAGCACCGACAGCACCCGTTCGGTGTTGGCGTCGTCCAGGTCGCCGGTGGGCTCGTCGGCCAGCAGCGCCACCGGTCTCTGGGCCAGCGCCCGGGCGATGGCCATGCGCCGCAGCTCGCCGCCGGAGAGCTCCGCGGGCCGGGCGTCGGCCAGATGTGCGATGTCCAGCGCCTCCAGCCAGCGCCGGGCCTCGTTTATATCGCCGCTTGTGTACATCATCCCCGGCAACAGCACGTTTTCCAGCACCGTCAGGCTGTCGACGGCGCTGCGGCCCTGGGGCACCACGGCGATCCTTTCATTCCGCAGCTTCGAAAGCGCCCCGTCGCCCAGGGCGTACAGGTCCGTTTCCCCCAGCAGCACCCGGCCCTCGGTGGGCGTCAGCAGCCCCGAGAGCATGTGCAGCAGCGTGGTCTTGCCGGAGCCGGAGCGGCCCATCAGCACCGTCACCTCGCCGGGGCGCAGCTCGAGGCTCGCGCCGCGCACCGCGTAGAAATAATTGGCCTGGCCGGTCTTGCGCATGTAGCGCTTGGACAGGTTTTCCGCTTTCAATGTCATGTCAGGCGCCCTCCCTCAGCGTAATGCCCGCGTCCGTGCGGCTCAGCCGCCAGGCCGACCAGGCGCTGGCCAGCGCCCCGATCAGCAGCGTCATGAGCAGCGTGCCCGCCGCCAGCGCCAGTATCGCCCCCGCCGGCGGCGTCAGGTAGGGCAGGCCCAGACGGGTCTCGATCAGCGTGGCGAAGGGAAAGACGACCAGGGCGGCGGCGCCCACGCCCAGCAGACCGCCCCCCAGGCTGCACAGCGCCGACTCCGCCAGCATCAGCCGGGCAAGCCCCCAGCGGGAGGCCCCCAGCAGGCGCAGCACCGCGAATTCCCGCCGGCGCTCGTTCACCATCATGGCAAAGCCGATCAGAAGTATGACGAAGGCCAGCGCCCACACCGCGCCGATCAGCAGCGTCACCGTGCGGGAGATGCCCGTCAGGCTGTCGGAGACGTCCGTGAACATGCTCCGCGCCCGCACGGCGGTCACCTTGCGCACGTGGCCGTTCAGCGCGTTGTTCACCGTCCCAACGTCATATCCTTCGGCCACCCGCACGTAAACCGCCGAGATCAGGTCGCTGGTGTCGCTGGTGATCTTGTGGCTGACGCCCTTCTCCTCGGCGGCGGCCAGCAGCCGCTTCATGGTGTCCATGCTGCAATAGACGGCGGTGTCCAGGCCCGTGCCGGTCTCGGCCAGCTTCGCCACCACGTGGGTGTTCAGGTCGTAGATGCGCAGGTCCTCCCCCACGTCGGCGGTGACGTTGCAGCCCACCGCCACGTCCATGTCCCCCAGCGCCCGGCTGTAGCTCTGATCGATCCAGGGCTTCACGGTGAAGTCCGTGGCCGGATCGATGCCGATGACCTGCACCTTCACGGCGCAGCAGTCGGCCTTCAGCGAGGCCAGGAAGGTCTGCGGCGCGGCAATGGCCACGCCCTCCACCTCCCGCACCCTGTCCAGCACCGAGGCGTCCATGTAGAAGGCCCCGGTGGTGCCCTGGAGCAGCAGGTTCTTGAAGCTGACCTTGCTCTCTGCGGTGGCCGGCATCACGATGATGTCCGCCCCCAGGCGCGCCTCCAGGCTCTCCAGGCCGCTCTGCAGGGAGCGCACCACCACCGAGCCACCGAACACGGAAAGGGCCAGAAAGGCCGTCAGCAGCACCAGCGCTGCGGTCCTTCCCGGCCTTCGCATCAGGTTTTTGACGGGCAGTTGTCCCAGCTTCATACCTTATTCCCCCGTACCGCCAGGCAGCCGGCCAGCGCGACGGCCAGCGTCAGCGCGAACAGCACCAGCATCGCCGGGCGCATCAGCATGCGGCAGCGCATGGTGTTCATTTTGCAGATGTCGATCAGCGTGCCGGGGGTCAGCAGCCCCGCGACGGAAACCGGCAGAAGGCCCATATACAGCCCCTGCCGCTGTTGCGGCATCACCAGCGCCATAAGCGCCATGACCGCCTGTACCGCGCCCAGCGCCAGCACCGCCCGCGCCGCCCAGTGACAAGTCCCAAAGCTGCCGTCCTCATGCACGCACGCGCCGAGAAACGTCTGGCTGCCCACGGCGATGAGGAGGGAGAGGAGGAGTACGGCGAAGGCCGGAATCTGTGTCTTTTTCATGGGTACCTCCTTTGGTAACTACTGATTTGTCGCGCTGATGCGGCCTCCCAAAGCCTTCCCCAGGCAGCGAAGCTGCCGGTTCAGGGGAAGGTGGATTTCGGTGAAAACGCTTGCGTTTTTGCCGAAAGACGGATGAGGTCGTTCTCTTGGGAGGAAGCGCGCAAACCATCGTTACCGCAGG
>JAFRJF010000004.1 GCA_017432405.1 Clostridia bacterium | reverse complement strand
TGCGCCAGACGTCCAGGCCGGGTGTCTTCGGGATCTTCGAGATGGGCCCCGTCTTCTTGCACAGCTTGAACAGGCCGTTGGCCGACTTGTCCGGGCCTCCGTGGCCGTACTTAGATGCCATCGTACCGTTCTCAGACCAGAAAATGCTCTTGATCTATCCGACACAGTCGGCGACCATGCGCTTTTCCTCGATGTGCTTCCTGTAGGTGCCCATCCTCCCGGCGGTGTAATGGGCGGGATACTGTCTGGCCTTCGAGTTCAGCAGGGACTGAGTGGCTTTATAGCCCACAGTACCGTACCAGTACTTCCAGCCCGCGGCCAGCGCCCGTTTGGCGTAGTCCACCTACTGGAGATTATTGAGTGTAGCCATGACGACTCTCCTTTCGAGCAAGCGAGAGCGCGGTTGTTATGCCGCGCTCTCCATATTCAGAAGCGAATCAGTTCCAGCTCACCGTGCCGGTGGACGTGGTGACGATCTCGCCGTTGGCGTCCAGCGGCTCGTAGTACAGGTCGTACATCTTCTCGTCGGCACGCTTCGGGTCGATGGCGCTGAAGGTCACGGCGTTGGTCGCCGCGCTCTTGTAGCTGTTGTCGAAGCCCGGCAGCGCGGTCACGCGGACGCGAGGAATGAACAGGTGCAGATAGCCCTTGACCGAGGACTCGGTGCAGTCGGTGCCACTGGAGTAGACCGGCCAGTGTGCGTACAGCGCGCCCTTGGCGGTGGTGGAGTTGGTCTTCACCGTGGCGACGGAGGCGCCGTTCACGCGACGACGGTAGGCCACGCGCAGGGTGTCGCCCACGGCCACGTCGTTCTCCGCGAAGGTGATGACGGTGTTGGGCGCGTTATCGCCGGTGGTCGTGATGACGACGCTGAACTTGCCCGCGGCAGCCTCGGCGGCCTCCTCAAAGCCGTTGATGCGCACAGAATTCTCCTGCACCTCGTAGGGCAGCGTGACCTTCAGGCCGGTGGTCACCTCGTAGAGCTTGCTCTCCAGCGTGGCGACGTCGCCCTTGACCATCTGTACGGCGTTGGCCATGGCGAACATGTCCAGGGTGAACTGGGAACTGGCGAAGGTGAATTCCAGCGCCTTGTCCGTCTCGATGAAGGCCAGCGGATAGTTGCCCTGGCCGCCCGTGACGGACTATGTGTTGTTGGTGGCGTTCATGTTAGCGGTGTTGACCTCGTAGTAGGAGAACACCTTGCCGTCGCAACGCTCAAAGTCGATGTTGGGGTTGTCGGCGATGTAGCCGCCGATCTGCTCGATGTACTGAGCCATAGTTCTCGACCTCCTTATGGTTCGATGATGGTTATGTCCAGCCCTTTCCTTCGGGCGTAGACGATGGTTTCGCGAGTGCCGCCTTGCTGCTTGCCGTCGTATACCGCGATCAGGTGATCCGCTTCGTCCACCAGCCTCCGGTTGCGCACGTGCATGCAGGCCAGCGTGTACTCCTCGCTGATGAGGATGACCTTGTCTGCTTCACCGAGGATATCTTGGTAGCGATCCCTCAGCGCCTTGTTCCAGGATGCCGCCTGCTTTCTGTAAGGTACGACCGCCCAAAGCTGGATGTCGTGCATCGGAAAGGCGTTTTTAAGCAGTATGACCTGCTCCGCAGCCCACAGGTCCACACCGTTCGCCATACCGGACAGGTAGATGGTCTGATCTGGCTGGAGATGCTTC
>JAFRJF010000048.1 GCA_017432405.1 Clostridia bacterium | reverse complement strand
TTTTGCTTCCTTTTGCGCGCTGATGACCAATGGATGCGAAACGGTGTCCATACAGACGAATATGTAATCCGGATTCCCCAGCTGGTTGGCGAAGCTGCCCTTTTTGAGGGGGATAGCGCGCGCCGTAATATTGTATTTGGCACACAGGTCGCGATAGGTGCGCCCCATGCACTCGTTGCCGCCGATGATGATTGCGCTCATTGACACTATCCTCCCAATATAAATTAGCATTAACTAACATTCATATTAGTATATACTAACCGCGCTTGTCAAGCGTTTTTATCAATGTGAAATTCATGAAAATCCATTGACAATCCCGAACAGTTAGTGTAATATAACATTGAATTAGATATGGCTAATTTTCTGGAGGAATGTTCCATGCTGGATCGCGCCATCATTGATCACGCCTCGCCCACGCTGGCGCGGCTGAAGTTGGGCAACCTATTCAACCATACCATGGGAGAGGACTTCCCCGCGGAATTTGCCGCGCTGCGTCGACAGCTCATGGACAGGGGCGTGACGATGACGATCCTGAAAAGCTCCCGGGAGAAGGCACTGATCTACCTCTACCGGGCGGAAGAATTGAAAAAAACGCTTGCGGACAAGGGCGTGCGGCGATTGCTTGAAGCCTGCGGCTACCGTTCCTTCGATGTCGGCGAAGCCCTGAACACATTGAGGGCCCGCCTGAACGACCTCGACGCCTTCCCCCACGAGATCGGCGTGTTCCTGGGCTATCCGTTGGAGGATGTGTTAGGTTTTATCGAAAACGGCGGCAGGAACTGTCTGTCCTGTGGATGCTGGAAGGTGTATTCCAACGAATGTGCGGCGCTGGAGGCGTTCGCGCGGTTTGAAAAGTGCAAAGCAGTCTATCAGAGGCTGTTTGCGTCGGGCTGCCCGCTGACCCGACTGACGGTGGCGGCCAGAACGGCATAAATCAAAAAGGAGAGAATGAAAAATGAGCAAGGTAGCAGTCGTGTATTACAGCGGTTCCGGAAACACCGAGGCCATGGCGGACGTAATCGTGAACGCCCTGGGTGCGGACAAGATCGAGGCGGAGGCCTTCGGCGCAGCGAAGGTGGCAGACTATGACGCCATCGCCTTCGGCTGCCCGGCCATGGGCGACGAGGTGCTGGAGGAGACCATCTTCCAGCCCATGTGGGACGACGTGAAGACGGGCCTGGCGGGCAAAAAGGTGGCGCTGTTCGGCTCCTACGGCTGGGGCGACGGCCAGTGGATGCGCGACTGGGAAGCGGACGCCCAGGCAAACGGCGTGACCCTGGCCTGCGATAGCGTGATCTGCAACGAGGCTCCCGACGACGAAGCCAAGGCCGCGCTGGAAGCCCTGGCGAAGGCCATCGGCTGACCGACCTATAGGGAGGATGAATGCAATGAAGAAATTATCCTGTTTGCTGCTCATGCTGGTGATGATGATGGGCGCAATGGCGCTTGCGGAGGATGACGCGACGGTGGCAGCGCAGCTGCTGGAGGACGTGAAGGGCACCTATGAGGCGCTGTTCCCGGTCATCACCGATCCCGCCTGGGATCAGATCTGGCTGGACCACTGCGCCGCCGTGGTGGGCGACGAGATGGCCCCGGAGGTGGCGCAGGCACTGAAGGACGCCTGCAACGGCACTATCTATGGCCAGGATGCCATCGACGCCTATGGCGACGGCTCCAACGGCGCGCAGTTCGACTGCCTGTTCATAAACGGCGTCGATCAGATCACCTTCGACGGCGCGACCATCAGCGGCACGCTGGCGGGCGAAGCGGTGTTCTCCCACGAGTACGCCTTCGTCAGCCCCCTGTCCCTGGGCGGCATGATGAACGGCTATCTGTACGAGACTGCCGACGCGGACGCTGGCGAGTTCAAATACTTCTTCATGATGCCCGATACCCCGGCGAGCACCTTTCACCTGGAGTTCCGCTACGGCAGCGACGTGGATGCTCTGACCGAGTATGCCACCGGCCCCTACGCCTACTGGCTGGCCGCGGGCTTCCCAGTGGACGCTGACCAGGCGATGACCGAGAACGTGATCGGCCTGTTCTGCGACGAAAACCTGGCGGAGATGGCCGGCGAACAGCCCGCCGCCTGACGGAAGGCAAGCAAACGGCAGGGACTCTGAGTAATCAGGGTCCCTGTTTAACTGCTTGAGAATGCAGGCAAAAAAAACTATCATCCTATGTGGTCAATGGGCTAAATCGAGTATCGCTGGGCAGGGTCAAGCGCCTTGGGGGGATATTGCCTTGACCATGAATAGACTTATTGAGGAGCCTTGATCCTGTCCCCGACCGTCCAATAGTCGCAGATGCCGGCGCCCTCTGCGACCGTATGCTTCCGGATGAGCCGGGAGTGCATCATGGCCATTGTAATGTGGTCGATGTTGCACAGCACCGGGTTGATCTCCTCATAGCCATACTTTTGGCAGAAGTCGGCAATGGGACAATGGTTAAAGTGGTAGTAGAAGCCGTCTCTGTGCAGATGTTCGTCGAAGTGAAAATCCCAGGTGTTCCAGTCCTCCGGGTGCTTCTCCGCCCAATCCGCGCTCCTGCGAATCATTTTACCAAAGGACTGTATCCCCTTCTCCGTGTTCATGTCGATCATGCCCGCGAAGGCACGTAGCAGCGGTATATCCAGCATGGCCTCCGTGACCCGGCCCATCTGCTCGGGTGTAATCGTGCGCTTGCTGGCCAGCCAGACGGCGATGATGACGAAGGACATGGTGATATTCTTTGCCATGGGGTTGTCGTCGCTGACGCCTTCCACCTTGCTCAACAGATCAAGGTATATGGGCTTTGCCTTTCTGATCAGCGCGTCGCCATCGCTTCGGTATGTCTTCAGCCCCTTCTTCATACGGCTCGTCATCAGTATCCATATGGCAGGCTTGTATTTCATCATTTTCACCTCGGTCGTCGTTCACTGCTGTCATTATAACACTGCCATGCCCCTCAGTGACCGATCATAATTAGATTTAACTAACAATTAAGAAACCGTCGAATTGTCCCGTTGGATTTCCAACATACAGGACGTTAAAAAATCGATATGATAATACCAGCATGACCCAAAGGAGGTAAGCACCATGAGTTATATGGATTGGAAAGACAAGGCCGGGAATTTCAAGAAGATGGATGTCCGGGGCATACAGGGGAACTTCTTCCCGGGGCTGAAAAAGCAGGCCGCTAAAATGAATGTGGGAGACGGGTTCGAGGTGATTCAGTCCTTCGATCCGATCCCGCTGTATGAGGTCATGGAGGGGCTGGGCTTCGAGCATCATACACAGCAGGTCGCGGAACATGAGTATCACGCCTGGTTCTATCGCGTGGAGGTGAAGCGGGAGGAGAAGGACATCCCCATGCGACCGGCGGCTTTGACGAATATGCCGCTGATCGACGAAGAACTTGGACAGGTCGCGGTCTCCTTCTGGGACCTGACCTGGAACGACAGCAAGCGCCACCTGCCCTATGAGATCCGGCTGCTGCTGTCGCTGACCAATGCAGTCGGCGCGGGTCGCATGCGCCAGGCGACGCGGGAACTGGTCAAGGCCTACATCCACGGTCTGGACAGCGCGGCGCTGGACGATGTGTTTGAACTGGTGGCCTGGAATCAGGGCATTGGCTATTTCAGCAGCGAAATCGGTCCTTCTACACTGTTCGCGGCTTACAAGACCATCAAGCTGATGGAAAAGCAGGGAAAGTCCCGTGACGAGATCTCCGAGATATTGAAGGAGAAGTTCGGCGAGAAGAATCGGGACGTAAGAGTACAATAAGCTGGGAACGTGATATTTAACACAGAATTAGTTTGCTTAAACTAATTCTGCTGTGGTATAATTTCGTTGGAAGATTGCATACTACTTCCACCTTCAAAGGGCGTTCTCATCCGGGAATGTCCGCTGTCAGGGCATCCGTGTTTTTCGCGGAACACGGGTGCCTTCGGCAGAAAAAGAGTTATTATGTCACAGAGAGGATGTGTCTTGTATATGAACAGTTTTGCCATCACCAAGGTCATTGGACGCGAGATCGTCGATTCCCGCGGCAATCCCACCGTTGAAGCGGAAGTCACGCTGGCCAGCGGCATCGTCGGACGCGGGGCGGCCCCCTCCGGCGCTTCCACCGGGGAATTTGAGGCGCTGGAGCTGCGCGACGGCGACAAGGCCCGCTTCGGCGGCAAGGGCGTGCAGAAGGCCGTGAACAACGTCAACACCGTCATCAACGATGTGCTGCAGGGCATCGACGCACGGGACACCTACGCCGTGGACGGCGCGATGCTGAAGGCCGACGGCACCAAGGGCAAGAGCAACCTGGGCGCGAACGCCATACTGGCCGTGTCCATCGCGGCAGCAAAAGCGGCTTCCGAGGGCCTGGGCGTGACGCTTCACCAGTTCCTGGGCGGCGTGCAGGGCAACAACCTGCCGGTGCCGATGATGAACATACTGAACGGCGGCGCGCATGCCGACAGCTCCGTGGACACCCAGGAGTTCATGATCATGCCCGCCGGAGCGCCCACCTTCAAGGAGGGCCTGCGCTGGTGCGCCGAGGTGTTCCAGACCCTCAAGAAGCTTATCAAGGACATGAAGGACGTCACCGCCGTGGGCGACGAGGGCGGCTTCGCGCCCAACAGCCTGGGCGGCGACGAAGACGCCATCGAGCTGATCCTCAAGGCCATTCGCACCGCCGGCTACGATCCCGGCAAGGATTTCGTACTGGCAATGGATGCCGCCTCCTCCGAGTGGAAGAGCGAGAAGGGCAAGGGCTTCTACCATCAGCCCAAGTCCGGCAGGGACTTCACCTCCGACGAACTGATTGCCCACTGGGAGAGCCTGGTGGACAAGTATCCCATCATCTCCATCGAGGACGGTCTGGACGAGGAGGACTGGGAGGGCTGGCAGCGCATGACCGCAAAGCTGGGCCACAAGGTGCAGCTGGTGGGCGACGACCTGTTCGTCACCAACACCGAGCGCCTGGCCAAGGGCATCAAGCTGGGCTGCGGCAACAGCATCCTCATCAAGCTGAACCAGATCGGCTCTGTGTCCGAGACCCTAGAGGCCATCAAGATGGCCCACAAGGCCGGTTACACCGCCGTGACCTCCCACCGCTCCGGCGAGACCGAGGACACCACCATCGCCGACCTGGCCGTGGCGCTGAACACCCGGCAGATCAAGACCGGCGCGCCCAGCCGCTCCGAGCGCGTGGCGAAGTACAACCAGCTGCTTCGCATCGAGGAGAACCTCGGCGCAAACGCCGTGTATCCCGGCTTCGACGCCTTTAACGTGAAGCTCTGACGGTCAAACACAAGACAAAGGGCTGTAACAGGTTCGAGACTATTACAGCCCTTTTCATGTGGATCACGGCCGTTCCTGACGCCCGTCAATGCCTGATACAGCTTCATCAGCAGCGCGACGCAGGCGCTTTCGCTGGCAAAGGCCGGATCGCCCTTTTTAATGCCATAGGCGGCCATGACGGCGAGGTCGTTGATCTCGATGCCGTGGAACTGGCTGATCGAGATGCGGATGGGGATTGTTCATGTCGTGAATGCGGAACTCCTGGAAGTTGCTGATGACGATCCAGCGGGGGATTCATGTTGTGAGGCAGCAGCCCGGCATAGCGGCGCGCCTGCTGGAAGGGAGTGAGCATGGAGCCGTCCGACTGCTTGTAGTGCCTGGACAGGTCGATAGTTTTATCGGCAATTACTCCAGCCCGGAAACGATGTTCCTGGCGGCATACGCGCCGCTGTTGGCAGCCCAGGAGATCCCGATGCCGATGCCGGGATATTGACGATTGAAGGCACGGTGCGGAAGCTTGACGGGGTGTCGATTAGATTGTCTATTCTTTTCTTGCAACCTTATCCGTCTGAATCGGGTCCGTATCCTGAAACTCATCCACAAAGAAAACCTTGTACTGCTTATGGAGCTTGTCCCGGACGGAGGGATGCTCCCGGACCAGCCTGGCCGTCAGCATAAGCATGTCGTCCAGGGTCACAATATGATTCTGTTTGCGGTAGTCGGCATAAGCCTGACGCAATTGAAGGGCTTCCCGCATGACAATGCCGTGGAGCAAAAGGTCGATATCCTGGGACAGCTTATCCAAAGCATCATTGTCCGGCAGTCCCTCGACCGCCTCTGCGCATATCCGGTACTCGGCGAGCAGCATGTGAACGCGCTCAAGCATATAGTCATGGCGGTTGATCTTCTTCGCGCCCTTTGCAGACGCGAACATCTGCTCAATGGCTTCAAGCGCTGCATCCGCGTCACCGCCGGAGAGGAACGCGCTCAAGTCCGCTACTGCCTTTACCGCCGTCTTGCTGCTGTTCTTGCCCATCCAGTTCCGGGCATCCTTGCCCTTCCGGGCAATCGTGCGCGCTGCGGCCAGGATGACATCTTCTTTTCAACGCCGCCTATGCCGTCAACCAAGTCATACGTTGCTCTCCGTATGGGCTGATCCGGATGCAGCTTCTCCCATGCCAGTGTGTACAGGTAGTATTGGAGCTTGATATTGAAGTCCCTTCGGAATCTTCTCGGTCTGCCGGATTTGTAGTCGATGACTTCATAGCCGTCTTCTACCTGATCCACACGGTCAATTCGCCCTTTCATGTGAATCGTGTACGGGCCAAACGTCAGATCCAGAGGCTCCTCATTTCCGAATGATATCTCCGTGCCTATGGTCCTGCGATTGGAGTCGTTCGCGTGGGCGTTCGCCTCTTCAATCACCACGTCGATGATGCTGTCCACCTCTGCGTCGATACCTTTCAGATTGGATGGGATAGGGATTTTCGCTTTATATTTCGCCACACTGTCCTGTACGAGCTTTCTCAGCAGCGATTCATCTGCCGTGCTCACCCTCGGCGCGGTCTGACTAAAATACTGCTCCAGCACCTCATGGATGATGCTGCCCCGGTCGGCTACGCCAAGCCAGGATTGAGCGTATTGCTCGAGCGGCTGGGGCTGTTCTTCGGTAACGCCCATCTGCTCCGACAGCGTAAACTTTCGAGGGCAGTCATAGGCCGTTTCAAGCAATGGTACTGCATCCAGCCCATGTACTCCCGCCACACGCTTGCCAGCAGCGGCTCACCTACGGCTTCGAGCTGATCGGGCGTCACCTGGTTGCGCTCCAATTCATTCAACTGCGGAAGAACAGATTCAGCGGTGGTCAGCTCCACTTTGCCCAGCGTGGTAAAGGCGTCGCCGACGGTGCCCATGATCTTCTGCAGCGCAATGGATGCTGTAATATGATCGATGCGCTGAAGCTGCCTGGCCATCAACACAGGCTCTGCCATCTGGATCATGTATCCCTGGACAGACGCAGCTTGCGCGTTCACGGCGGGCGTACCGTGGGCAGCGGCCATTCGGAGCAACTGGTTGCCTGTCTCCACGCTCCTGCACAGCAGTACCTTTTTACCGAGCCTGTCACGATCCAGCCATGCGCACAGTTCACTTAAAAAGCTGTTCATCCTATTCATCCCCAGTCATGATAGTCTTTTATGTCGCTTCAATTCATCACTGAATACATTGTATCATGATCTTTCACTCTGCGGGTCGTTTGTCAGACGGCATTTGCCGGTCAAAAGCCATTTCGCCTCAAGGATAGCCTTTATATCAATCTCCAGAAATTGCATTATTGTATATGTTAACCATGCGATAACAATACACAGGCTGACGCACAAGAATTTCTATGGTAAAATGTTACTATAGGAAGAAGCGAATTCGTGCTCTGATATCTGTAACTTCTAATCAGGGTGTCGGGGTTCGAATCCCCGATGGGGCACCTCAGATTTATGAGCACTTTGATAGTATCAAAGTGCCTTATTTGTATATTGCGTTTAAGGGGCCGCCCGGCGGCATTGTTCAGGGAATGTGCGATAAACATATGGCAAAGGAGAAAGGATACATGAATAAAAAGTGCGTTTGCGTTGCCCTCCTCGCAATGCTTCTCTGCATCGGCACTGCGCTTGCGGACACCTCCATCTTTGTTGCGACGGATCGACATGCGAAATATGAAACGGAATCCGCCTCTCCAGAAGAAAGCGGGGGCAAGAGGCCCAAAAAGAAGCTGCCCGTATACGATTCCGACGGCAATCTAATCTGGCACAACCACCTGACGGAAGTGCTGGCGTTGGTGGCAGACGACGGCGTCATGCCGGAGATCGTCCTGCTGGGCGGCGACAACGTGGGCGATGGCGGCGATAGATCCATCGACGCGAGCGGCTACCCCATCGGCGCGCCCTATTTTTCCATGACGGCTGTAGACGCGCAGGTGAAGCATGTCTTCGGTGAGAGCGTGCAGACCCTGTACACCTATGGGTCGCACGATATCCATGCGACAGATCCCTATGACGCGGCCTTTTTCTCCGGCCCCGTCTCTGCCAGCGGGTATTATGTCTACGGCATTACATTTGCCCAGATGATCCACGACAGTGACGAACAGGCCCTGGGATATGAAGGAAAAGACAGCGTGGATCCAAACGGCGTATCCGCACAAACGGCCAGCCGCCGTTTCCTGAGCTGGGTCGACACATTGGAGGATCATCGCCCCATCATCGTCATGTCCCACGTGCCCCTGCACGCGAACCGCGGCGATAATGCCGGCGCGTGGACGTGGACGAAGGCTTTGAACGCGGCTTCTGAAAGCCATGACATCGTCTTCCTGTGGGGCCATAATCACACGGTGGAAATGCGAGACAGCGGCAGGGCCGTGGAGCAGGCTAATTATCTGAAAATGCCCGGCGAAGCATTGACCGTTCAAAGCCGGGATGCGGCCGCTGAAGGCAAGACCATGCGAAAGCGTGGCGACGACCTGGTCACCGAAACCCAAACGCTTCGCTTTGTCTACATGAACGCCGGGTATATCACCAACGGCGTTGGAACCGTGCTCACCTTCTCCGATGAGAATGATAATGGGCAGTGGGATCACCTGACGGCCAGGCGGTATGCCCTGGAGCCGGAGGATTCCGAGCCGTGGGTGTACGCCCTCAGGGAATGACGAGACCGTACTTCAATCCGCACCGCAGAGACGGCCGCATGCCGTTGACGCCGGCCCGGGTGATCACAGCGGCATAAAGTCAATCGCGTTCTCCGGCGGTATGGGCTTGCTATAATAGTAGCCCTGTATGATATCCGCGCCGAGTTCCTTCAGCCGCCGCGCCTGGCCCTGGGTTTCTACGCCCTCGATGATGATCCTCTTGTCCAGGTCGTGCACAAGCTGAATCACGTTCTGAATAAAGTGATCCTTTCCCGGCACAAGGTAGGTGTCCACGATGGATTTATCCAGCTTGATGACGTCCACCGGCAGGCGATTTGCCGGACGACGAGCTCCGTCGTCACCCGCCCGATCTTCCAAATCAGTCCATTTTTCTCGGCGACCGGTATGAATTTCCCCGGCGGCAGGTCGCGCCCCTTTGTCCGGGCGAGGGCCTCGAAGCCGACGAGCTGCCGGGTCCTGACATCGACCTGGGGCTGGTAGAGCATGTAGAAGCCATCATTCTCCAGCATCTCCTGAATGGCCGTATTTCGCTGTGGCCCGCTTCAGGTTTTCCGCGACCTGAACCAGCAGCTTGTCGGCTTCACTGTAGCCATAGGTATCGTTGATCCCCTTGAAGCCGTTCAGGTTGACGTCGACGAGGGCGTATTCGGAAGCCTCGGGCAGTGCCTCGACCCTGCCGATCAACGCCCGCCGGTTGTAGACGTCCAGATAATCATCGTGCTCCGCGACATATTGGAGCTTCCGCCGCTGGCTCTCCACGGAATCCTTCAGGTAGTGAATGCAGTTCTCCTTGCGGGTAAAGCCGTAGTAGATCGCGTTCGCCATCTCCCGGCAGCTGTGATAGCCGCAGGCCGTGCAGTTGATGCTTCGGGCCTCCTCCGTGTCCTTATTCATCTGCCGGATAAACACGTCGTCCCCCACGAGCCATCGGGCGTATTCGGCCAGGCCTCCTGGCATGGGCCATATGGTGCCCAGCTCATAGGGCAGCTCGTCCGTGCACGGCGCGCCGGATATGTCATGGGCGCGCAGGTATTCCACAGATGATCGAACGTCAACCTTGATATAGGATCGGTTGTCCTCGAGGACGTCCGTGGCAACGCATGCGCCCATCACGCCGCAGACCTGGATACACTTGTTGCAGCCGGTGCAATTCTCATTGGTTCGAACCCGTCCAAGCTGATGGCGAAGTGCCTTTCGTCCTGCGGTGTAACGAGGGTGCCGTCCACCTCCGGGGCCTCCGCGTCGTAGCTGATCACGCAGCCGATGTCGTCCTCGCCGGCGGCGGGCACGACCTGCGGAACCCTTTCAGCCTCTTCAAAGGACCAGCCCCATCCGATGGCATACGCCGCAATGAGCCGGTCATACAACGCTTCGTCCCCAAAGAATTCCTCCAACAGCCTGAAGACATGGTCTGCGCCCTGGGAATAGCCGAACAGCACGATGGGCCTGCCCTGGTTTTCGTGCTCCAGGTAGTACCGGAACGCCTCGGAGACGTCGCTGTAGGCGATTTCAAGCCAGGGCTCACGTGCCTCCTCCGTCAACACATAGGCCTTGAGGGAGAGCTGGGCGTAATACGGGGCGTACATCCGAAGGCCGTCTTCATAGATGCCCTTCTGCATGTTCAGCGCCCGCATGAACCTGTACCAGTTTTTGTCGTCGAGGGACATGTTGTAGTCATCGGAGTTGACCACCGTCGGCCCAACGATGAATATGTCCGCGCCTTTGTCCGTGCCGACGCCGCAATAGGCCCAGTTCTCCATATTGGCATATTTGGATTTTCCCTCAAAACAGGATTTTGCGAGGTTGGCGCGAAGCGCCGCTAATTCTTCACCGCTCAGCCCGATTTCGCGAAAGAAATCCTCTGCGGCCCCGGCCAGGTCGGCGTTGTTGAGATCCTCCAATCCGATCAGCTTCCGAAGCGTCGCAGCGATGTTGTTGTTCGCGATTTGATCATAGTCCGCGTCCCTGGGCTCAATGCCATAATAGCTGAAGAAGGTCGACATGTAGTCCTTCCTGACTTCATCGTAATCGGCCCCCATGAAGCATTCGAGGAGCGCCGCCACCACGCCCGTGCGGTCCCTGCCCTCCTGGCAGTGCCCGGCGTAGGGACCCTCATGGGTCGCGAAGAACCGCAGTCCCTCGGCCAGCGATCCTTCGGAGCAGGCATAAACGGGTTGAAAAACGCAGGGGCGGCGCAATGCCGCCCCTGCATTTTGTCCGGCTTATTTCGTCGGGAACTCGATGATCACGGATTCAAAGGGCCGCAGGCTGTAGGTCAGCATGTGGCTGTAACCGTCGCAGTCGTGCCACTGGGCGGTCAGCGGCGGTATGCCGCCGATCTCGGCGGGGTTGCCCTGGCCGGGGAGGCTGTCGTAGGTGGAAAATATGCGGTTGTAATAGCCCTCCATCGGCACGCCCACGGTGTAGTCGTGATAGGACATCGGGGAGAAGTTGCACACCACCAGCACCGCGCCGTCGTAGTTCCAGGGGTTGCGGCGGTAGTAGGCCACGATATTGCGGTCGGCGTCGCCCCGGTTGACCCATTCGAAGGTGGTGGGGTTCTTGCTGTCCATGTACAGGCAGGGATGGCTCTTGTAGACGTGCAACAGGTTGTTGACGCACTGCATCACGTCCCGGTGGACGAAGTCGTCCGCCAGGTGCCAGTCGATGCTCTCCTTCACGTTCCACTCCCGGCTCATCGCGAACTCCTGGCCCATGAACAGCAGCTTCTTTCCGGGGAAGGTGAACTGCCAGGTGTAGAGGGTCTTGACCTCGCCCATCTTGTCGGCCTCGCTGCCCGGCGACTTGTTCACCATGGAGCCCTTGCCGTACACCACCTCGTCGTGGCTGAGCACCAGTATGTAGTTCTCCGTGAAGGCGTAGTCGGCGATGTGGGTCAGGTTGCCGTGGTGCCACTTGCGATAGACCGGATCGAGGTTCATGTAGCGGATGGTGTCGTTCATCCAGCCCATGTTCCACTTAAAGGTAAAACCCAGGCCACCGCGGGTTACGTCCTCGGTGATGCCCCACTCGGCGGAGGAATCCTCCGCGATCAAAAAGCCGGTGGTCTGGCCGCAGACCTCGTAGTTCAGCTGGCGCATGAAGTCCATGCTCTCCAGGTTCATGCGGCCGCCGAACACATTGGGCCGCCACTCGCTGCGGTCATAGTCGTTGTACAGCATCGAAGCCACGGCGTCCACCCGCAGGGCGTCGATGTGGAACTCCCTGATCCAGTAGATGGCGTTGGCGATCAGGAAATTCCGCACCTCCGGCTTGCCGTGGTCGAAGGCCAGCGTGCCCCAGACCGGGAACTCCCGGCGCAGCGGGTCGCTGTTCTCATAGAGCGGCGTGCCGTCGAACCAGCCCATGGCGAAGGCGTCCTTCGGGAAGTGGGCGGGCACCCAGTCCAGGATCACGCCGATGCCCGCCTTGTGCATGGCGTTCACGAAATAGCGGAAATCGTCCGGCGTGCCGTAGCGGGACGTGGGGGCATAGTAGCCCGTCACCTGGTAGCCCCAGGACAGGTCAAAGGGATGCTCGCAGATGCCCATCAGCTCCACGTGGGTAAAGCCCATGTAGGTCATATACTGGGTCAGGTCGTCCGCCAGCTGTCGATAGTTCAAGAAGCCGTCTTCATCCCAGTCGCCCTGGAAGCCCTTCTTCCAGCTGCCCAGGTGCACCTCGTAGATGGACATGGGGCGCTCCACGACCTTGGTGTTGTCCCGCTGGGCCTGGTGGATGTCGTCGTCCCAGACGAAGGTATCCAGCGCGCAGACGATGGACGCGCTCTGGGGGCGCTTTTCATACCAGAAGCCGTAGGGGTCGGACTTGTAGCGCTTCACGCCGTCCTGGCCGGTGATGACGTAGCGGTAAGCGTCGCCGGGGCCAACGTCGGGCAGGAAGCATTCCCACACGCCGCCGTCGCCCGCGCAGCGGTGCATCCACTTCTCGTCCTCCCAGCCGGTCTTCGCGGTGATGACGGAAACATACTGGGCGTTGGGCGCCCAGACGTTGAACCGGGTGCCCTTCACGCCCTCCTCCATGTCCGGGTGGGCGCCCAGCTTTCGGTAGACCTCATAGTTCGTTCCCTGGTGGAAAAGGTAGCTGTCGTAGTCGGTAAAGACGGCGCTGCGCTCTGTGATCTCTGCCATGATTTATCCTTCCTTTCGCGTGCGTGTCGCTCTGTTGCCGGTGTGTATATACTCGTTATATCTTGTTACAGGACGACCTTTTCCATAATGGCTGACAGGGCTTTCTGTATCAGTTCCAGCAGCCTTCACAATACTTGGAGCAAACCCATCCTTCCACTTGCTTCGACTGGCTGACGGCGACGGTGACCTTCGCCCAATAGTATTTACCGTTCTTCACGATCTTCTTGCTGATGACCGCCACCTCGTCCAGGTAGCCCAGCTGGGCAACCACGGGATATTCCGTACCGGGGCCCGATCGAACGTTGACATCCTTAGCCAGTGAGCGCACAAAAGGGCGCTTCTTGCCGCCCGTGACCAGCTCCAGCTCGTCCAGGTTCAGTTCCCTGACAGACGATTCAAAGAAATCATTCATTGTGTATTCCTCCTTGTTATGCGGTGCACATTGAGCCTCGGCCATCGCGCTCTACCAAGCAATGCCTTCGCGTTGCTGTTGACTCTGCTATACCATATTATTATACTATAATAGTCGTTAAATGTAAACACAATTTAAACAATAAATGTGCGTACCCTGGAGCATAATCAATGCTAAAAGCTGTTGACAGGCAGGCAAATCCAAACTATAATGACAGACACAGGAAATACCAGGACTCGTTTCCCATTATAGCGGCTTCCGTGAAGGCATTATTGGTTGACGTGATTTCAGAAATGCGAATCATAGTCAGGACAGCGATCTGGCTGCGGGAACCCCATAGCAACCACAGTCACAGGAGGAGAAGACACATGGACATACAATACCTGCTTTTCTTGCAGAACTTCAGAAACAGCATCAATGACGCGCTGACGCCATTCATGGAGATGATCTCCCTTTTCGCGGTCACCTTCCTGGTCATCATTCCGGCGATGATCTACTGGTGCGTGGACAAGGAGAGCGGACTCTATACGGTGGCGTCCTATACGGCCACCATCGCCGTCAACGCCGTGGTCAAGCTGACCGCCTGCGTCTATCGCCCGTGGATCCGGGACAGCCGTATACTTCCCGCCGGGGATGCCATAAGCACCGCGACAGGCTACTCCTTCCCCAGCGGCCACACCACCATGGCCACGTCCATCTACGGCTCCATGGCGGTCAGCGCCTGGAAAAAGATGCGCTGGGTTTCGGTGCTGTGCATACTGCTGGCGCTCATCACAGGCTTTTCCCGCAACTACCTGGGCGTCCACACGCCCCAGGATGTGGCCGTCGGCATGACCGAGGGCGTGCTGGTGATTTGGGGCATGAGGAAGCTGTTTGGCTACCTCCGTCAGAACCCGGAGAAGGAAAACCTGTTCCTGGCCCTGGGCGTGATTCTGGGAATCGCCGCGCTGTTCTACATCTCCGTCAAGTCCTATCCGATGGACTACGTGGACGGGAAGCTTCTGGTGGACCCGAAGAAGATGATGAAGGACGGCTACGGCGACATCGGCGCGTTCATGGCGCTGTGCGCGGGCCGGTTCATCGAGAAGACCTGGGTCCGCTTCAGGCCCACCTGCTCCCGGCAGAATGTCGTCGCGGCGCTGGTCGGCGGCGTGATCACCTACGGTATCATACAGATCCTTGGCGGGCCGATGGAGGCGCTGCTTGGCACGCACTGGGGCTGCTTCGCCAACAACGTCATCCGCATAATGTTCATCATCGCCATCTGGCCCGCCGTGATGAAGGCGGCGCTGAAGGACGAGACGGTGAGCGCATAAGCGACTTACAATCGCGCAGGGACGGTGATTCACCGCCCCTGTTTTTCAATGTTAGTGTTCAGTCGGTCAACTACTGATGCTTTTCAATTAGCCGGCAGGTTTAATCCTGGTGCTTCTCTTCAGCCAGCAGACCAGCATGCACGCGCCGGTCACCGCCCAGGTGATGGGATAGCACACGGCGATGCCGCGCACGTCGGGCCACCGGGGCACGATCAGGAACAGCAGCGCCGTGCGCAACAGGCAAAGATTGACGATGACGATCAGCATCGGCAGCCTGGATTCCCCCATGCCACGCAGGGCGTCGCCGGGAATCTCCAAAAAGCAATAGATGAAATAAAAGGGAAACGTGGCCGCGATGACGCGGAGGCCCAGTGCAATCGCCGACCCGTCAGCATAGAATGCGCTGAACAAGAGTCTTCCGCCCAGAAGGCCCAGTGCGCTCAACAGCAGCGAGACGCCGACGCCCAGGCCCAGGCATTCCCAAAGCCCTCGGCGGACCCGCTCGGGCTTGCCCGCGCCCATGTTCTGGCCCACGAAGGTCATCATGGCCTGTCCCAGTGCCATGATGGGATAGTAGACGATCAGTTCTATCTTGAAATATGCGGTGAAGGCGGCGATGGCGCTGCCGCCGAGGCGGTTGATGTGGTATTGCACGAAGACGTTGGAGAGCGTGATCACCAGCGATTGAACGCCTGCGGGGACGCCGATCCGCAGCGTTTCCCGCAGCACGCCCCGATCCAGGCGCACCTGCCTGAGCTTCAGCGCGTAGGGCCCGTCGAGCTTTTTGAGTCGATACACGACATAGGCCACCGATATGGTCTGGGAGATCAGCGTCGCCCAGGCCGCGCCAGCCACCCCACAGTGCAGCCTGGCGATGAAGAGCCAGTCGGCCAGCACGTTGAACAGGCCGCCCGCGACCTGGGCGACGAGGGTGCTGCGGCTGTCGCCCAGCGAGCGCAGCACACCCGAACAGAGGTTGTAGAACAGGATCGCAGGCATGGAAATGAAGTAGATGCGCAAATATCCCATCGCCATGGGCCACAGCCCTTCGGGCGTGTGTACCAGGCGCAGGTATACCGGCGTCAGCGCTTCGCCGAGCACGAGCAGCAGAATGCTCCCAATCGCGCAGAGCGCCACGGTGCTGTGGATGGCCCTGTGCAAGCCGTCGTAATCCTCATTGCCGTAGCTCCGGGCGATCAACACCCCTGCGCCGACCGACATGCCGCCAAAGAAGCCCACCAGGCATGTGATCAGCATGCCGCTCATGCCGATGGCGGCGGAGGCGTTGGAGTCGATCAGGTTTCCCGCAAAGATCAGGTCGACGGTATTGTAGAGCTGCTGGACGAGGCTCGAGAGCAGCAGGGGCATGGCGAACAGCACCAGCTTTTTCCAGATGCTGCCTGTAGTCAGGTCACGGTAGCCGTGTTTGTCGTATTTCATGGTGTTAAATGCGTGGCATTGTCGTCAGGCACGGCAACAGGGGCGCCGCGTCGGCGCCCCTGCAGCGTTTGGCAAAGGTATACTATTCGTTCATCCCATCACAGGTTCTTCACGAACAGGCAGCGTATGGCGTTCAGCACGGCCAGGATCATCACGCCCACGTCGGCGACGATGGCGACCCACATGTTCGCCATGCCCAGCGCGCCGAGGACCAGGCAGACGGCCTTGACGATCAGCGCGAAGGCGATGTTCTGCTTCACGATGCCCAGGCATTTGCGGGAGATCTTGATGGCCTTGGGGATCTTCAGCGGATCGTCGTCCATCAGCACGATGTCGGCGGCCTCAATGGCCGCGTCGGAGCCCAGCGCGCCCATGGCGATGCCGATGTCCGCCCGAGAGAGCACCGGGGCGTCGTTGATGCCGTCGCCCACGAAGGCCAGCTTCTTGTTGCCGGTGCATTCCTTCAACAGCGCCTCCACGCAGGCGACCTTGTCCTGGGGCAGCAGCTCGGCCCGGTATTCGGTCAGGCCCACCTCAGAGGCCACCTGCTTCGCCACGGCCTCGGCGTCGCCGGTGAGCATCACGGTTCGCTCGATACCGGCCTTCTTGAGTTCGACCATGGCTTCCTTGGAATGCTCCTTCATCTCATCCGAGATGACGATGTGACCTGCGTATTCCCCCGCCACCGCCATGTGGATGATGGTGCCGATGTGATGGCAGTGGTGGAAGGGAATGCCAAGCCGGTTCATCAGCTTCTCATTGCCAACCGCCACGTCTGTGCCGTCCACCTTGCAGACGATGCCGTGGCCGCTGATCTCCTCCAGGTCCGTCACCCGGGTGGGGTCGACCTTCTTGCCGTAGGCCTTCTGCAGGCTCAGGCTGATCGGGTGGGAGGAATGGCACTCGGCCAGCGCCGCGTATTCCATCAGCTTGGCCTCATCCAGCGGACTGTGGTGCACCGCGGTCACCTCGAAGTTGCCCTTGGTGATGGTGCCGGTCTTGTCGAAGGCCACGGTGGTGACCTCGGACAGGGTTTCAAGGTAGTTGGACCCCTTGATCAGTATGCCCTGGTTGCTGGCGCCGCCGATGCCCGCGAAGAAGCTCAGCGGTATGGAGATGACCACCGCGCAGGGGCAGCTGATGACCAGGAAGGTGCAGGCGCGAAGTATCCAGTCGCGCCAGAGCGCGCCGACGGAGGCGTAATTCGCCATGCCGATCTTCGTGATCATGACGAACAGCGGCGGAATGAGCGCCAGAGCCAGCGCCGCGTAGCAGACGAAGGGCGTGTACACCCGAGCAAACTTGGAGATGAAGTTTTCCGACTTCGACTTGCGGGAAGCCGCGTTTTCCACCAGGTCCAGTATCTTGGAGGCCGTGGACTCGTCGAATTCCGCGGTGGTGCGGATCTTCAGCACGCCGGATATGTTGATGGAGCCGGAGAGCACGGTGTCGTCCACTCCGACCTCCCGGGGCTTGCTCTCGCCGGTCAGCGCGGCCGTGTTCAGCGCAGAGGATCCCTCGACGATCACGCCGTCGATGGGCACCTTCTCGCCGGGCTGCACCACGATGACGGTATCCACCTCGACCTCGTCCGGGTCAACCCGCTCGAGGGTTCCGTCCTCCTTTTCGATGTTGGCGTAGTCCGGGCGGATATCCATGAGCTCCGATATGTTCTTGCGGCTCTTGCCCACGGCGTAGCTCTGGAACAGCTCGCCCACCTGGTACAGCAGCATAACCGCCACGCCCTCGCCGTACTCGCCCAGGGCGATGGCGCCGATGGTGGCCACCGTCATCAGGAAGCACTCGTCGAACATCTTGCCGTTCTTGATGCCCAGCAGCGCCTTGCGGATGATGTCATAGCCCACCGTCAGATAGGGAATCAGGAACAGCAGGATCAGCGCCCATTTGGGCATGTCCACATGTACGATGTCCTCTGAGATCAGGTACAGCGGGATAAAAAACACAGTGGCAATGATGATGCGAATCAACAGGTTCTTCTGCTTCTTGTTCACACCGTCACACCCTTTCTAATTATATTTCAAGCCGTAAAAACGGGCGGGAAACGAACCCTTTGCCGCCCCCGCCCGTTCATGTCTTCGATTACAGGAAGATCTCGCAGTCGTCCTCGACCTTCTTGCAGTTGTCGCGAACATTCTTCATCACGGCATCCACGTCCGCGCCCTCGTCGAACTCCACCTTCATCTTCAGGGTCATGAAGCTCACGGTGCAATCCTTGACGCCCGCAGTCTTCTTGGCGGCCTCTTCCATCAGGTTCGCGCAGTTCGCGCAGTCCACGTCGATCTTGTAGGTCTTCTTCATTGTGGTATTCCTCCTCTAAAATTATCATTCCTCGATGTGATCCATGCCCTGGCCGATGATCGTGCGCACATGATCGTCCGCCAGTGAGTAATAGATCTGCTTGCCCTCCCTGCGGTTGCGCACCAGGCGGGCCTGCTTGAGCACCCGCAGCTGATGCGAAATCGCCGACTGGGTCATGTTCAGGATCTCCGCGATGTCGCAGACGCACATTTCCGCTTCAAACAGCACATAGAGTATGCGAATGCGCGTCGTGTCGCCAAACACCTTGAACAGCTCCGCCAGGTCGTACAAGCGCTCTTCGTCGGGCATCTCGCTGAGCACGCGGTTGCGCAGCAATTCACTGTCAAATCCCGTTTCCGGCACGGTCACCGGCTCTGTCACTTGGATCACCTTCAATCATTTGAACATTCGTTCATGTGATATTATATTCAATCCAAAGACATTTGTCAATAGCCAACAAGGCAACCGGGATATTTAACATTTATCGTAACGGTTACTCTGGTCGAGCGGTTATCACGCCTTCCCCCGCCGCGCCTGAACGGCGCGATAGGAGCAGGCCTCTGCCAGGGCGACCAGCGCGTTCAGGTTTGCCTCCGGGTTGTATACGCGAATGACCTTCGACAGGTCGTCGAAGTTATAGGCGTTCATGGCCGCGCTGGTGGACAGGGCATACTTTTCATTGTAATCCTCGGCGCTGTCGGAGATCCAGAAGCCCTGGGTCACCTGAACGGCCCTGCCGTCGTCCCGGAAATCCGCGGCGTAGCCGGTCACCGCGTTGAGCATCAGCGCGAAGGCGGGGCCGATCATCGAGTTGTACTTGCCGACGACGAAGCGCAGCACGCCGTCGGTGACCAGCTGCAGGTTTCGCGTATTGTAGCTGTCCACCACGCCCAGCGGCGTCTTCCCGATGACCTCGACCATCTCCATCGGCGGCAGCACCGACAGCACGGCGTCGTAATTTCCGGCCTCGAAGGCCGCCTTTGCCGTCTGGAGCGGTTCGTCGCCGCTGATATAGCCGGGGCAGATCGTCACGCTGACGCGGTCGGTGGAAACGGTCACGGGCACGTCGGACAGCGCCAGCTCCGTGCGGGATTTGTCGAACACCGCGCCGTAGGCGCTGGCCAGGGCGTCGAGTATGCCCAGCGTGCGCTGGTAGTGCATCTCGTTGCCCAGAGGCGCGCCGCCGCTGAGCACAAAGTAGTTCGCGCCCGTCTTTTCTCGGATGAAGAAGCGGGCCATGTCCGCGCCGGCCTGGAATTCGAAGGGCTGGCCGGGTCCAAAGGCGCCCAGGAACCAGGGGTTGTCCCGCACCGCCTCGAAGTCCTCCGCGGCGACGGTACCGGAGGCGAGCATGTAATAGGCGTTGTTCTTCTCGCACGTCGCCACCTCGCCCATCAGGTCGTAGCTCAGGAAGGACATAAAGCCCTCGACGCCGTCGTCGCAGGCTGCCTGGATGAAGGCCAGCTCCTCTTCCGCTGAACCGATGGAACCGGAATACACGAAATCGACCATCTCGAAGTTGTCCTCGATGTAGCCCTTCAAATATTCCCGGAAGCCGATGACCTCCTCGTCGGCGGTGTTGTAGACGATCACGCCGATCTTGTGGACCTCGCCGTCGGTTTGGGCAGCGGTGTCGCCGTCCTGCCCGGAGCAGTCGGCGAGACCCACGCACAGCGCAAGGGCCAGCAGGAGTGCCATTATGCGCTTCATGCTCTCCCCCCTTCCCCGTAGAGGTGGCAGGCCACCTCGTGGCCCGGGCCGATCTCGGTCAGCACAGGCCTGCGCTCGCGGCAGATTTGCCTGCACTGGTCGCACCGGTCCTGGAACGGGCAGCCGACGGGCACGTCCAGCGGGCTCGGCGGCTCGCCCTTGATGGGCTCGATTTTCCTGGAGAAGTCCATCTTCGTGTCGAACACGGCGTTCAGAAGCGCCTTTGAATAGGGGTGGCAGCACATTGAGGACAGCTGGTCTCCCGGCATGACCTCCACGATATTGCCCAGGTACATCACGGCGATCTGGTGGGAGAAGGACTGTATGAAGCCCAGGTTGTGGCAGATAAAGCCGATGGTGATGTTCTTTTCCCGCTGCAGCCGCGTGACCAGCTCGATGACCGTCTCCTGCACGGACACGTCCAGCGCGCTGGTGGCCTCGTCCATCACGACGATCTCCGGCTCCAGCGCCAGGGCCCTCGCGATGGCCACGCGCTGTCGCTGGCCGCCGGACATGTTGTGGGGATAGCGGTCGGCGAAGTCGCCGGGCAGCTCCACCATCTCCAGCACCTCGCGGGCCTTCGCGTCCCTCTGGGAATGCCGGATCCGACCGTAGTTGAGCAGCGGTTCGCAGACGATGTCCCTGATCTTCATCTTGGGATTGAAGGAGGTGGACGGATCCTGGAACACCATTTGGATGTGCTGGCGCATGTCGTGCAGCTGACGTCCCTTCAGTTTGGTGATGTCCTTACCCCTGTAGAGGATCTCCCCCTCGGTGGGCCGATCCAACCACACCAGGAAGCGCATGAAGGTGCTCTTGCCGCAGCCGGATTCTCCAACCAGCCCCAGGGTCTTGCCCCGGTACAGCTTCAGGTTCACGTCGTTGCAGGCCACCAGTTCCCTGCCGCTGGGCGTGGGAAAGCGCCGGGTGACATGCCGCGCCTCCAGCAGAAGGTCCTTTTCGTCAAACATAGCGCTTCCCTCCCAACGACGGAACGGCCCCGATCAGCTTGCGTGTGTAGGCATTCGTCGAATCATTCAGGATGTAGCCCCGCTCCCCCTGGTCCTCGATGCGCCCGTCCTTCATCACGACCACGTGATCCGCCATGTAGGCGGCGACGCCGATGTCGTGGGTAACGACGATGATGGACGTGCCGTATTCGTCCCGCAGCTCCATCATCTGCCTCACGATCTGGGCCTGTGTGGTGACATCCAACGCGCTGGTGGGCTCGTCCGCCAGCAGCAGCTTGGGCTGGTAGGTCATGCCCATGGCGATGCCCACGCGCTGGCGCATGCCGCCGGAGAGCTGGAAGGGATAGGAGTTCATGATGCGGTCCGGGTCCGGAAGGCGCATGCGGCCCAGCATCTCCGCGCCCTTCTTCCAGGCGTCCTGCCTGGAAATGGATTCGTGGGTTCGGATGTATTCCACGAAGCTCTTGCCGATCAGCCGGGTCTGGTTCATCATCGCCCCGGAATCCTGGAAGATCATGGAGATGTCCCTGCCCCGCAGCGCCCGCCATTCGCCCTTGCTCAGCTTCAGCAGGCTGCGGTTTTCGTAGACGATGTCCCCTGCGGTGACACTGCCGCCGCCGGGCAGCAGGCCAAGCACGGCGCGGATGACCGTGGTCTTGCCGCTGCCGCTCTCCCCAACCACCGAACAGATCTTCGCCTGGTCGAGGGCGATGGAGCAGTTCTTCACCGTCAGGCTCTTGCCATAGGAGACGTCGATGCCCTTGATGTCAAGCAATGCCACGGGCGGTCACCTCCCCTCGCCGGACCTGGGGTCGAGGATATCCCTCAGGCCGTCGCCCAGCATGTTGAATACGACCACGGTGACGAATATGGCCAGGCCCGGATAGATCATCAGCCAGGGCGCGGACTGCATGAAGTTGCGCCCTTCGTTCAGCATGGAGCCCCACTCCGGGGTCGGGGGCTGCGCGCCGAAGCCCAGGAAGGAAAGCGCCGCCAGTTCCATCATCATACCGCCGATGTCGGTGGCGGCGGTGATGACCAGCGTGGTGATGGTGTTGGGCAGCATGTACTTCCACAGCATGTATGGCGTGCTCGAGCCCGTGACCGTGGCTGCCGCCACGAAGTCGGTGTTGCGGATCTTCATGACGAGGCTTCGGGCGAGGCGCGCGTACTTTGGCCAGGTCACCACCGCGATGGCGATGATGGCGTTTCGCGTGCTGGCCCCCAGTATGCCTGCCACTGCGATGGCCAGCACCAGGCCCGGGAAGGCGATCATCATGTCGGCCACGCGCATGATCACCGCGTCCACCCAGCCGCCGAAGTAACCTGCCAGTATGCCCAGGAAGGAGCCGATCACGAACACCACGACCACCAGTATGAACGTGGAGGACAGCGACGTTCGCGCGCCGTAGAGCACGCGCACAAAGATGTCGCGGCCCATCTTGTCGGTGCCAAAGTGATGCTCAGCGCTGGGCGGCATGATGGATTCCTTCAGGCTGCCCTTGATCGGGTTCACGCCGCGGCTGAGCTGGGGCGCGAACACTGCCACCAATACCAGCAGCACCGCCAATACGGCAAAGATGACGAAGGAAGGATACCTTCTTGCAAAGCTCTTCTTTTCCATGCCATCACCGCCTTAACCGCATGCGCGGGTCCACGTAGTTGTAGGAGATGTCCACTAGCAGATTGATCAGCATATAGATGACCGCCACCCACAGCACGTAGGCCTGGATCAGGTAGTAGTCACAGGAGCTGATGGCCGTGACGGCCAGGTTGCCCATGCCGGGATAGGAGAAGATGACCTCCACCACGCTGGTGCCGCCCAGCAGCGAGCCGATGGACAGGCCCAGCATCGTGATCAGGGGCAGCAATGAATTGGGGAACACATTGCCCCAGAGGATCTTCCACTCCGCCACGCCGCGGGCCCGGGCGCCAATGACGTAATCCGAATGCAGCTCCTCCAGCACCGCGGTGCGCACCTGCCGGGTGTACTTGGCGGACATCGCGACGGCCAGCGTCACCGAGGGCAGTATCATATCCTTGAAGCTGCCGCCGGAGGAGACCACGGGAAGCAGCCGCATCTGTACGCAGAACACCAGGATCAGCAAAAGGCCCACCCAGAAGTTGGGGATGGATACGCCGAAGAAGGTGATCGCCCGGACGATATAGTCGATGGGCTTGTCGTGGTAGACGGCAGACAGCACGCCGAGAGGTACCGCCACGATCACCATCAGCACCATGCTCATCAGCGTCAGCTTCAGCGTCGGCCACAGCCGGGAGGCCAGCAGCTGCACCACCGGCTTGCCTAGCAGGAAGGATGTGCCGAAATCGCCCTTCAGGCAATTCCCCAGCCAGCGGAAGTACTGGGTCAGGAAGGGATCGTTCAGGCCCATCGCCTCGCGCTGTAAGGCCACCTGCTCCTCGTCGGGCATAAGGCCCTGCGCCAGGTACATGTGGCGCACCGGGTCGCCCGGGGAAATGTAGGTCAGCAAAAACGTCACGATGCTGATGCCGATCAGCACGATCAGCATCTGCAGCAGCCTGGATAATATCTGCTTCTTACCCAAGCCCATCGCCCCTCTCATAAGTGGTACGCGGAAAGGACACTGTCCTCAGACGGTGTCCTTTCCGCCGGTTCAGGCCGAAATCATGCCGCAGGCACGATCTCGGTGGTCAGCCAGTAGTAGTCGGCGGTGTGGATGTGCGCAGAGCCCACGTTCTTGGAATAGGCCATGGAGCTGTTGTAGTAGCCGTCCACGATCACGACGGCGTCGTTGATCAGGATCTGCTGCATCTGCTGCAGTAGGTTGGCGCGCTCGGCGGCGTCTGCGGTCTCCAGGAACTTCTCATAGAGCGCGTCATACGCGTCGTACTGGTAGCCGCAATAGTTGCTCTTGCTCTTGCCGTACCAGTTGGCCATGTACTCGGTTGGATCGCCGTTGCCCACGGTGGTCCAGTTGTTGTTGTCGAAGTCGTAATTGAAGGATACCAGGTCGTTCCAGCAGTCGTCGGAGGAGCCGTAGGCGGGATTGATGCCGATGCCCAGCTCGGCCAGGTACATGGTGTGGGCGTCGGAGAAGTCGTTCAGCAGGCGGTTCTCATAGGAGGAATAGCGCAGCATGATGGGCTGGCCGTCCAGCTCGCGGATGCCGTCGCCGTCGCTGTCCACGATGCCGGCTTCGTCCAGCATGGCCGCCGCGGCGTCGGGATCGTAGGCGTAGGGATTCTCCAGGTTCTCGTAGCCGTAGGCCAGGGTGCTGGGCAGCACGGAGAAGCCTGCGGTGTAAAGGCCGCCGATGGTGTTGGAGGCGCAGATGGTGTCGTTGTCGATGGCCATCACGATGGCCTTGCGCAGCGCGTCGTTGGCCAGGACGCCCTTGAAGTTGATCCAGCTGAAGCCGCAGCGCACGCCGGAGGCGATGTCCACGGTGTAGTTGGCGTCGTCCTGCAGGCGCTGCAGGTCGGCGACGTTGGTGATGTTCTCGACCAGGTCCACCTGGCCGGCCATCAGCGCGTTGGCCTTCGCGGAGGCGTCGCCCATGAAGATGATCTCCACCTTGTCATAGGGCACCTCGCCGCCCCAGTAGTTGGGGTTCTTGACCATGGTGTAGCCCACCAGGTCGGCGTGGTCCTGCACCATGTAGGGGCCGGTGCCGATGACCTCGTGGTCGAAGTCGGTGGTCTCGGCCACGTTGATGATGGCCATCACGGGATAGGCCAGGTTGCCCAGCAGGTTGTAATCCGGCTTGGGCAGGGTGATGGTGATGGTGTTGGCCGCGTCGTCGGCCTCCACGATGGCCTCGAAGGCCAGGTATTTCTCGGGGGTCGAGCTGCCGTTGGGGCCCTGCTCGCGCACGGAATCCAGGGACTCCTTGACCTTGGAGGCGGTCATATCGGTGCCGTTGGAGAACTTGACGCCCTCGCGCAGCTTGATGGTCCAGACGGTGGAATCCTCGTTGACCTCGTAGCTCTCGGCCAGCCAGGGCTCGATCTCCATGTTGTCGTTGAACTTGAACAGCGATTCGCTGATGCCGTAGCGCATGCAGTTCCAGGCACAGTTGATCTGGGACGCGGGATTGACCAGGCCGTCGGAATACATCTGGCAGCCGAAAGTCAGCACCTTCTCCTCGGCGTAGGCGGGGCTGGCCGCGAACATCGTCATGACCAGCATCAGGGTGACGAGCAGGGCCGTCATTCTCTTTTTCATGGTGTTTTTCTCCTCTCGTGTGTATGTATATTATGGCGCTTGCGCGCAGCATAAACGACAGTAAACGGCTATGCCTCCGACGCCGCCACGGCGTAGGCCACCAGCAGCTCCCCCTTCGGCATGGCCAGCCCGCAGTTCAGGTACAGCACATGGCCGTCGTGTTCGGCGTATACCGTTTCCAGCACGTCGCCGAACAGGTCCTCGAGCGTGCCCAGGCACTGTCCCTTCTGTATGGGCTGATCCTTCTGCACCGCGGGATGCCATACGCCCTCCCGCACCGCTTCCAGGTAGACGGCTTCCCGGAACACCCTGCGCTTCAGGGCAGCATCCCGCGTGCCTGCCGGCGCGGGGCAGATGCCCAGGTGATCCAGCAGCAACAGCAGGTCGCGCCGATCGTCCCCGACCCATTCCAGGTCGCAGAAATAGCCCTCTCCCCGCTCGACCAGCAGCCCCGGTATGCCCAGGCCGGCCGCCGCGTAGCTGTATTCGCCCTTCGTTGCCTGGGATTCTATGAGGAAGCCGATGTTCATGGCCATGGCTGCGGCCAGCGCCGCCTCCCGAACCTTTGCGTGGGTGGGAAAAAACGCCAGCGGCGTCATGCGCTCCCCCCGGCTTCCGCCGTGGAAGTCCAGTATGAAATCGACCTGCGGAAAGATCTCGCGCACGAAGAAGTCGGCCAGACGTTCGCCGACGGTGCCGTCCGGGCGCCCGGGATACTGGCCGTTCAGGTTGAAGTCGTCCTCGGGCAGCGTGCGGGGATGCATCGTCCAAAATCCGCTGGAATTGACGCAGGGCAGCAGGATGACCCGGCCGGACATGCGCTCAGGGTCCAACTCCCGGGCGACGCGGATGGTCGCAGGGATGCCATTGTATTCGCCACTGTGGATGCCCGCCGTGACCAGCAGGGTCTTTCCCGGTTTTGCACCGTTGACGAGTATCGCGGGCATTTCATAGTCCTCGCTCTTGCGCGCATCGGGAAATGTCCGGCCCAGGTTGGACAGACCGCCCATCGGTACGCGCAGCGAAAGCCGCTTTTTCTCTCCCGATTCAAGCGCCTCGCCGAATATCCGCCAGGTTTCCATAGGACACCTTCTTATTATCTGAGATATATGAAAAACGGCCCGCCCCCGCGACATGCGGCAGCAGACCGTTTTATTGCAGCCAAAATAAAACCATCCGGGCTTCAGAGATCCGTGAAGCGAATGTTAAATCAGGCACAGGCAAGTCTTCTGGCTCATGGGTCATCGCATCCGCCGTCTTCCCGGTCGTTAGACCAGTGACCTGTTGGCTTCTGCTCTCCAAATACAGCGGCGGCCCCGCGCGGGATTCTCACCCGCTTCCTTTTTCAGCCCTTTCTGGGAAAGGTCACCTGTGACATCTATGCAATTATGACAATATTATGTTAACACATATTAGTAACCCTGTCAAGTGATAAGTTAGTTAACTACAAGTAATGATGTTAGTTGGACGTTACCACTCAGATTCGACACCCCGAGCTGTAACTGTTGAAGCGCCCGAATAATATGCAGGAATATCAACAGCCAATGTCGAAATCAGATTGCCGACAAATCACCATTTATCAGAAGAGGTATCCCATGATCATCAATACGGGACAGCGCACGGACATTCCCGCCTTCTATTCCGAATGGTTTGCCAACCGCCTGAGGGCCGGCTTTGTCTGCGTGCGCAACCCCTATGGCCCGCAACAGGTCAGCCGCTATCGCCTCGACCCTTCGGTGGTGGACGTGATCGGCTTTTGTACGAAGAATCCCGCACCGATGTTTCCCCACATGCCCTTGCTGCGCCCATACGGCCAGTACTGGTTCGTCACGCTGACGCCCTACGGCAGGGATATCGAGCCCAACGTGCCGGACAAGCACCGCCTCCTCGACGATTTCAAGCGGCTTTCAGACCTGGTCGGCATCCATTCCATCGGCTGGCGCTACGACCCGATCCTGTTGTCGGAGCGCTATACCGTGGACTATCACCTTCGCGCCTTTGAGAAGATGGCGCGCGTGCTGGAGGGCTGCACGCGCACCGTCGTGATCAGCTTCATCGATCTCTACCCGAAGGTGAGGCGCAACTTTCCCGAAGCGCGGGAGGTGCCCAAGGCGCAGCGGTTGGCGCTGGGCAAGGCCATCGTTGAGATGGCGGGCGTGCGGGGCATGACGGTAAAGCCCTGCGCCGAAGGCGACGCCCTCGCCGCCTACGGCGCGGACTGCGGCGGCTGCATGCGCATAAGCGACTATGAACGCGCCATCGGCAAGCGCCTCAACGCGCCCAAAAGAAAAGGCGCACGCGCGGAATGCGCGTGCTACCTCGCATGCGATATCGGCGCCTACAACACCTGCCGGCATCTGTGCAGGTACTGCTACGCCAACGCCGAGCCCGGGGTCGTGCTGGCGCAGAGCCGGCTGCACGACCCCGAATCGCCCTTCCTGATCGGGAACTACATGGAGGGAGACCGGATCCACGACGTGCCCCAGGCCTCCTGGATCGACGGGCAGACCTCGATGTTCATCTGACCGTCAGTCCCTTCTCTGGGCCTTCATGGCCACCTTGTCCTGATACATGGCGGCGTCGGCGCGCTTGAGCACGTTCTCCGTGCAGGTGTCGACGCTGCGGTCATAGGCCGCAATGCCGACGGCCGCGGAGATCTTCTGCCAGGGCTGGAGGCCGTCCGTGTCCTGGAGCGCCGCCATTTCCGCCTTGAAACGGCGAATCTGTTCCCCCGTCCTCTGCTGCGCCTCGCCATCTGCGATCACCACGAATTTATCGCCGCCGGTTCGATAGGTCATTCCCGTCACGCTTTTTTCGGCGTGAGTATCGAGGCGCTGTGCGCGGGCAAGGCGAAGCGAAGTATCCCCCCGGCCACAGTGCCCGCCAAGGTACTCTGCGTGTCGTAGCCGTCTTCGGTGGTGGACAGCCGGGCCAGCAGGGGGGTATCGTCGGCGATGCCCAGATCCCGGAGGGGAAGGTCGAGGGGCATGGGCCGTTCGGAGTTGTTGCAGGCCACGATCACCGTGTTTTCGGCGTCAAACCGGGCATAGGCGATATAGCCGTAGCCTGCGCACAGGGGCTTTACACTGCCGTCGCGCAGCGCCGGCAGATCCTCCCGGAGCTTTGCCAGCGCCCTGAAGAACGCGATCAGCGACGCGTCCTCATGTCCCCAGGGGTAGGTCCTGCGGTTGTCCGGGTCCGTCCAGCCTGTGAGCCCCGTCTCGTCGCCATAGTAGATCGTCGGCGCGCCGGGCCAGGTCATCTGTATGACCACCGCCTCCCGGAACACCTCGGGGTGTATGTCCTCGTCGGCGGCCCTGGCGCCCACGGTGTGCAGCCGTCCGACGCGGCCGTTGGTGCGCGTCATGAATCGGCTGTGGTCGTGGTTGTCCAGCTCGTCCATGGCGCAGTAGACCGAGGCGGTCGGCATGTGGGACATGGCCTCGAAGATGGTGCCGAAAAACGCCATGCCGTTCTGGTAGAGGTCGTCCCGGCGGGATTCGGAATGCTTCTCCACGCCGGTCAGGAAGTAGGACAGCGGGTCCATGAAGGCGTCGTAGTTCATCACGGTATCCCACTCGTCGCCGCAAAGCCACGGTGCCGGATTGCCATAGTGCTCCGCGATGATCAGCACATCGGGGTTCACGGCCTTCACCCTGCGGCGGAACGCCTTCCAGAACAGGTGATTGAACTCCGGCGTCTGGCCCAGGTCGGCGGCGACGTCTAACCGCCAGCCGTCCACGCTGTAGGGCGGCGAGACCCACTTCTCAGCCACGCGGAAGATCTCCTCGCAGAGCTGGTTGGATTGCTCATAGTAGAGCTTGGGCAGCGTCTCGATGTCCCACCAGCAGTGGTAATCCTTGGCGTCCCGGAAGTTGAAATATCCCCGATAGGGGCTCTTCGAGTCCTTGAAGGCGCCCACGGATTTGCCATATACGCCCTCCCGATTCATCCAGCGCGCGAAGGAGCCGCAGTGATTGAACACGCCGTCCAGTATGATCCGCATGCCCCGCCGGTGGACCTCCTGGCAAAAATTCGCGAACCAGGCGTTGCTGGCCTCCAGGTTGACCCGATTGGTGGTGCGGTTCCTGTAGCGCGTCGCGCGGGCATTGTCGGCGTCACCCGGGGCCAGCGCCTCCCCCTCATCCTGGGGTATGACGGTCAGGTGCGGATCGACATAGTCGTAATCCTGCGTATCGTACTTGTGGGGCGACGGGGAGACGAATATGGGGTTAAGGTATATGACCTCCACGCCGAGGGACTGTAGATAATCCAGCTTTTCCAGGACGCCAACGAGGTCGCCGCCGTAGTGACAGCGGTAGTCGTCCGCTTCGGGCATGGCGTCCCAGGAGCGGGCGTGGCGTATGTAATTGCGCGCATACCAGTATTCCCGGTCGAGCACGTCGCTGTCAGGATTGCCCTTCCTGAAGCGGTCCGGCAGGATCTGGTATTGGAGCGCCCCCTTGGCCCACTGGGGCACGTGGAAGCCGGGAATCACCTGGAAGGCCCCCGTCGGAACCGATGAGGGCACGCCGTCCACCCAGCGCGGACCCAGCCGATCGTAATGGATGGTCCTGTCTCCCCACTTGATCAGAAAGGAATAGAACACCGGCGCCTCGCGGCATTAGATCTTGGCTTCATACCAGTCAAAGGCATCGTCGCTGTCGTATTTGGACATATGCGCCATGACCGTGGGAAAGCCCCTGAGCAGCGTGACGGTCACATTCGCGCCCTTTTGAATGCGCATGCGAACAGCGACATAATCGCCCGGCTCAGGCTCCGGGGGCTGCCTGAACAGCCCGGTGCCGTCGCTGAAGATGGAAGAGAAAAGCATGTCCTGTTCGTTATAAGGTTGATTCATGAAAGTCCTCCAAAGCAACTCATATCCGACTGAACACCCGCAAACTCAGGGTGAGACACTGTGCAACAGAAAAAAGTCTTATATATCTATTATTTTATAGCATATTCCCGCGACTCTTGTGAAGAAATCCCGAAAATATGATTGATAGATGCGACAATTTTCGTTATAATTCAACTGAACAGGAGGGGAAAAATCATCTCATGCTCCGCCTGTCAAACCCGTTCTTTTTATAGTATTCGGCCTTTGACGCATAGGATGAACATCAGCGTCGCGCCGATCGTCAGGGCGATAATTTCGCGATTACTGTTTCCCGTTTCGCGGCGAAATAAATACACAATCCATTCCATTCTACGCACATTTCACCGCCATTAACAATAGGAGGTTCCAGATTATCACATTGAGTTTTGGAAAAGTTCTATGCGATTTTGTTACGCAATCCCGCGTTTTGGCTGGTCTCGGCGCCCCAGAAACGGCGAGGCCACCAGACCCGTCGCCGGGCCGGTGGCCTCGCCATATTCCGCTCTTGAATGCCTTCAGTTGCTCTTTACGCGCATGCACAGCCTGTTGGGCAGCGCCTCGTCCTCCGTCCAGTCGTACTGCATGCCCTCGGTCATGCCCTTGAGCACCCTGAGGGACACTTCATCGCCCGCCTGGGTCACGTCCAGCTGTGCCCCGCCGTAGCGAATCCGCCATTCCGCGGCCTCCGTCGCCTCGGAGTACTCGCAGACGGCCTGTATGCGCGGCTCCTTCACGACGCCGATCAGCTGCTGCACTGCCTCCTCGAAGGTCAGTTGTACGTGATTGGCCAGCCGGGGCGGAATCTGGTTTTTGTTGCAGTAGGCCTCGATCTGGGAGGCCATGCCGAGGAAGTCGTAATCCCGGCTCTCGATGTTCAGCTCCAGCACCTTGAGGCGCTGCACAAACCGGCGCGTCTTTTCCCGCTTCGGGGCTTCAAAGACCTGCTCCGGCGAGCCATCCTCATAGATGCAGCCCTCGTCCATATAGAACACCCGGTTGCTGATGGCCCGGGCAAAGCGCATTTCGTGGGTGACGATCATCATGGTCTTACCCGTCTTGGCCAGGTCGCGGATGACCGCCTGCACCTCCCCCACCATCGTCGGGTCCAGGGCGCTGGTCGGCTCATCCAGCAGTATCACGCCCGGATCCATGGCCAACGTCCGGGCCATGGCGATGCGCTGTTTCTGGCCGCCGGACAGTTCGTCGGGATAGTTAAGCGCCTTTTCGGCGAGGCCG
>JAFRJF010000047.1 GCA_017432405.1 Clostridia bacterium | reverse complement strand
CTTCTATATAACAACTTTGTTATTGTCTGTTATTGTTGAAGTTGCAGGCGAGCCGCCTGCACTCCAAGGATGCTGCAAAGATACGACAAAATTGCCACACGGCACTTGCACAAACTACGGCAATTGTTTCACAATTTGCGGTTTCAGTGATAAATGCAAGCGGGGTCCGCGCCGAAGGCGCGGGCCCCGCTTGATTGTTGTGCTTTGACGGTCGGCGTGGCTCATCAGCCCTCATCGCCCTCGCCGGAGCCGGAGTCGCCGCCGGGCGTCGTGCCGCCGGAGCCCGAACCCGTGCCGGAACCCGACCCGCTGCCCGTCGCGCTGCTGCCCTTCGACTTCTTGGGCTCGGTGCGCTCCCACTGGATCTCGGTGTTGGCCAGCACCGGGATGTTCTGCGACTTGATGCCGCCCAGCGTGCTCACCTTCTCCGGCAGGAAGCGCACCATCATCTTGTTGAACTGGTCGGTGGTGACCTCCTCCTCGGTGTTCACGCCGTTGCCCGAGGCCGACGCCACGAGGCGGAAGGTGCCGATGTTGTCCAGCTTCACCGGGCGGCCGTCGGCCAGGTACTTCACCATCGCGTCGCTCAGCGTCCGCAGCACCGCCGCCACGTCGCCCGGCGCCACGGTGGACGACTGCGCGATGTCGCGGCACAGCTGCTCCGTGGTCACCGCGCGGCTGTGCGACACGCTCTTCGGGAACCATTTCTGCCGGTTCTTCATGTAGACCGGAAACCATTTCATACTCATACTGTTATCTCCTTTCTTTTGATTAATGTTTTTCTTGCTTTGAATTATAGCACGCTATATTCCGATTTATAGCACGCTGTATTTCGATTTATAGCACGCTGTATTTCGATTTATAGCACGCTGTATTTTTTTATGTGGTTATCCGCATGCTTGCTGGTGAGGCTTTTGCCCTTGCAGGGCGCATGCCGCATGCCGTCAATACCCAAGGCGCTGCCTTGGGCTGAGGGCTTGTTGGCCTTTCAGGCCGTCGGTCGGTTGCATGCGGATAGTCCATACTGTGCCGTCAGACGGTATTGTGCCCAGCAAGAATCTGTGTCATTTGTTCAAAGAACGCATTTTGCGGGTCTCACGCGGGGTACAGACCCCGAGCGGGGGGCGTTCAGTTCGTCGGCTCGATGGTGCAGACGATGGTGGTTTGGGTCATGCCCATGCCCATAAAGTTGCCGCTGAAGGAGACGCTGGAGGCAGGAGTGCCCGCCCAGGTCATTGATGAGCCGCCACCGCTCCAGCCCGTGCCGGAAGCATCGCAAGCGGCGGTCGTCACAACAATCTTTGTGAAGTTGCCGAGGGTAGTAGAGAATGTTCCGCCCTCCATGAGGTTGCCGTCATGAGGGTCAATCATGTCTGCTGAGACGGTGACACCGTCTTTTGTGAAACTACTCCATGCATTTCCCCAATCGCTCTGGTTGATGGTGACGACTTTGTTTACCGTAACGGCGCAGGTGGCCGTCACGCCGCTGCCGTCGTTGGCCGTGGCAGTGATGTTGGCAGTGCCTAAGGCTACGGCAGTCACCTCGCCTGTCGAGGCATCTACGGTAGCGACATCCGTGTTGTCACTGCTCCAG
>JAFRJF010000046.1 GCA_017432405.1 Clostridia bacterium | reverse complement strand
TGATGTACGTCCATTCCGATGTAAACTGTGGTATGATCTTTCATGTGTAGTACCTCCCTTTTGTATGCGGTAATCCCTGTCCTTGGTTTGTTTTCCTCTTACCATTATACAGGTAAATCCACGATTTGTACATCCGTGGGGTACTACATATTATCTTTTGGATGCGTTTCCCTTGCCTTCCCCTTCAGAGAAAGGTGGACCGCGTAGCGGGCCGGAAGAGGTCGTCCCCCTCAACCGATCCTGTAAATCTCATCTTCCAGCGCTCTTACGGCCTTCAAATACCCTTCCTTCCCGCCAAACAGCGCGGCGAGGCGGGAGGGCTTGCCCATGCGCTTGAAGGGGTCGAGCTTCAATATCTCGGTCTTTTCGATCTCGTAGACGCCGGTGTTCATGTAGCGCTCCAGCAGCGCCTCCAGAACCTCGCGGGCCGCGCCGGTGTAGCGGCTGAGGAAGTCGCGCTTCTTAACATTATTGGCCCGCTCCCGGCGGGTCAGGGGCTTGGCATCAAAGGCAACGTGGCAGATGAAATCGAAGTCGTCCACGTCCTCCATGCCCTGCTCGGCCTTCATGGCGTCCAGGTCGATGCCGCGCTCTTTCAACAGCTCCCGGATGGTCTCCTTCTTCTGCTGGGCCGACCATTCGCGGATGAAGCCGTCCAGGGAGGCGTACTGCCCGACGATGTTCTCCTTCGTGTAATCCACGATGCTCTCCTGGCGCAGCAGCTTGCCGTCGGCGTCGTAGACGGACACCATCTTGTTGATGATGTGGACCCGGCAGCCCCGGGCGTCCACGATGGGCTTTGCGGCGGGCTCCTTCGGCGGCTCGGGGCCGTCGCCGGGGTCCCTCGGCGGCTTCGGCTCCTTGGGCGGGCGCTTCGGGTCGAAGCCGTCCTCGATCTCGATGGGGCCGTCCCAGTCCGGGTCCGCGAACAGGCGGCTCACCCGGCGGAAGTCCATCACCACGAAGTGGGTCTTGCCCTCCTTCTCCCGCAGGCGGGTGCCGCGACCGATGATCTGCTTGAACTCCGTCATCGAACCGATCATCTTGTCCAGCACGATCAGCTTGGTCATCTTGCAGTCCGCGCCGGTGGAGAGCAGCTGGGAGGTGGTGGCGATGGCGGGATACTTCGCCGTGACGGAGATGAAGTAATCCAGCTTCTTCTTGCCGTAATCGTCGCTGCCGGTGATGCGCACGACGTAGTCCGGGTTCTCCCGGCACATGTCTGCGTTCAGGTTCACCAGCGCGACGCGCATGCGCTCGGCGTGGTCCTCGTTGGCGCAGAACACGATGGTCTTCTGCATGCGGTCCGTGCTCTTCAGGTAGGCCGTGATCTCCGCGGCCACCTGATTGATGCGGTCCTCCAGGATGATGTTATAGTCGTAATCGCTGTTGGTATAAACCCGGTCGGGGATCTCCACGCCGTTGACGTCCCGCTGGCCGCGCCGGGGCCGCCAGCCCTCGCCGATGTCCGTGGTGATGCCGATGACCCTGAAAGGCGCGAGGAAGCCGTCCTCGATGCCCCGCTTCAGGCTGTAGGTGTAGACGGGCTCGCCGAAGTAGTTGATGTTTGAGATGTATTTCGTCTCCTTGGGCGTGGCGGTCATGCCGATCTGCGTGGCGCTGGAGAAGTATTCGAGGATGCGCCGCCAGCGGCTCTCCTCCTTGGCCGAGCCGCGATGGCACTCGTCCACGATGATCAGGTCGAAGAAATCCGGGGAGAACAGCTCGCTGAAATGCTCCCTGTCATCGTCGCCCACCAGCTGCTGGTACAGGGAGAAGTAGACCTCGTGGGACGTGATGGTGGTGCGGTCGTCCTTCGCGACGTTGATCTTGTGGATCACCTTCTCCAGCGGCGCGAAATCCTGCTGGATGGATTGATCCACGAGGATGTTGCGGTCGGCCAGGTACAGTATCTTGTGCTTTACGCCGCTCTTGAGCAGCCGGTAGACGATCTGGAAGGCCGTGTAGGTCTTGCCGGTGCCCGTCGCCATCACCAGCAGGATGCGGCTCTGGCCCCGCGCTATGGCGTCCAGCGTGCGGTTAATGGCGATGCGCTGGTAATAGCGGGGCGGATAGACGTTCATGCCGCTGTAATAGGGCTGGCGGATCATGGCCTGTTCGGCGTCGCTTAAGCCGCTGCCCTCGTTTGCACCTTGCTTGAATCGGGCGATCAGTTCCTCCGGGGAGGGGAATTCGTCCAGGGATAGCTGGCGCTCCTGGCCAGTGAGGAAATCATGCTCGCAAAAGCCGTCGCCGTTGGAGCTGTAGGCAAAGGGCACGTCCAGCATTTGGGCATACTCCATGGCCTGCATCAGGCCGTGGGAAACCGTATGATTGTTGTCCTTGGCTTCGACGATGGCGATGGGATTGTTGGCGTTGATATAGAGGATGTAGTCCGCCCGCTTGGGCTTTTCCCGCGCCACCAGGTTGCCACGCAGGTTGATGCGCCCGTCGGTGATCTTCGTCTCCATGGTGATGCGGTCCAGACCCCACTTCGCCGTGATGGCCGGGGTGATGTAATGCAGCTTGATGTCCTCCTCGGACATCTGCCACTTCGGTTTGATCGGACTCATGCGGTCACCTGCTTTCGTGTATGCAACGGGCTTTATCATATTATAACAAAACAGGCGACCGCTTTCAATAGGCTTATGAAGGCAGGGTAGAAAACAGGGAGATAATTCCTTGATACAGTTGAGCGCCCCGGATCATCCGAGACGCTCAACTGCAATCCTTTATTCCGCTTCCGCCTTCGCCTTCCTCGCCATCGCCGATCTTGCGGCGGTGCGGCGGGCGGCGGCGACCTTCTTTTCGCGGATGGCCTCCAGGCGCTGGCGGGTCTCTTCCTCGGCGCGGCGGCGGTTTTCCTCCAGCCGGGCCATCTCGCTTTCCCGCTGGACGACGTCGGCCTGCTGGCGGTCGTTCAGGGCCCTTTGCATGGCATCGGGGCTTTCAAAGCGCAGGAAGCGCTCCACGGCCTGGGGATAGGGGAAGGCCTTTACCGCGCCGTCGTCGAAGGTGACCTCCATGCGCGGCGGGGCGAAGGCGGTGACTTTGCCGCTTCCAAAGCGGGTGTGGGTGACGGGCTCTCCGAGCATGACTGGGTCCTCCTTTGGTTTTATTACAGCGCCGCCGCCGTCCTCGAAACGGGATTTCGCCCGCCCAGGGCGGCCTGGGTGCGCAGGATCAGGATCACCGAGATGACGAAGGTCAGCACGTCCGAAACCGGCATCGAGTACAGCACGCCGTCCAGGCCGAAGAACCGGGGCAGCAGCAGGGCGAAGCCCACGCCGAACACCACCTCGCGCACCATCGACAGCGCCGTGGATTCCAGCGCCCTGCCCATGGCCTGGAGGAAGATGAACGTGCCCTTGTTCACCGTCGCCAGCGGCAGCATGCACAGGTAGACGCGGAAGGCCTTCACGGCGAAGTCGGTGTAGTAGGCGCTCTCGTTGGCCGCGCCGAATATCGCGATCAGCTGGCGGGGGAACAGCTCCACGATCAGCAGCGCGACAAAGCCCACGGCGGCCTCGGCGATCAGCAGCAGGTTGAACAGCGCCTTCACCCGGTCCGGGCGCTTCGCGCCGATGTTGTAGCCCACGATGGGAATGCAGCCCGCCGCCAGGCCGATGGCGATGGAGATGACGATCTGGAAGAACTTCATCACGATGCCCACCACGGCCATCGGGATCTGGGCGTACTGCGGCTGGCCGAATACCGGGTCCAGCGCGCCGTACCTCTGGATCATGTTGTTGATGGCCGCCATGGCCGCCACCAGCGAGATCTGGGCCAGGAAGGAGCAGACGCCCAGGGGGATGTAGCGCTTCATCAGCCGGGGATGGACGTGGAAGCTGTCACGGGACAGCTTTACCGCCTTCATGTGGCACAGGTACCAGACCGCCAGCGCTGCGGTGAGCACCTGGCCGGCCAGCGTGGCCACCGCCGCGCCCATCATGCCCCAGTGAAAGCCGTAGATGAACAGGGGGTCGAGGATCAGGTTGGCCACCGCGCCAAGCACCGTGGTCACCATCGCGAATTTCGGGCTGCCGTCGGAGCGGATGATGGGGTTCATCGCCTGCCCGAACATGTAGAAGGGCACGCCCAGGGCGATCCAGAAGAAGTATTCCCGGGCGTGGCGGAAGGTCTCTTCGTTGACCCTGCCGCCGAACAGCGTCAGTATCGGGTCCATGAAGACCAGGTACAGCGCCGTCAGCACCGCGCTGGACGCCACGCAGGCGATCACGGCGCTGCCGATGCTCCGGTGGGCGTTGTCCTTATGGTTGGCCCCGAGGCTGATGGACACGAAGGCGCAGGCGCCGTCGCCGATCATCACGGCGATGGCCAGCGCCACCACAGTCAGCGGGAACACCACCGTGTTGGCCGCGTTGCCGAAGCTGCCGAGATAGGTCGCGTTGGCGATGAAGATCTGGTCGACGATGTTATACAGCGCCGCCACCAGCAGCGATATGATGCAGGGCACGGCGTACCTGCGCATCAGCCGGCCCGGCGTTTCCTCGATGAGAAAGGCATTGGAACGATTTTCAGACATGGGACACGACCTCCAAAACGATAAAATGCGATACACCGCCGTATCGTATCTGCGAAGGTGGATCGCATGTATCGTGCCACATGTATTCTGCTGTTTATTATGGCAGATGAATATTAAGTCCGGGCTGGGGGAAAGGTTGAGATTGCGTTGGAGAGGCCGTGTTCATTGGCCTTCTTGATCGCCAATGTCGCTTTGAAGAAGATGGCCATGCGGCGGAAGAAAGAGGCAACCTTGCCAGGATTGATGGCAATGAAACTGTAGCAGGGAATATCAAAGCGGTTATTTATCGTATTCTGCATGACCAAGACCTCCTTCGGTGCGGTGTGTTCGCCGCGGTTACTTTCGATGGGAGCAGTATAACAGAAGGATTGTCACAGAAGCGTCACTGCTTTACTTGCTTCGCCAGCGCCTGGTATTCTGCCCAGGTCAAGAAGTGTTACAAAAGAAAATGCGCCGCATAGGCGGCGCAAATTCTGACAAACGCAGAGGGACGTTAGCGGGCGCTTAACCCAGATAGTCGTTCAGCACATATCCGTGCATCCCATTATAGTAGCACTCCGCGAACCGCTCGTCGTACTTGTAAGCCTCGACATAGGCCCCCTTGGGGATGCGAGTGACGGTTGACGCGCTGGTGCTCGGGTTTGACCGCAGTGTCACCCAGCTGTCGCATTTGACGATCTGCATCATGCCGAGATAGTTATCGTAATCGGTGTTCTGCTCTGTAGAGTCCCCATACTCGTACTTCTGGTAGTCGCGATACTCCCCGGAAGAGAGATAATCCGAAAGGATGTAGCCATGGAGGCCGTTGTAATAGCATTCGGTAAACCGGCTGTTGTAGTAGTAGGCATCGACGTTTTCTCCGAGGGGCACCCGTGCTACTGTGTCAGCATGTGTGCTGGGGCTTTCACGCAAAGTGACCCAGCTGTCGCAGTTGACGACGGTCATAGTTCCCAGCCAGGTTCCCTTTGCAAGGGCTGCGCCGGTGAGCATCAAAACAGCGATCATGAACAATGCGATGGCCTTTTTCATATTCATACCTTCTTTCTGCCGTCAGCGCGTGACGGCTTTTATCTTGTTTGCGTGAACATCATAACATGAGAAGCGTCACAAAACCATCACACTGCTTTGATTATGCGGTATCTCCTTAAGGAAATGCCGTCCATATTGTGCGGTGGTTCCATAGATAAAGGCCGTGGGCAACTGTAAAAAGAGTCAAAGATACCCTCCATGCGCTTTTGCGACATGGAGGGCAAAATGTGACAACTGATTATTCGGCCAGAATCTGAGTTTCACTGCCGCGGGGCTCGCCATAGGCTTCTGCCGTGATCTTACCATCGAGTACATCCGTGACGTAATTCGTCACAGCTTCGTCCATGGGTATTCCGGTGTCGAAGCCGGCGCCGTCCTGGAAGGCGCGCATGAAGGCGTTGTAGGTGTCGCCGCCGGCGGCGCAGAAGTTGTTGGTTACTACGGCATAGGTGGCATCCGGATCGAAAGCCTCGCCGTTGACGGCGGTGATGGTCACGCGCTTGATGGAGGCGGGGGCATAGTAGCTGGTGTCGCTGCCATCGGCGTTGTGATACAGCTCGCCCTGGTCGTATTCGACCGTGGTGTCCAAGATCCACTCGATGCCGCTGGTCTGCGGATAGCCGCCGATAGCGCTGGGCGTGCAGAAGGTGGAGGCTTCCAGCGCCTCCAGCAGCTCCGAGCCCTTGACGTAGACCACGGCCACGGTGTTGCCGAAGGGCAGCACGGTGTTGACATCCTTCATGGAGACCTCGCCGATCTCGATGGAGGCGCGGATACCGCCGCCGTTGGTGATGCCCACGACGCCGGCAACCTCATCCTGCTCCGGACCGCCCTCGCGGGTCACGCTCCAGACCATGGCGTCGCTGATCAGGTCACCCAGGTTGGTCTCCATGGTGCGGTTGCCGGGGTCGCGCTCGCCGTTGAGCAGCACTTCGGTGGTGGCGAAGGGCGCGCCGTATTCCTCATCCACCGCGGAGATGATTTCCTGGGCAGTAGCGTCCACATCATCGTCCTTCTTGAGGTACTGCGTGGGAAGCAGGTAATGGTCCACGATCTTCCCGGTGGCGTTATCGATGATAACCGCGCCGATGGTGGCAAACCGGGTGCCGGTGGACTGGATGGGGTTATTGTCGCCATCCTCGGTCATGACGGTGTGGGAGTGGGCGTCGATGACGAAATCGATGCCTTCGACCTTGTCATACACGTCGGAGGACCGATAACCGTTGGACGCGGATTCATCGTCAATGCCCAGGTGCCACAGGCCGATGATGAGATCGACGCCCTCCGCCTTCAGGCTGTCTACCGCTGATTGGGCGGCCTCATACAGCTGCTCAAAGGGAGAAAAGCCGATGCCGCTGATCAAGGACGGATTGACCTTGGTGGCCGTCTCGGGTGTCTCCATACCGAAGAAGCCGATCTTCAGACCGCCCCGCTCGAGAATGGCGGTGGCGGGCAGGATCAGCTTGCCGTCCTTGTAGACGTTGGCGCTGATGACCGGGAAGTTGGCGTCCTTCAGGTTCTCCATCAGCTTGTCATAGCCAAAGTCGAACTCGTGATTGCCAAGGGTGGCGATGTCGTATCCCACAGCGTTCATCATCTCGATGGCGGTGTGTCCCTGGCTCAGGCTCACGTAGGGCGCGCCCTGGGAGAAATCGCCAGCGTCGGCCAGTATGACCTCGCCGCCGAGATCCCTCACCTGCTGTGCGCATTTGGCCATGTAGGCATAGCCGTCGATGGCGCCATGCACGTCGTTGGAATGAATGATGACCGTCTTGCCGCTGAAATCCAGCTGGCTGGTCTTGATCATGACCGTCGCGTTGTCAATGAGTTCCTTGGTGGCCAATGCCGTAATGCTCGTGGTGAGCATCAGCAGGCACAGGATAAGGGCTGTCAGTTTTCGGTACATGGATTTCCCTCCCTTATAATATTGTGGTGATAGTCGGGAAATGGGGCGACGGACTCCTTTCGGCCCCTGAGGGGCTGGCACGCGAAACGTGACCGAGGGATTTATCACCCCAGTTTCCAACTAACACCAATATTGTATAAGCATTATATCACAACAGAACAGGCTCGGCAATCGTTTTATTCACCTGAGCCGGGTTGTCATGGACCTAAATTATGCGGTATTTCCTTAAGGAAATACCGCTGGAACCATCCTTATTGTTATTCATCGGAGACATCGAGAGCATTCCCCAATGCCTCCAGGAACTCCACCCAGATTGCCTCCGCGGCAAAATAGGGGAAGTTCATGCCGCGCAGCCAGTTATTCTCCTCAGGAGATAGCCTGTCCTGGTCGGAGGGCTGATGATTCATCTTCCGTCCGGCATAATATACTTCCGCCGGCAGGTTATTGCTGAAGCCGTCGTGTTCCGCCGTGAGGAGGTTCTGATCGAACACCAGGTAATCCGCATCCTTCCCTGCCTCGATGGAACCCTTTGTCTTTTCGATACCAAGCTG
>JAFRJF010000045.1 GCA_017432405.1 Clostridia bacterium | reverse complement strand
GGGATTAGAAATAGTGGCTGGCGCATGGTAGAAACAAACACCATCCCTTAAAACATGAATAATCCTCTGTTCTGTCGCGGGAACGGTCGCTCTATTCCTCGTGATACCTCGGTGCGCGGCTTCTCCTAATCCCTAATCCCTATTCCCTAATCCCTACGCGTCAGCGCGACAAATCAGTATTTGAGGGGTCACAGGCCGTTACCGCCTCAAATCGTACGTTTCGCCGGTTTCATCGTCCGGGGTGTAATACATGGAAACGACCACGCCACAGTCGTCGGGGTCCACGTCCGACCAATCGTGCAATTCCGCGTACATCCTAGCGGAGGGAATTTTACTCGATTGCGAACTGTAAAATCGATGGTTACCTGGCAAGTAATCGAGATTTTTGCAGACAGCAAACGGCTGAAAGGTGCCACGGTTCAAATCTACGATTTGAACCGTGGCAGTTTGGCCCTCTGGGCCAAATCGAGAATCCCCCGGATTCTCGGTTTATTCACCCGCTAATGGGCCGCGAGCATTGTTCGGTATTCCTTAACAGTCCTAAAATACCATCGAGGCGTCATACCCCATGGCGTCCTGCACCAGGTCGAAGATCTCCCACAGGCGCTCGCGGTCGGCGTCGGAGAACTTATAGGTCTTGTTCGCGCCATTGTCCACCAGATAAGGGCAGCCATCGGTGGCGATGGCGAAGTCGTACACCTGATCCTCGCCGAACCGGCAAAACAGGGTGCTGTTCATCGTGCAGTTTTCCAGCTCGCCCGCGTTCTTCTTCGCCCGCAGCAGCATGTCCTGGAGCTCCTGAAGCATGCCGTCGTCCACTACGGTCTGCTCGCAGCGGTTGCCGTCGTAATCCTCATAGATCATGGTCGCTTCCGTCATCTTTGAAGCCGCCAGCGCTCCGTAACAGGCCGACAGCAGCGCCACCGCCAGGAGCAGGCAAATCAATCTCTTCAAGCTCTTTCCCTCATTTCATATAAAAAATCCCACCGGATGCCATTGGGCATTGTTCGGTAGGATTATTATACACGCGCCGTTGACTTGAATCAATGCAGTGGCGGCAAGTGTCAATGAAACATCAAGCCTGCATCACAATTGCTCTGGATAATTTCGCTTCACAAACGCCAGGTCCGCCCCGGCGAAGTCGTAGCGTGGCATATCCGCTGGCTTCACCCAGGCAATGGCGTTGCACTGAACCGCAGTCGGCTCGCCTGACAACAGGGTACAGCCGTAGAACAGCACCAGCACATCCCGATCCGGGTAGCGATGGTACACCGCGTCGCGGACACGGCCCACGGCCACGTCGATGTCCAGCTCCTCCTTAAGCTCCCGGGCCAGCGCCGCCTCCAGGGTCTCCCCCGCCTCCAGCTTGCCGCCGGGAAATTCCCATTTCAGGCCGTTGTGGGCGTTCGGCAGGCGCTGGCACAGCATCACCCGGCCCTCTCGCTCCACCACGGCAGCCGCCACCACCAGCATGCTAAGCCACCTCCGCCGACCGGATATGCCGGCCGAAGCAGTGCAGCGTCACCGCAGCGCCTACCGGAGGCAACCGATCCCGCTTGCTGGCGTTCAGGTACAGTATGCGCTCCTCCCGGGTATCCTCGCCGGCCTCCAGCTGCTGAATGCGCTCAGAAAGGGCGGAAGCGGCATTCTGCGCGCCGCTGTCGGCCCCGGTCAGCTGGACCCGCACCGGCAGCACCATTGCCCCGTCCTGAAGCTCGGCAGCGTCGGCGACATTCACGATCACGCCCCGCACATCCCGGGAGAGTCCGTTCGCCATGTCCTGCAAAAAGCGCCTGTAGCGCAGATTGGGCCACAGGTGGGCGACGAAGCCGTAGATAAACGCAACGATCAGCAGCGGCAGGGCGGCCAACGCCAGCGCATGGTTTCGCTTCACCAGCGCAAACACAAACGCTGCCGCAAATATCGCCAGCACCGGCACCAGCACCAGCCACCCGCGGCGTATCCTGCCGTTGACTTCAAGCATATCCCGTTCTGAGTACATCCGCGTCACTTCTCCCGCGCCATCTCCAGTACATCCCAGATGCGCTGCAAATCGTCGCTGTTGTAGTAGAAAAGGGTGATCCTGCCGCTGTCGTTGGTGCCGTCCAGGCGCACGCGGGTGCCGAACAGCTCCCGGGCCATGTTCTCCAGCTCACCGATCTGGGCGTCCCGGGCCTTGCGGGCCTTGGGCACCTCCTCCTTCACCGGCTGGGCACAGATGCGCTCCAGCTGGCGCACTGACCAGCCCTGCTGCACGGTGAGGTTGGCCAGCTGTACCTGGCGGCGGGGCTCCACAGTTACCAGCGCCCTCGCGTGGCCCGCGGACAGCTTGCCCTCAGCCAACAATTGCTTTACGCTGTCGGGCAAGGTCAGCAGCCGCAACAGATTGGCCACCGCAGGCCGGCTCTTGCCCAGGCGCTCGGCGGCCTTTTCCTGGGTCAGGCCAGCCTCGTCCATCAACTGGCGCACGCCCATGGCCTCCTCCACCGGATTCAGGTCGTCGCGTTGCAGGTTCTCGATCAGCGCGGCCTCCAGCCGCTTCTGGCTGTCCCAGTCCCGCACGATGGCGGGAATCTCGTCAAGCCCGGCCAACCGGGACGCCCGATAGCGCCGCTCGCCGGCGATGATCGTGAACCGTTCACCGCTGGGCGCCACGATGATGGGCTGAAGCACGCCCACCGCCTCGATGGACGCCGCCAGCTCCTTCAGCCCCTCCTCGTCAAAACTGCGCCGGGGCTGGTCGCGGTTGGGATCGATCTGCCCGATGGGCAGCATGCGCACCGCGTCCACCGACCCAGCGGGCTGCTGGGACTCCGCCTGGGCCTCCTGGGCAGCCTCCGCGACGACGTCCTCGCCCAGCAGCGCGCCCAACCCCCGTCCCAGGCCCCGTTGAATCTTCTTCGCCATGATACGAATCCTCCGATATCAAAGCGCGTTCCCTGTAAACACGCTCCAATTCCTCATTCCTAATTGCGCGAGAGCAGCTCCTGCGCCAGCTCCTGGTAGGCCTTCGCGCCGCTGCAGCGGGCATCGTACAGGTGGATGGGCAGGCCGTAGCTGGGCGCTTCGCTGAGCCGCACATTGCGGGGAATCATCGTCTCGAAGGCCTCTTCCCGGAAATGGGTGCGCACCTCCTGCACCACCTGGGCGCATAAATTGGTTCGGCCGTCGAACATCGTCAGCAGTATGCCCTCGACAGCCAACCCGGGGTTCAGCTTCTTGCGCATCAGCTTCACGGTGTTCACCAGCTGGCCCACGCCCTCCAGCGCGTAGTATTCGCACTGGATCGGAATCAGCACGCTGTCTGCAGCGGTCAGCGCATTCAGCGTCAGCAGACTCAGCGACGGCGGGCAATCGATAAAGACGTAATCATATTCGTCCCGCAGGCTCGAAAGCGCGTTCTTCAGCAGCTGCTCCCGGTTCTCCACGGCCACCAGCTCGATCTCGGCCCCCGCCAGCTCGATGGCGGTGGGCATCAGGTTCAGCGGGCCAAAGCCGGTCTCCACAACGGCTTCACGCGCTTCCGCTTCGCCGATCAGCACGTCATACACCGTGGGGCCCTCGTATTCATTCTTTCCCAAGCCGCTGGTGGCGTTGCCCTGGGGATCGATGTCCACCAGCAAGACGCGCTTTCCCTGCGCGGCCACACATGCACTGAGATTCACAGCGGTGGTGGTCTTGCCCACGCCGCCCTTCTGGTTCGTTATCGCGATGATCTTTCCCAAGGTGAACCTTCCCATCCGTACAAACGACAAATACGCCTGTACTTCCATTATATCTATTCCATTATACGGCAATTTATGTATGAGGGCAAGGACAATATGTAAAACTGCTTTGACAAAAAAAGCGCCTGCCCTATCCGGGCAAGCGCAGACTTGAGGTGTTTTACTTGACCACCTTGATCGTGATCTTTGCCTTTTTCTTGTTGGCGGTTTTCACGGTGATGGTCACCGTGCCCTTTTTCTTTGCCTTCACCAAGCCGGTCTTGCTGACGGTGGCGATTTTCTTGTTCCCGCTGGACCAGGACAGCTTGGATTCCACCTCTTCAGGCAACACTGTGGCATTCAGCTGCAGTTTCTCGCCCATCTTCATCGTCAGGCTCTTGCCCTCGTCGATGCTGACAGACTTGGCGTCGACAACCTTGACTTCGATGGTCGCCTTCTTGTCGTTCTCCGTCCTGGCCGTGATGATCGCCTTGCCGGAGTGCTTCGGGGTCAAAAGACCTGTTTTGCTGACCGACACCGAAGAGGAGCTGGATTTCCACTTCACGGCCATTTCAGCATTGGAGGGCTCCTGAACTGCCGTCAGCTGCAGCGTATGACCCACATAGATCGTCACGCTCTTGCCCTCGGCGATGGACAGGCTGGTTGCCTGGACCTTCTTGAGAACGAAGGGAATGCCATATGCTTTCGCGTAGGCTGAAGCCGCGGTATCGTTTCTGCCGTAGATCTTCAGTTTGCGCGGCTGCTTCAGAGGAGCGTCCATCAGAATCTCGCCCTTGTCAACGCGGGCGGCCTTGCCAAGCGTAAATACCTCGTTGCCAATGTATTCGACGGTCTCGGGAATGCTCGCCTTGGTAAGCTTCTTACACTCGGCAAAGCAATAATCGTCGATCTGCTTCACGCCCGGATTCAGAATAACTTCCTGGACATCCACGCAGTGGAAGAAGGCGCCATAGCCCAGCGATACAACGCTGCCGGGGATCTTCAACGTCGTCATCTCTTCACAATAGGCGAAGGCAAGACGGTCTATAAACTCCACGCCGTTCGGCAGCTTGATCGATCGCATGGACTTACAATTCCCGAAGGCGCCCATCCCGATGGTCTTCAGGCCTTCGTTCAGGGTCACTATATTCAGTTCCGAGCAATCCTTGAAGGCCAATTCCGGAATATCCTCGACCCCTGCAGGGATCGTCACATTCCTCATGTCTCTGCAACCCTCAAAGGCGCTCTCGCCGATCTCCTGAAGGCCCTCTGGAAGGGAAAACTCCCTCAACGCTTCACAGTTGTAAAACGCCGCGTCGCCAATCTTCCGCACTGTGGAAGAAAAGGTGATTTTCCACATTTTCGTGCAGTTTTCAAACATGCCCTCGCTGATTTCGACCATGCCCTCAGGCAGTTCAAAATGGGAGATCATGGTGCAGTTTCTGAACGCGTAATCGCCAACCCTTTCAAGGCCCTCAGGCAGCGTTACGAAGACCAGCGCCGGGCAATCGGAGAAGGCGGCCTCGCCGACCTCGGTCACGGTATTGGGAATCGTCACGGTCCAAAGCTGATCGCAGCCCGCAAACGCACCCGGGGCAATGCTTGTCACCTTGCAGCCCTTGATCGTTTCCGGAATATCCGCCTCGCAAACGGCCCTGTCGGCGGAGACGACCGAGGCCTCACCGTCCTCGATCTTATACCGAATGTACTTTTTGATCACCGTTTTGTTCGATACGATCGAATCGTCGTCATCCGCGTCATCCTGCAGCACTTCCGGCAGATCCAGCGATACCGCTTCGCCCACGTCGACGCCTCCGGCATCCAATCCCAGTTCCAAATCGTCGCCGACCGTCGCCGCATCATCGGGCAGAATAAGGCTGTCTGCCTCCATATCGATAAACAGTTCATCCTCACGCTCCGCGAATGCTGCGCAACCGATGGCAACCAGGCACAATGCCACGATGAGACACGCTGTCAAAATCCGTTTCATATATCTACACCTCGCTTTATATCCCGAGTATCTGGCAACCTTTCACAGTTATATTATAACTCTTACGCCCATTGTGTCAACATTTATTCTGTCATAATAGATACTAATGCCGAAATTTCGAAAAGCGGTCATAAAATTGTCACTACATCTGGACAGAAAAAATGACGCCTTCCCTCGAAACAAGGGAAAGGCGCCATATTTTCATGATACCTTTTAATACTACTCTCAGGTTAGAACAGCGAAAGCCGTGATGCGGATTTTTCGTTCTGGCAAGGAAAGACCCCGCAGGCTTGCTGGCGGCAAGTCAAGGGGGCTTGACGCAGCCAGGGCAGAAAAGATGCTCACGGAATCGCTGGGCTAAACTGAGAGGAGTATAATCAGATGAACTCCAGGATCACCATCTCGGCAGCGTCGCCGCGACGGGGGCCCTTCTTGACGATGCGGGTGTAGCCGCCGCCCTGGCCCTTTTCCTCTGCGCGCTTCTTGTACTTCGGCGCGATCTCACGGAACAGCTTCTCGACGACCTGATGCTTGACGTCCTTCTGCCGCTTCTTGAAATCGTCCTTGTCCTCGCCCTCGTTCTGGACGGCGGGGATGTCATACAGGTAGCGCATGATCTGACGACGGGCAGCCAGGCGCGCGGGGCTGTCGTTCTGCACGGTCAGCTCCTCCACCTGCTTCTTGTCGTTCATGTGCTTCTTGGTCACTTCGATTGTATTGTCGCACTGGCGCATGGCGATGGTCACGAGGTGCTCAGCCAGCGACTGAACTTCCTTGCCGCGCGCCAGAGTGGTTTCGATTTTGCCGTACCAGATCAGGTTGGTCACCTGGTTGCGAAGCATCGCCATCCTCTGGTCGGTCGGCCGTCCCAGCTTGCGATTGGCCATTTCTGGTTCCTCCCTTGATGCTTATCTCGTATCAATATCCCGGTCATTCGTCGCTGGCCTTCAGAGCCAGGCCCAGAGCGATCAGCTTCTGTTCCACCTCTTCCAGCGACTTCTTGCCGAGGTTGCGCACCTTCATCATGTCCTCCTGATTGCGCTGCACCAGCTCGGCAACCGTGTTGATGCCGGCGCGCTTCAGGCAGTTGAACGCACGGACCGAGAGATCCAGTTCTTCGATGGTCATCTCCAGGACCTTGCTCTTGTCGTCGATTTCAGGTTCGTTGTAATCGACGCGGACGACGTTCACCGTCAGGTCGATGAACAGGCGCATGTTGTTGGTCAGGATCTGCGCGGCGGAGGCCAGGGCCTCCTTGGGCAGTATGCTGCCGTTGGTCCACACTTCGATGGTCAGCTTGTCGTAGTCGGTGACCTGGCCCACACGGGTGTCCTCGACGGAATAGCTCACCTTGCGAATGGGAGTGAATATGCTGTCCACCGGAATCACGCCGATGGGCATGCCGACAACCTTGTTGCGCTCCTGTGCGAGCTGCTTGTTCCGCTCCGCGGAGACATAGCCTCTTCCCTTTTCAAGGGTAATCTGGCACTGAAGGTGCCCGCCCTCGGAAAGCGTCGCGATGTGCAGTTCGGGGTTGACAATTTCCACCTCGTCATCCGCCTTGATGTCGCCCGCTGTGATCTCGCAGGGACCGTGCGCATCGATGGAGACAGTCTTGGGCTGCTCCGTGAAGAGTTTCGCAGAGAGAAGCTTGATGTTCAGGATCAGTTCCGCGACGTCTTCTTTCATGCCGGGAACGGTCGAAAACTCGTGCTGCACGCCTTCGATGCGCACGCTGGTCGCAGCCACGCCGGGCAGCGAGTTCAGCAGTACGCGGCGCAAGGAATTGCCCAGGGTCTGGCCAAAGCCACGCTCCAGGGGGTTGACGACGAACTTGCCGTAGCGGTTGTTCTCGCCGACTTCCACACGTTCAATTTTGGGCTTTTCGATTTGATCGATCACTCAGCGTTTCCTCCTCTCCTCGTCGCCTTTGCGTTTGACCGCAAGGGCGTTCATTGCCCCGTGCCCCTGGTCACCGCCAGGATGGCGGCCCATTGGCCCGGGCAGTGCTAATCTTTTCAAAGAAAACGTATCTTTACGGCTTGCGCGGTCTGGCCGCCGAGCCCAAACATACGCGGGGAGGGGCCGGCCCAGCCCAAAGAGGGCGACCGGCTTGTGCCCCACCAATTAGCGGGAGTAAAGCTCGACGATCAGGTTCTCGGAAACCTCATAGTCAATATCTTCGCGGGCGGGCATTGCGGCGATCTTGCCCTCGAAGCTGTCAGCCTGCTTCTCGATCCACTGGGGCATGGACTTCTTGCCATACTCCTCGATCAGGCCCTTGAACTTCTCGGAGGCCTGGCTCTTCTGGCGGACGGCGATCACGTCGCCGGGCTTGACCAGCGCGGAAGGGATGTTGCAACGCTTGCCGTTGACATTGAAGTGGCCGTGGTTCACCAGCTGGCGCGCTTCGCGACGGGTGGCGGCGAAGCCCATACGGAAGACCACGTTGTCCAGGCGGCGCTCCAGGTACTGGAGCATGATCTCGCCGGTGATGCCGCGCTTGCGCTCGGCCATCTCATAGTAATGATAGAACTGCTTTTCCAGAACGCCGTAGATGAACTTGACCTTCTGCTTTTCCATCAACTGCTTGCCGTATTCAGACTGCTTGCGGCGCATCTGGGGCTTGGGATTACGCTTGGTCTCCTTGGAGTAACCAAGCACCGCAGGAGACAAGCCCAGTGCCTTGCACCTTTTCAATACGGGCTGTGTATTCTTTGCCATGTCGGTTTCTCCTCTCTATTATACTCTTCTGCGCTTGGGCGGGCGGCATCCATTGTGGGGGATGGGCGTCACGTCCTTGATCATGTTCACTTCCAGGCCGGCAGCCTGCAGGGAACGGATAGCGGCCTCACGGCCCGAGCCGGGGCCCTTGACATAGACCTCGACGGTCTTCAGGCCATACTCCATCGCAGCCTTCGCGGCGGTTTCCGCAGCGCTCTGGGCGGCGAAGGGCGTGGACTTCTTGCTGCCGCGGAAGCCAAGTCCGCCGGCAGAAGCCCAGCTCAGCGCGTTGCCGTTCGTGTCGGTGATCGTCACGATGGTATTATTGAAAGAAGAACGAATATGGGCCGCACCGCGCTCCACGAGCTTCTTCTCGCGGCGCTTGCGGGTAACCCTTTTCAGCTTCGGCTTTGCCATAGCGTATTAATCCTCCTAATTTTTCGCCCCGTCCCCTCACCTGCGGTGGGTGACGGCTTTCGGCCCGGCCAGCCAAATGGCCTGGGCCCCAGTCCGGCTTTGCCGGACGCTCATCTGCGTTGATTACTTCTTCTTCTTACCGGCAGCCTGCTTCTTCGGGCCCTTGCGGGTACGTGCATTCTGCTTCGTATTCTGGCCGCGCACAGGGAGACCACGGCGATGCCGCAGGCCGCGATAGCAGCCGATCTCCATCAGGCGCTTGATGTTCATGGAAACTTCCCGGCGAAGGTCGCCCTCTACCTTGACATGGTGGTCAATGTAGTCGCGCAGCTTGCCGATATCATCCTCGGTCAGATCCTTCACGCGGGTGTCGGGATTGACGCCCGTATGCTCGATGATATCGTCGGCGATGTTGCGGCCAATGCCGTAGATGTACGTCAGGGCGATCTCGATTCGCTTCTCCCTGGGAAGGTCGACACCAGCAATTCGTGCCATGTGTTGTTTGCACCTCCAACATGCTTCTATGCTATGACTTGTAATCGGCGATATTGCCTTTACATAGTTCCGGCAACATCAGTCCGTCCCACAGGGCCGGACCGGGAGCCACCGGGCTCTCGCCTGGGGTTTGCCGTCTGGCGTAACGGACAATCCCCGTGGTTATGTGAAGGAACCCGGAAAACGCGCACAGGCGCGTCAGCCGCTCCGGAACTCCGTCATACCGAATGATTATACCACAGTCCCCGCCTTTCTTCTTACATGTATTGGGCGCAAAATGTTAAATATTGCGATCAGTCCTGTTATTTTTTGTATTTGCCTCGTCTTTGCAGGATTTGATCGATCGATTCGCCGTTTATGCAGCTCTTCAAGCCATCATCGTTCCCCGTAGCGGCAATTAACAATTTGTTTTCTTGACAAATCCGGGTAACACGCATACAATAACCCCAATTTCAGAGCAAAGCGCAAGGGCGCGCAGTGAGGACCGTCTCACCGCCGCCCTTGCGCTTTTGTTTTGGAACCCATCAGGAAAGGAGCGTTCATTATGACATTTTCCGCCGTCAACACGATCTGGGTGCTGCTGGGGGCAGCGCTGGTTTTCTTCATGCAGGCGGGCTTCGCCATGTGCGAGGCCGGCTTCACAAGGGCCAAGAATACCGGCAACATCCTGATGAAGAACCTGATGGACTTCTGCATCGGCACGCCTCTGTACTGGCTGGTGGGCTTCGGTATCATGTTTGGCGCAGGCACGGCGGCCTTCGGTTGGATCGACCCGTTCATCTTGAAGGACTACAGCCACATACTGCCCGCGGGCGTACCGCTGTGGGCCTACGCCATCTTCCAGACGGTGTTCTGCGCCACCAGCGCCACCATCGTCTCCGGCGCGATGGCCGAGCGCACGAAGTTCTCGGCATACTGCGTCTACTCTGCGGCCATATCGCTGTTCATCTATCCCGTGTCCGGGCACTGGATCTGGGGCGGCGGCTGGCTGGCGGAACTGGGCTTCCACGATTTCGCCGGTTCCACCTGCGTGCACATGGTGGGCGGCGTATGTGCCCTGATCGGCGCAAAGCTGCTGGGGCCCCGCATCGGCAAGTATGGCGCGGACGGGAAGCCCCGGGCCATTCTCGGCCACAACCTGTCCATCGCGGCGCTGGGGGTGTTCATCCTCTGGTTCTGCTGGTTCGGCTTCAACGGCGCGAGCACCGTGGGCATGGACAGCGACGAACTGATCGTCTCCGCCGGCCTGGTGTTCTTCAACACCAACCTGGCCGCGGCAGTGGCCACGCTGACGACCATGATCTTCACCTGGCTGCGCTACGGCAAGCCGGACGTGTCCATGACCTTCAACGCCTCCCTTGCGGGGCTGGTGGGCATCACGGCGGGCTGCGACGCGGTGAACCCCTTCGGCGCGGCAATCATCGGCTTGTGCTGCGGCTTCGCGGTGGTGCTGGCGGTGGAATTCTTCGACAAGGTCGTGAAGATAGACGACCCCGTCGGCGCGATCTCCGTTCACGGCGTATGCGGCGCACTGGGCACGATACTGACCGGCCTGTTCGCCACCGGCGTCTCCACGATGAAGGGCGTGTTCTACGGCGGCGGGTTCAAGTTCCTGGGCGTGCAGCTGCTGGGCGTCAGCTCGGTGATCGCCTGGACGGCGGTCGTCATCACCGTCGTTTTCTCCATCATCAAAGCCACCATCGGCCTGCGGGCCAGCGCGGAGGACGAGGTCATGGGTCTCGACCGCTCGGAACACGGCCTGCACACTGCCTATTCCGGCTTCACCATCATGGCGGACAGCAACCTGGAGGATATCGAGCCCGTGGCCGTGCCCGACGGGGACTACGAAGCGCCCGCGCGTGCGGCGAAGGAAAAGGCCCCCGACGCGCCGGTCTACACCAACGTGCGCATCATCTGCCGCCCCGCCAGCCTGGAGCCCCTCAAGAAGAACATGAACAAGATCGGCATCACCGGCATGACGGTCACCAACGTCATGGGCTACGGCACCCAGAGGGGCAAGCCGGAATACTACCGCGGCACGCCTGTCGAGGTCACGCTGCTGCCCAAGGTACAGGTGGACATCGTGGTCAGCAAGGTCCCGGTCCGCCTGGTCATCGAAACCGCCAAACGCGTGCTTCACACCGGCCACATCGGCGACGGCAAGATCTTCGTTACCGATGTAGAAAACGTCGTGCGCGTCCGCACCGGCGAAGAGGGCTACGACGCATTGCAGTCCGAATAATATTACCCCGGTCGCGCTTACTGTGCGCCAACGTCTCCGCTGCCGGAAAACTTCTGTTTTATCGAGCTGACGCCGAGGCAATAGGAATGGCAGCTTCCGCAACTGCCACGACGTCTTACAAATTGTAGCGGCGACGCATGAGCCGCCATCAGTTCCCCTGCAAATAGAGAATGTCCTGGCGGCAGATTGCCGCCGCTACAACAGGCGCTTCTCCTTCACTAACCACTGAATTCTGATTTGTCGCCCAGCGGCAAATCAGAATTCCCCTTCCCCACTATGTTTCCTCAGCCATCGGTTCATCAGCCACAGCGCGAACGCCGCGCCGCAGGCCTCGCCCACCGGCAAAGCCGCCGCCAGGCCAACCTCGCCGAAGAGGCGGTCGAGCAAGAACATGAGGGGGATATAGAATACCAGCTCCCGCACGAAGGCGTGCAGAAGGGTGCCCTTGCCGTTACCCATGGCCTGCATGCCGTAGGAGGTGGAATAGTTGATGAACTGCACCGGAGAGGCAAGGCAGCGTATCCTCAGGAAGCGCGCCGCGTAGCCCACGGTGGCCACAGCCGTGGCCGCATCCCCGGCGCTGGTGCTGAGAAACGCACCGGCCGCCTGGTCCGCGAAGAGCTCAAACAGGATCATACAGACAAAGGAGACGGCCAGACCAATGATGCGGGCCGTGCGTATGACCTCCTTCATGCGCTGATGATTGCCCGAGGCGAAATTGAAGGCCACGATGGGCAGCATGCCCTGGCAGATGCCGATGTTCACAGCGTTGGGAACGCGCTCCACCTTCATGACGATGCCCATGGCCGCCAGCACCAGGTCGTTGTGGGAGGCAGCGATGATGTTCACGCAGATGTTGGCCAAGTCAAACAGTCCGGTGAGGATCGCTGAGGGCACGCCCACGGCAAACAGCGCCCGCCTGTTTTCCGGATTCACCGCGCGGGCATCCCGAAGGCGAAGGCTCATCGACGCCTCCCCCGTCGCCCGCACATAGGCCCACAGCAGGTAGACGCACCCCACGAGGTTGGACAGCGTCGTGGCAATGGCCGCGCCGGTCACCTCCTGCCCCCGTGGGAGCAGCACAAACATGAACAACGGGTCCAGCGCGCAGTTGAGTATGCCGCCCAGGCTCAGCCCCATGCTGGCCCGGCCCGAAAAGCCAGCGTTTCTGAGCAGGTGGGCCAGTGTCAGGGACAGTATGCTGGGCACGCTGCCCATGACGATGACGATCAGCGCGTAGCTGCGGGCATAGTCGATGGTGGCTTCTGAGGCACCCAGGAAGCGCAGGATGGGATCGAGGAACAATCCAATCAGCGCAGAATAGAAAATCGCCAGCGTAAGCGCCGCGTATACGCTGAAGGCACTGACCCTCCGGGCCTCCTCCGGCGCGCCAGCGCCCATTTTCCGCGCCACAAGGCTGCCGCCGCCGATGCCAAACAGGTTGGACAGCGCCACGTTCATCATCACCATCGTCAGCGTGACGGTGGTGGCGGCCATCATATAGGAATTGCCGGTGCGACCGATGAAAAAGGCGTCCACCATGTTGTAGATCAGGTTGATCATCTGGCTGATGATGGTGGGAATAGCCATCGTCATCAGCGCCTTCGGCACCGGCATAGACGCGAACAGCGTCCGTTTGTCAATGTTGTTTTTCATTTGGAATGCCCCTGTTTGCTCTGGCGCATAGAAATCCTCCGCACACAGCTGCTGTGTGCGGAGGAAGGTTTGTTTCGATCAGCCCTGCTTTTGCTTGTGCTTGGGATTCTCGCAAATGACCATGACGCGGCCCTTGCGCTTGATGATCTTGCACTTCTCGCAGATGGGCTTTACGGAAGGTCTCACTTTCATGATGACAGTACCTCCTATCTTCATCGGATCGCGCCAGCCGTTCAACCGTTCGGCTGAAACGATCTGACAGGAAATGTGGATCAGCTCTTCGAGCGCCAGGTGATGCGACCGCGGGTCAGATCATAGGGCGAGAGCTCAATGGTTACCTTGTCGCCGGGGTAGATGCGGATGTAGTTCATGCGCATTTTTCCGGAGACATGGGCCAGTATCTTATGCCCGTTGGGCAGCTGGACTTCAAACATGGCGTTGGGAAAGGCTTCCGTGACAACGCCTTCGACTTCGATAACATCAGACTTGGACAAGCTTTTCCTCCTCCTCGCTCAACCAGGTGCGCAATTCATGATCTTCTACAGGCTTTGCCTGTGAAAGCCGCTCCTTCAGCTCAGTCACCACACGCCCGGTAGGCTTGAGGTGCTTGCGCCGCTTTTTCTTCTGGCGGTCCATCTTTCTCAGGGCGCCGTTGGCGACCATCACAAAATCATCATCCACCACGCCTACGACGATAAAGGGTCTCCCCCTGTCGCGACCGGCCTTGGATATGACCACGCTGCCAATATCAATCGGCCATGCGTTCATCATTTCAGAACCTCCGACACCTTTTTCCCGGGCCAGGACAGCAGCTCCGGTTCGCCGTCGGTGATCAACAGCGTGTGCTCGTAGTGGGAGCAGGGCTTGCCGTCCCGGGTGACGATGGTCCAGCCGTCGTCCTCCTGGTAGACCTTCCAGGTCCCCATGGCGATCATCGGTTCAATGGTGATGGTCATGCCCGCTTGCAGCCTGACGCCGCGCCCGGGCCGCCCATAGTTGGGCACATTGGGATCCTCGTGCATCTCGGTGCCAATGCCATGGCCGCACAGGTCGCGGATCACGCCGTAGCCGTGGGCCTCCGCATAGGTCTGCACCGCGTTGCCGATGTCCCCCAGGTGATTTCCGGCCACCGCCTGGCGCGCGCCAAGCCAGAAGCAATACTCCGTCGCGTCCACCAGCTTCTGGGCTTCGTCGTTTCCGCCGCCCACCACCACTGAAAAGGCGCTGTCGGACTGCCAGCCGTCCAGTATGCAGGTGCAATCGACGGACAGCAGCTGCCCCTTGCGGAGCTTGTTCTTGTTGGGAAAACCGTGCACCACCTGATCGTCGACGGAAGCACAGATCGAAGCGGGAAAGCCGTTGTAGCCCTTGGAGGAAGGGATTCCCCCGCCGGCGCGGATCAGCCTTTCGGCCATCTGGTCCAGGTGGTGCGTCGTGACACCCGGCTCTATCTCCCTGCGCAGGGTCTCCAGCACTTCATGCAGCAGAGCGCCCGCATTGCGCATTTTCTCTATCTGTGATTCGTTCTTGATCGTGATCATGTCTGTGTTACTCCAGTGTTGCGAGGATGGCCTTGAAGACCTCCTCCAGCTGGCTGTCGCCGTTGACCGTGCGCAGCTTGCCCAGGCCCTTGTAATAGCCGATCAGCGGCTCGGTCTGCTCGTGGTAGGCCTTCAGCCGGGTGGAGATCGTCTCTGGCTTGTCGTCGTTGCGCTGGTAGAGCTCGCCGCCGCAAACGGGGCAAACCTTTTCGTCAGTCAGCTTGGAAATGTGGAAGGTGCCCTGGCACTTGCCACAGATTCGCCGCCCGGTGAGGCGGCTGAGAAGCCGCTCATCGGGCACGTCGATATCCACTACGGCGTCGGGCGCGCTGATGTCGTCCAGCGCAATCGCCTGCTCCACCGTGCGGGGAAAACCATCCAACAGGTAACCCGGCTTGCAGTCGTCCATGCTCAGGCGTTCCTTCACCATCGAGATGGTCACGCTGTCGGGTACCAGCTCACCGGCGTCCAGGTACCGCTTGGCCTCCAGACCCGTGGGGGTCTGGTTCTTGATGGCCGAGCGGAACATGTCGCCCGTGGAGATGTGCGGCACGCCAAGATGCGCGCTCACACCGGCTGCCTGTGTGCCCTTGCCGGCTCCGGGAGGGCCCAGAAAGATCAGTTTCATATGGTTTCCTCCAGGGGATTAGTTCAGGAATCCCTTATAGTGGCGCATCAGCATCTGGCTCTCCAGCTCACGCATGGTCTCCATCGCGACGGAAACAGCGATCAGCAGGGAGGACGCAGCGAAGGGCAGGCTCACGCCCGCAATCGCGTAGATGATCATGGGGATAACAGCCAGCACTGCCAGATAGATGGCGCCGAACATGGTGATGCGGTGCGTGATCTTCTTGATGTAGTCGCTGGTGGGTTTGCCCTGGCGAATGCCGGGGATCATGCCGCCGTTATTCTGGATGTTCTTGGCAATCTCAACGGGATTGAAGGAAATCTCAGAATAGAAGAAGGTGAATCCGAAGATCATCAGGGCGAAGATCACCTGATAGAGCAGGTGGGTGGAGCTGACATGGGTAGTCCACCACTGGTTCGCCGCCGAATTCGGGAAGAAAGCCAGGATGGTGGCCGGGAACTGCATGATCGCGTTTGCGAAGATCAAGGGCAGCACGCCGGAGGCATTCAGCTTCAGGGGGATGTGGGTGCTCTGGCCGCCGTACATCTTGCGACCGACCATGCGCTTGGCATACTGGATGCGGATGCGGCGCTCGGCCAGGTCCACCAGCACGATGCCCACCACCAGGATGACGAACACCACGACGGAGGCGATGACAGCGGGAATGCTGACGGCTTCGGGATGGCTGAAGATGTTGACGACATTGGTGCCCACGCTGCGGGCCAGGTTGGAGATGATGCCGGCGAAGATCAGCAGGGAAATGCCGTTGCCGATGCCGTTCTCGGTGATGCGCTCGCCCATCCACATGGCGATCGCGGTGCCGGCCGCCAGGCAGAAGCCAATGGTCAGCAGGCCCAGGAAGCCGTTGGTGGCATTGGCATGCAGGCCGATGGTCAGCGCGATGGCCTGGATGAAGCCGAGGCCGACGGTGACGTAACGGGTGATCTGGGCGATCTTCTTGCGGCCCTCTTCACCCTCCTTCTGCATCTCCTCCAGCTTCGGGATCGCCACGCACAGCAGCTGCATGATGATGCTCGCGTTGATGTACGGGGTGATGCCCATGGCCATGATGGTGTAATTGGAGAGGTCAGAGCCGGTCATCGAGTTGATGAAGCCCAGCAGGCTGTAGCGCTCGAGGGCGGAGGCGATCAGGCTGGTGTCGACGCCCGGGGTGGGCACGTAGCACAGCAGCCGGTAGATCAGCAGCATGCCCAGCGTGTACAGTATCTTCTTGCGAAGATCGGCGATCTTCCAAGCGTTCTTCAATGTCTCGAGCATATCAGAACACCTCTACTTTCCCGCCTGCCGCCTCGATCTTTTCCTTCGCGCTCTCGGTGAACTTCGTCGCCTTGACCGTGAGTTTTTTAGTGATTTCACCATTGCCGAGGATCTTCACGCCGTCCTGAACGTTCTTCAGGATGCCGGATTCCACCAGCTCGACGGGGGTAACGGTAGCGCCGTCCTCAAAGATGTTGAGGCGCTCGACGTTGACGGTTGCGTATTCCACGCGCCACTTGTTCGTGAAGCCACGCTTGGGCAGGCGCATGGTCAGAGGCATCTGGCCACCCTCGAATCCGGGCCGCTTGCCGCCGCCGGAGCGGGCCTTGGCGCCCTTGTGGCCTTTGCCGGAGGTCTTGCCCAGACCGGAACCCGTGCCACGCCCGAGGCGCTTCGGGGCCGTGGTAGCGCCCACGGCGGGTTTGAGATCATGAAGTTTCATGGTGACCAGACCTCCTTATTCTGCAATCTCTTCGACCTTAACCATATGCTTGACCTTGAAGATCATGCCGCGGATGGCCGGGTTGTCTTCCTTCACGACGGTGTGGCCGACGTGATGGAGGCCCAGCGCCTTGATCGTGGCGATCTGATCCTTCAGGCACGCGATGGTGGACTTGGTCTGCGTAATCTTAAGCTTCATTTCGTTGTACCCCCTTAACCGAGCAGCTCTTCGACGGTCTTGCCGCGCATGGCCGCAACCTGTTCGGCGCTGCGAAGCTGCTTGAGTCCTGCCAGGGTGGCGCGAACCATGTTGATCTTGTTGTTGGTGCCGATGCTCTTGGTCACGATGTCCTTGATGCCTGCGGCCTCCAGGACGGCACGGACCGGGCCGCCGGCGATAACGCCGGTGCCTTCGGGCGCGGGCAGCATCTTCACGCGACCGGTGCCGAACACGCCAACGACCTCATGGGGGATGGTGGTGCCGTTCAGGGGGATGGTGATCATGGACTTCTTGGCTTCCTCCAGGCCCTTGCGGATGGCCTCGGGGATTTCAACGGCCTTGCCCATGCCGCAGCCCACGGTGCCGGGGTTTTCGGTGTCGCCGACAACCATCAGGGCCGAGAACCGCATGTTGCGGCCGCCCTTGACGGTCTTGGATACGCGGTTTACGGCAACCAGCTTTTCCAAATATCTGTTGTCTTCTTCTCTACGCTGCATTGCGTTGTACCCTCCTAATTAGAAGTCCAGACCGCCTTCGCGAGCGCCAGCTGCCAGCTCGGCCACGCGACCGGTGTAGATGTAGCCGCCGCGATCAAAGACGACTTCCTTGATGCCGGCCTTGACGGCGCGCTCAGCGATGATCTTGCCGACGATCTTGGCTTCGCCCTTCTTGTCGCACTCGTTCAGCTGGGAAGCGATATCCTTCTCCACGGTGCTGGCGGCGACCAGGGTATTTCCGGCCACGTCGTCAATGATCTGAGCGTAGATGTGCTTGTTGCTGCGGAACACGCAAAGCCGGGGACGATCGGGCGTCCCGCTGATCTTTTTGCGCACGCGCTCATGACGGATCTTGCGAACCTCGTTGCGATCACGCTTATTAAACATTTGCGGTAACCTCCCTCATTACTTCTTACCGGCCTTGCCTTCCTTGTGACGGACGTACTCGCCCTCATAGCGAATGCCCTTGCCGTGGTACGGCTCCGGCTTGCGGATGGCGCGAATGTCTGCGGCGATGGCGCCGACCAGCTGCTTGTCGATGCCCTTGACGGAGAAGTTCACGTTGCTCTTGTCAACGTCGAACTCGATGCCCGCGGGCGCGTCGACGATCACGGGATGGGAATAGCCTACAGCCACGGTCAGCTGGTTCTTGTTCCACTCGGCAATACGCCAGCCGACGCCTTCGATGTGCAGCTTCTTCTCGAATCCCTTGGTCACGCCGGTGACCATGTTGTTGATCAGGGACCGGTACAAACCATGCATCGAGCGGTGGGGCTTGCTGTCGGACGGGCGGGACACGATGATCTCGGTGCCGACCTGTTCGACCTTGATATCCTTGTTAACCTTCTGACTCAGCTCGCCCAGGGGGCCCTTGACGGTCACGGTGTTGTCGTCCGCGATGGTCACGGTCACGCCGGCGGGAACCTGAATCGGAAGTCTACCGATTCGACTCATTCTAGTGCACCTCCAAATATATTACCAGATATAGGCCAGAACTTCGCCGCCGATACCCGCATTGCGGGCTTCCTTATCGGTCATCACGCCCTTGGACGTGGACACGATGGCGATTCCCAGGCCACCCAGGACCTTCGGAATCTCGCTGCTCCTGGCGTAAACGCGCAGTCCGGGCTTGGAGATGC
>JAFRJF010000044.1 GCA_017432405.1 Clostridia bacterium | reverse complement strand
TATCCCGCCGGCGTGCGCATGAGCTTCAAGGCCTTCCTGAAGGCCACCGTCGTGGCCGCGCCCGCGCTGTTCACCGTGGTTCTGCTGCTGGGCGGCATCTACTCCGGCGTCTGCACCCCCACCGAGGCCGGCGCGCTGGCGAGCACCTGGGCGCTGCTGATCGCGTTTCTGGTATACAGGAGCATGGGCGTCGAGAAGCTGATCTACGTCATCAGGAAGACCGCTGCCAACACCGCAACGCTGGCGCTGCTGACCGGCACGAGCCTGCTGTTCAGCTACATCATCTCCCGCGAGCAGGTGGCCATACAGATCGCCAACTGGGTCGTGGGCCTGACCGACAACAAGTACCTGTTCCTGCTGGTCATCAACGTGGTGTTCCTGTTCCTGGGCTGCGTGATGGACGTGTCCACGATCCAGTACGTTTTCGTGCCCATGGTGCTGCCCCTGGTGAAGATGTTCAATATCGACCTGGTGCACTTCGGCGTGGTCATCTGCCTGAACATGATGATCGGCCTGTCCACCCCGCCCTTCGGCATGGTGCTGTTCATCGTCACCGGCATCGGCAAGACGCAGATGTCCAAGGTCATCAAGGAAATACTGCCCATGGTGGCCATCATGATCCTGCTGCTCCTGCTGTGCACCTACATCCCCCAGATCATCATGTTCATCCCCAACACGATGGGCGTGGGCTGATCGGGTGTTCCCTCCTGCGGCGGAATCGAAGCGATTCCGCCGCTTTTCTTAGCGCCAAATTAGCGTCCCCTGACGGTATAATGTATGTATAAAATGATCATATGTCTGGGGGAATGCGACGCTATGACAACTGCCTTTCTCATCGTACTCGGCCTGCTCCTTCTGGCCGCGCTGCTGGCCTTTCCGGAAGCGAAGCTGGGCGAAAAGCTGATGACGGTCCTCAGCGAAGGCGTGCCCATGGTTTCCTTCGTGGTGGTATTCGTCACCTTCATGATGACCATCTTCTGCCGCTACATACTTCGCTTCGCCATACCCTGGAGCTACGAGGTTTCCATCCTCGGCTACATGTACTGCATGTTCTTCGGCAGCGGCATCGCCCTGAAGCGGGACGAGCACGTGGTGTTCAGCCTGCTCTACGACAAGCTGCCCCCCATCGGCCAGCTGATCAGCAAGCTGGTGTACAACGCCGCGCTGGTGGTGCTGATCGCCATCATATTCGTGCCCTGCCTGAACAGCCTGATGGCCTCCACCATGACCACCGGCATACTGAAGATGCCGTACAAGGTGGTCTTCGCGCCCTTCCTGTGGATGCTGTTCGAGTGCGCCTTCCGGTGCCTGTTCTACATGAAGGCCAGCTGGAAGGAGTACAAGGCCGTGACCGGCAAGGACGTCAGGGAGGTGGCTGAAGCGTGAACTGGGCGATATTCGCGGTATTCGCGACGATGGTCGTGTGCTTTTTGATCCGCATGCCCATCTCCTTCTCGATGCTCACCGCCTCCATCGTGTTTTTCCTGATCAAGTCCCCGGCCCAGCTGGGCCAGATCGCCACGGTGCTCACAGGCAACATGTTCGCCAACTACACGATGCTGGCCGCGCCGCTGTTCATCTTCATGGCCAACGTGCTGAACGAAGCCGACATCACGGACCGCATGTTTGCCTTTTGCAACGGCCTGCTGGGCCGCCTGAAGGGCGGCACGGCCCAGGTGAACGTGCTGATCTCCCTGATCTTCTCCGGCATGACCGGCTCCGCCGTGGCGGACGCCAGCGGCATCGGCGTGATGGAGATCGAGCAGATGAAAGCCGAGGGCTACGACGCCCCCTTCTCCTGTGCCATCACCGCCGCCACCGCCACCATCGGCCCCATCTTCCCGCCGTCGATCCCCATGGTCATCTACGCCATGCTCTCCGGCGCGTCCGTGGGCAAGCTGTTCATGGGCGGCATGGTGCCCGGCGTACTGTTGGCCGTATTCCTTTCCATCTACTGCTTCTTTATCTCGAAAAAGCGCAATTATCCCGCCGGCGTGCGCATGAGCTTCAAGGCCTTCCTGAAGGCCACCGTCGTGGCCGCGCCCGCGCTGTTCACCGTGGTTCTGCTGCTGGGCGGCATCTACTCCGGCGTCTGCACCCC
>JAFRJF010000043.1 GCA_017432405.1 Clostridia bacterium | reverse complement strand
CTATCTCCTTTCCTTCAGGTCCCGAATGTCGTGCTCAACCTCCGTCATGCGCCCCTCCAGCTTGAAGGTGCGCTCGATGACGCTGTTGTGCTTGTCCACCTTCTCCTCCAGCTTCTTCAGCCGGTACTGCGTCAGCCGCGCCGACGCCATGACACCGCCGAAGGCGCCCAGCCCTGAACCGGCCAGGCCGATCAGGGCTACGATTATCGTGTTGTCCATCCTTTATCACCGCCTTTGTTACGTGTATCGCCAGCCAGGCCAGCAGCAGCGAAACCGCGAGGCGCTTCCACGGCAGCGCCAGCAGCCGGCACAGCAGCAGGTCGGCACGGGCTACGGCAGTTTGGATCTGGCGTGTGATGTCCATAGTGCATGATCACGGCTCCTTTTGTATCGGTTACGGTCCCTCGCTCGTGATGTCGATTCCCGGCTTGTCGTAGTCGATGAAGTACGGGTCGAAGCCCTCGTGCCCCGCCCAGCGCCGAACGGTCACCAGGGCAATAAAAAGCGCCACGGTCATGATGACCACGGCGAGGGTCAGGCGAAGCGCCCGTCTCATTCGATCAGCTGGGCATACTTGCTGCTCACCCAGCCGTTGGCGTTGTCGTGGATGATCAGATACCAGGGCTTGCCGTCGGCCTCCTCGGTAAGGCCCTGGTAGATCAGGATGTCGCCCTTGTGCACCGTGCCGATGTCACGGGAGGACGTGCCGGGAGCAGAGCGCACGTTCACACTGCCGCCGGTGATCTTCACGTGGCCGTAGGTGGCCGCCTTCAGCGCCGCCTCGGTGGCCGCGTCGTAGATCCCCGTCTCCTTCAGCTTCGCCGACTTCTGGAACGCCTTCACCGCGTCCTCGGTCTCCCTGCCGAAGTCGCCGTCCGCGCCGTACGCCGGCAGGCAGTCCGGGTTCCATTTCAGCAGCAGCTGCTGCAGGGCCTTCACCGCTTCGCCGCTGTCGCCGCGCTTCAGGTCGCCGGTGACGGGATCGTCCTTCCTCGCCTTCCTCCCATCGCTCAGCACCACCACGGTGTGGCCCTGGGTGCGGGTCACCAGGATGTCGCCCCGCTTCAGGTACTTGTCGCTTTCGGTGTACTTCGCGCCCTTCAGCTCCACGAACGCGCCGCTGTCCAGCAGCGCCGCCGGCTCGGTGGGCGTGCGGAAGTTGGGCAGGGTCACGCCCGCGTAGGCGCAGCACACCCGCACCAGCACCGAGCAGTCCGTCTCGCAGTTGGTCTTGACCAGGTGGCAGTTGAAGCCCAGGGGCTTTGAGACGTCGTACAGCGTCAGCCGCTGGCCCTGGTCGTAACCGATGTGGCTGTTGTCGCAGGCCCACTGCATGTCCTGGGCGATCTTCGCCGCCACTTCAGCGGATTTCGCCCGGAACACCCGCCAGCCCTTGGCGTGCCTGTACCAGCTCTGGGTGCTGACCTCCCTGCCGGTCTGGTCCCCCGCCTTGCCGCCCTTGGCCCTGCCGTTCTCGTCGATGCGCGCGCTGCCGATCTTCACTGACATTTGAATCACTCCTTCTTATCATGGTATGTTGCGTGCCGCTGGATGGGTGCCGCCGCGTCAGCTCACCTCGCGTGTTTGGTTGGCTGACCGTCGGATCATTATGTCGCCTTTAGTTTAGTTGTACCGCCAACCATTGGATTGTCGCGGTTCCGCTCTTGGTGCTTGTACCGAGGTTGTAAATATCAAAACGAACAAGATTCACAGAGCCATTTGCATTTGTGCCGACATTCGTCACTATAATTTCATCAGGGACACGCCATCCGCTGATACAGAGCAATCTATATTTGGTTGCATTCGGATTTTCAAACGCAACAGATGCATAATGGCCGGCGGGTAGGTCGGATATTTGCGCCGTAGTGGATACGTTTACCAGCCTAATTCCACCAGTGCCGCCATATTCCATGGCCAACGGGCGATTCAGATATAAATTGCTGATTCGCGTCGCGCCGTTGAACATGCTCTTTCCGGTCGTGATCAAAGTGCCGTCCCGGTAAAGTCGGAAGAAAGTGTTACCTTCGCCGAACTTCTGTCCTTCGTAGTTGTACACAATGCTTTCCGATGGTGTTACCGGGCTGCTGAGAGACACCGCAATCTGTTTTATCCCGGCGCATTGCATGGCGATGCGGAAAGACATTGCGTCACTCGGCACGGTCACCGAATAAGTGTATGGGTTTGATGGGGTGCCGGAGCTCGGAACAAGCCAATCCTGAATATCCACCATTTCAAGGGCATTGTCGCTAATAGATGTCCAGGTATTTTCCCCACCGTCCAAATTGCCGTTGAAGGCAAATGTCACTGTGACCGTCTTTCCCCGCAATGGAATGGCAAACCCGCAGGAAAAGACCGTTATGTTCCCGCTGCCGGAGGTGTTGACGATCCAGCCGTCCGCCACCGTCTGCCCGCTCAGCAGTGAATCCGGATCGTTCTCGTCCGGGACGTCGTAATAGCTTTCCGGCTCGTTGAAGTCGATGCGACCGACGTTCATCCGGCCCGCGTTGACATAGCTGGCGTTGACATACAGCTGCCCGTCATACAGCACCATCCCCTGAGCCGCGCCGTTGTCCGTCAGGCGGTTGAAGATCTCCTGCTGGGTAAGATTGTCGTCCAGCGCGTTTACCGCGTTCTGGGCAGCCTGGGCCTTGTTCCAGGCCGCCTTCGCCGCCTCGTAGGCCGACGATACCGAAACCAGGGAATAGGCCCAGGAGCCGTCTGAGAACACGGTCAGGTCCGTGAAGTACAGCGTATTGGTCGAACCGGAGGTGTAGGTCGGCTCCGTGTCGTCCCAGCCCCCCGTCGGCGGATTCGTCGTGGGCCTGGCAGGTGGGGCCTGGGTAGAGGATTGCAGCAGGTAATACCGCGTCGTTGACCAGACATCTACGACGCTGGACAGGGTGATCGCCCCAGATGCCTTTATCGCCATGCTTACCCCTCCAACTGCGCGATATAGGTCGCCTTGTTGGTCACGTCACCCGCCGAGATCGTCAGCGTCTGGCCCGTGGCCGCGGCGGTGCTGCTGCCGTCCTTGTACCACTTGATCGTCCCCAGCGCCGTCAGCGCCGCGCCGGTGACCTCCACGCCGCCCTGGTACACATGGGCCGTCAGCACGGTCTCGATGGCGCTGTTCTTGAAGATGGTGCCGTTGGAGGAGGAGATGGCGATGGAAATCGCGGCGACGCCCTGGTCGCCCTTTTGGCCCTTGATGTTGTTGACGTACACCCACTTGGCCGCCGCCGGCGCGCCGCCCACGGTGCAGCGGTAGGTGTTGTAGGTGCTGGTGTTCAGGTACATGTCGCCCACCTTCGCGCTGGAAACGCCGGAGCCGCTGAAGGAGGTGGGCGTGGTGCTGGTACCGGTAATGCCGGTGCCGGTGTACCACTGGGCGCTGGAGCCGCTGACGCCCTGCTTCGCCACCGAATACATCGGGTTGGAGGTGCTCGCGTCGGTGTAGGTGAACACGATCTTCGTCCACAGGTACTGCCCCTCCGACACCGTGGGCGGCGTGTTGGACCAGGTGCCGGTGGGCGGCGTGGTGTTGCTGGAGCCGGCCTGGTAGGTGATCGCCACGCTGGCCACGCCGTTGCCCGTCGCGCCGGTCTCGCCCTGGGGCCCCTGGGGGCCGGTCTGCCCGGTCTGGCCGGTGAAGGCGATGGCCACGGAGAATTCCTTGTTGATGGTGATGTCCCCGTCCACCACCACGGGAATCTTCACCACGCCCGCCGTGGTAAAGGACGTGCTGGCCGTGATGGTCAGCGTGGGCGATGTGGCGTCGCTGTCCTTGGTGACGGTGATGCCCGTGGGCTTGGTCACGTTGCTCAGGTTCACCGACGCGGCGACCTGCTCCGCGCCGCGCATGGCGATGATCTGCGTGGTGCAGCTGCCCGCCTTGGCCGCGTTGACGGTGCCGGGAAAGGTGTAGGAATCGTTGGTCAGAATTACGGAATAGGCATCGGTAATGTCAACGATGCTGATCTGGTCGCTGGACTTGATGGCCATGTTGTTCTCTCCTCTCTTATTGGTTCACAATGAGCTCGCACATGAATGTCACCTTCGTATCCACATCCGCCGGTGAAAGGGTGAAGGTAAAGCCCCCGTCGCCGATCCTGCTGTCATCCGACGATATGATGCCGTAGCGATCCTCGCCCATGCGCTGCCAGCTCCACTGAAGATACGCGCCCACCCCGAACGCCCGCGCAAGCGCCGTCGTGTCGGTGATGCGGTCCGAGCCGTGGTAGATCGCCACGGACAGCACCGTGGAGACCTGGTTGTTCTTGAACACGGTGCCCCGGCTGGAATCGATGCGCAGCACCGTGGCGTCCTCACCGTCCGCGCCGGTGATGTTCACCGCCTCCGAGGTCTCGCTCCTGCCGTCGGCATAGAGCGTCACCACCTTCTGCCAGACGTACCTCCCGTCCACGTGTTCCGGCGGCGTCGTGCTCCAGCCCTCCGCGGGCGGGTCGGTGGCCGAGGCCCCGGAGGCGTACAGGATCGTCGTGCCGGCCACAGCGGTGTCGGAGAGCTCCTGCACCCGGGCCTTCAGCAGGCTGATCGCGCTTTCGTTTTTGCTGATGTAGGGATATTCGTCGCTGAGCTCCCCCGGGTCGGGGGCGGCGATATTCCCCCGGAAGGCCGGTCCGAGGACGGCCCGCTCGCTGCACAGCGCCGACGCCACCTCGCCGCCCGCCCCCGCGCGCACCCGGTCCCCAAGCTCCGCCGCCGGGTCGTAGATGGCCCCCGCCAGGCTGAAGGGCTGGTATGAAAGCCCGATCAGGTTCTCCGCCAGCTCCGCGGCGATCACCGGCGCGACGGTCACGTCCACGACGATGCCGGTATCGTCCCCGGTAAGGGTGGCCACGCCGTCCACGGTGCTGCGCACGCCGGTGATGGTTCCCGCCCGGCCCACGTCGATGCCGCCCACCACGCCGGCCACGTCCACGGTGTCGCCGGCCTCCCCGAGGCGCACCAGCCGCAGCCTGCCCGCCGGCGTCATGATCCAGTTGCCGCCCGCCGCCTGGCCGACGAGGGACAGCGCGTCCCGGATGGTCGTGCCCTCCGCCGGTTCGCTCATGGCGTAGGCCGCGCCAGTGGGAATGACCGTCCGGCTGTCCAGCGCCACGCCCAGCAGCGCCGCCAGCTCCGCCGTCACCGCCGCCATCGTCCGGGGCCATTCCCCCGCCGAGGGCGTCCAGGTTCCGTTGGCCCTCAGCAGCGCGTCGTAGCACTCCAGCGCCAGCAGCCCCGTCACCGGGTCGCGCATCCGCCGGGAGACGTAAAACGTGCCCTGGGGCAGCCACTCCGATGCCGTCTCCCCGTCGTTCAGCCGAACCTCGATGACCACGGCTGCCGACCTGGGCAGGTTCACGGCCCCCCGCAGCGCTAGCGCCAGCGACGCGCTGACCACGTTGCCCACGGCCAGCCTGTCCTGCATCGTCGCCCGGTGGATCACCGGCGCGGAGATGTCGGTATAAACCGTCCCGCCGACGGTCGCCCGCGCCTGCAGCGCCGCGCCGGCGGCGAAGAGGCCCTCCCAGGTTAAAGAGGTGGCTTGCATGGTATTCGCTCCTTTTTTATCTTTCGATCATCGAAAACGTCACCCCGTCATAATACGGCGCGCCGGTCTTTTTGTTCAGGCGCTGGGCGCCGAAGGGGCGTTCGGAGGTGTAGAAGGATTTCGTCACCCGCGTGCCGGTGGTGGGGTCCACCACCGTGGCGCTGTAGAACGTGCCGGAGATGTCGGCCATGAGCTGCTGTAGCTGTGCCTGCTGGAGCCGCAGCAGCTTCACCTCCGCCTTCAGCTTCGTGGCGATCCGCGTGCGGTACATCAGCCCGGTCTGCACGTCCCGCCCGCTGCCCTCGGCGTCCAGGTCGTTGTTTGTGAGGTTCAATTCCTCCACCAGCGGCGCGTAATCGTGGTTATTGATGATCAGTACAGGCTTTGCCATAAATCGCGCCTCCTCAATTCAACACCGGCGAGCTGCCGAACATCTGCGCCCGCCGGTTGATGTCGTCGATGACCTGTTGGGCGGTCAGGCCGTTGTTGGCCGTGCCCTGCTGTTGATTCCTTCCAGACGCCTGAACCGCCGCCACGATCTGACCGGCCACCGATATGATGGTCTGTATCAGGTCCTCGTTGTTGGCGTCCAGGGTGTTCTGGATGTCCATGCCCGCCCGGGCGATCTGCGCCGCCACGTCGTAGGGCAGCACCGTGCCGGTGGCCATGACGGGCTGGTGATACTGTATGTTCGCCACGGCGGACAGGCCGCTGACGGTCTTCACGATGGCGTTGGTGCAGTTCGCCAGCTGTCCGGACAGGAACGTGCCCAGGGCGCTGACCGCCTGGCTCATGGCCGACAGCACCGCGCTGTACATCGTCTGGGCCAGCTGGGACTTGTTCAGGATCTCCGTGCGCCCGTTGATGTGGCCCATGATCTCCGGCCCCGCCTCGCCGGCCACAAATATCGTGCCGTGGGCCCGGGTGGTGCCGCCGGCGTAGTGGGGCACGTTCGCAAGGTACCGCGCCATGCCGCCGGAGATGACGCCGCCGGCGGCGAAGGGATGATAGACGCCCGCATTGGTGGTAATGCCGCCGGAGGCGAAGCGCTTGAACTGTCCATTTGCAATCACGCCGCCGGTATTGATGTTGATACCTACGCTCCTCAGGAAGTCCTTGATCTTCTGCCACGTACTGCCGGCTTGCTCAATGAACACCTTGACCGTGGTGCTCAGGTTATCCAGGCTGAGCGCGCTTGTGGCGGAACCATAGCATCGGACAGTCTGCTCTCATTGGCACCGCCCGCGGCCTCGCCGCCAATCCTGATATGAAAAAAGGTTCCAAGTCAGACACCGAGACAACGGCCTGATTATTCTAATACCAACTCATTCAATGGATGAACAGCAGTAAGAAGAAGGAGGAATATACCATGCCTAATTGTCCGAAGTGTGGAAGCGATCGTTTTCATTACGAATTACGATCAGCAGGAACAAAGTCAACGACGCGGTATTATAGAACCGGCATTAAGAAAAGCTGGGTTGTTCCGTCAGGTAGACGCACATACTCCAGTGACCGTAAACAAGAATCTATTGGGCTATGCCCGGATTGTGGATATACAGAGAAGCAACAAGCGCAAGGCGGCATTGGCTGTGCAACAGTCATAGTAATAATAATCGTGCTGGCTATTGTATCCGCTACATCTGGAAATCACAAAGAGAACAATTCGGAATCAGTTATGACACAACCGACCACGACCACCATTTCGACATCAATAAATAATGATGGAAAAGCTAAAGAACGTCAGGTTACAAAGCCGCCTGTTGTCGAATCTATTTGGTCGACGGAATACACACCAATTTCTGATTTTGAATACTATATCGACCATGACAAGATAATCATAGAAGATTATAGAGGGAAAAGTGAAAAAGTATATGTCGCACCTGCTTATGAGGTTGACGGCATAATGATGGATGTTATTGAGTTGGAAGGCGTTTTCGCACTCGACAACATTGAAAGCGCCATCATATCGCATGGAATTAAGAAAATGCGGAACAACATATTTAACAGTTGCGGAGTTAAATATGTGTTTTTGCCTTCTTCTTTAGAGGAATTCGACGGTTGGGATTATTTCCATAAAGCCGAGAGACTTTACTTTGAAGGTACAGAGGACGAATTCGATGCAATATGCGATGAAGAACGCAAAAACATTGATGTCACTCGAATAGTATTCGATTCCTCGTTAGATGACTTGCTTTCACAGAATCAGTAGGAGGTGACCCCCATGTCCAAATCAGGCACCCGCGCCCTCAACGGTATGGGCTCCATCCGCAAGCGCAAGGACGGCACCTACGAGGGCCGCTACACCGGCTCCGACGGGCGGCAGCACAGCGTGTACGCCAAGACGCCCAAGGCCTGCGGCGAGGCCCTGCGCGCCGCCACGCACAGCGTGGACAACGGTACCTGGCTGGAGCCGTCCACCATGTCCATGAGCCAGTGGTTCGACACCTGGCTGCGCGACTACCAGGGCCACACTACCGGCCGCACCGTGGATACCTACAAGGCCGTGATCGACAAGCACATGCGCCCCGCCTTCGGCAATGTCAAGGTCGCCGCCTTCTCGCCGGTCCATGTTCGCCGCATGGTCTCTGAAATGACCAAGGCGGGCAAATCTCCCGCCACGATCCAGCACGCGCGTGGCATTCTCTCCGCTTGCATGAACTGTGCCATCGAAGCCGGCATTCGCAACGACAACCCCGTGGAGAAGGTCAAGGGCCCGCGCCTGGTCAAAAACGAATTCGCCATCGTGGACCGCGAACACATCCCGGCCTTCATCAAGGCTGCGAAAAACACCCCCGTCCCGAATGAGCTGATCTTCCTGCTGTTCACGGGCCTGCGCGTGGGCGAGCTGCGCGGTCTGCGCTGGTCCGACATCGACCTCGATGCCGCCACCCTGCGAGTGGAGCGCCAGCTGCGCCAGCTGAACCGCGGAGATCGCCGCATCGAACCACCGAAGGACGGCGAAGTTCGCACGATCCATCTTGCTCCCCAAGCCGTCGCCCTACTGAAACAGCAGCGCAAGGACCAGGCCTCAGCCCGCCTCGCTGCTGGCGCTGACTGGCATGATGATGAAATCACACGCGACCTGGTGTTTCGTACCTCAACCGGCTGGAACCTGGCTCAATCCACCATCGGCAACGCAGTTAACCACATCCGCGAACCGCTGAACATGCCAACCCTCCGCCCCCACGACCTGCGCCACTCCTACGCCGTCGCTGCCCTGCGATCCGGTGTCGATATTAAGACCGTCCAGCACAACCTGGGCCACAAACACGCCAGTATTACGCTGGACATCTATGCCGCCTATACTGACGACGCAGGCAGAACCGGTGCCGAAAAACTCGCCGCCTACTGGCAGGACGCCATAAAATAGGGTACAAATTAGGGTAAACAAAAAACAAAAACCGCCGGGGCCCCCGTAAAAACGGTATCCCTCGGCATTTTTATCGAACACCACTTTAAACTTCTCCATTCCTGTTTTCATTCAACCACGCAGGTGGTATAATTATATCAGATAATTCATTAAGCAAAAGGAATCCGCCATGTCCATGTTCAAGCTCCATTCCGAATATTCGCCCACCGGCGACCAGCCCCAGGCCATCGAGAAGCTGACCGAGGGGCTGGCGAAGGGCATGAGGCACCAGGTGCTGCTGGGCGTCACCGGGTCGGGCAAGACCTTCACGATGGCCAACATCATCAAGAACGCCAACCGCCCGGCGCTGGTCATCGCCCACAACAAGACCCTGGCGGCCCAGCTGGCCGCGGAGTTCCGGGAATTCTTCCCGGAAAACGCCGTGGGCTACTTCGTGTCCTACTACGACTATTACCAGCCGGAGGCCTACATCCCCTCCACGGACACCTTCATCGAGAAGGATTCCTCGATCAACGACGAGATCGACCGCATGCGCCACAGCGCCACCAGCTGGCTGGCGGAGCGGCGGGACGTGGTGATCGTGGCCTCGGTCAGCTGCATCTACGGCCTGGGCGACCCGGAGGAATACGAGGGGCTGTCTGTATCCCTGCGGGAGGGCATGGAGATCGACCGGGACGACCTGATCCGCCGCCTCATCGACATCCAGTTCACCCGCAACGACTTCGAGCCCGAGCGCGGCACCTTTCGCGTGCGGGGCGAGGTGATCGAGATCATCCCCGCGGCGTCGGAAAAGCGGGGCGTGCGGGTGGAGTTCTTCGGGGACGAGATCGAGCGCATCAGCGAGATCGACATGGTCACCGGCAAGGTGCTTCGGCTGATGAACCACGTGCTGATCTTCCCCGCCTCCCACTACGCCACCAGCAAGGACAAGCTGGATAGGTGCATCGAGCAGATCGAGGCGGACCTGGCCCTGCGGCTGAAGGACTTCCGGGACAACGACCGGCTGCTGGAGGCCCAGCGGCTGGAGCAGCGGGTGCACTACGACATCGAGATGATGCGGGAGATCGGCTATTGCAGCGGCATCGAGAACTATTCCCGCTACTTCGACGGCCGCCAGCCCGGGGAAGCGCCGTTTACGCTGATGGACTACTTCCCCAAGGACTTCCTGATCTTCATCGACGAGGCCCACGTGACCGTGCCCCAGATCCGGGCGATGTACAACGGCGACTTCGCCCGCAAGCGCACGCTGGTGGACTACGGCTTCCGCCTGCCCGCCGCCTACGACAACCGGCCCCTGAAGTTCCACGAGTTCGAGGAACGGGCGGGCCAGACCATCTACGTCTCCGCCACCCCCGGCCCCTACGAGCTGGAGCGGGCCGAGCAGGTGGTGGAGCAGATCATACGCCCCACGGGCCTGATCGACCCGGAGATCGTCGTGCGCCCCGCCACCGGCCAGGTGGACGACCTGCTGGGCGAGCTGCGTACCGTCACCGAGGCGGGCGGGCGCGTGCTGGTGACCACCCTGACCAAGAAGATGGCCGAGAGCCTGACCCAGTACCTTCGGGAGATGGACATCCGGGTGGAATACCTGCACTCGGACGTGGAGACGCTGGAGCGCATCAAGCTGATCCACGGCCTGCGCAGCGGCGAATTCGACGTGCTGGTGGGCATCAACCTGCTCCGCGAGGGCCTGGACATGCCGGAGGTCAGCCTGGTCTGCATACTGGACGCGGACAAGGAAGGCTTCCTGCGCAGCGAGACCAGCCTGATCCAGACCATCGGCCGCGCGGCGCGGAACGTGGACGGGCGCGTCATCATGTACGCCGACGCCATCACCGATTCCATGCAGCGGGCCATCAGCGAGACCAACCGCCGCCGGGAGATCCAGCAGAAGTACAACGAGGAAAACCACATCGAACCCCAGACCGTGCGCACCGCCATCCGCGAGCTGATGGAGGTCACCCGCAAGCCCGACGATTCAGGCGCCGCCTCCGGCATGGACGAGGAGGAGAAGCGCATGGCCATCGAGCGACTGGAGGAGATGATGCTCCAGGCTGCCAACAACCTGGACTTCGAGAAGGCCGCCCAGCTGCGCGATCAGATGCTGGCCCTGAAGGGCGAAAAGGTCATGGCCAGCGGCGAGCAGTCGCGGCAGAAGCGCAGACGACGCGAAAAGATGACCCACAGGAATCCGGGATAATAGACTTTATCGTGAGGATCGGCGCACATGATCACAAGGCATATCGTCGTCGTACCCTATGACGAACGCTGGGCGCAGGACTTTGAGGCCATCGCCTCCGAAATCCGGGATTCGCTTGGCGAACTGGCCCTTGCGATCGAGCACGTCGGCAGCACGTCCGTGCCCGGGCTGTCCGCAAAGCCGACCATCGACATCGACGTCGTCATCAGGGATTACGCCTCGTTTGGTGCCGTCGTTTCTGCGCTGAAGGCCGTCGGGTATCACCATGAAGGCGACCTCGGCATCGCCGGTCGGGAGGCTTTTGGATATGAGGGCAAGACCCATTTGCGGAAGCACCACCTGTATGTCTGCCCACAGGATTCCCAGGAGCTGAAGCGACATATCGCCTTCAGGGATTACCTGCGCGTTCATCCCGACGTGGCGAAGGCCTATGGCCGCGTCAAGGAGGAAGGTGCGGCGCTCCATCCGTATGATATCGACGGATACATCGGACACAAATCCGCGTTTATAAAGCGCATCTACCGGGAAATGGAATTGTAATAGACGAGCGGAGGCAGCATGAAAAAGGTAAAAATCACCGTTGTGCGTATGGCAAGGTATGACGACTTAATGGCACAATACGAAAACCCCATCGAGCACGCCTGCGGCATGTGGGAGGGGCGAACCTTCACCTGCAACGGCTGGGCGAAGCCCGAGGGCATGTGCGACAGCGCCTGGGAAACCCTTTCCCCCTTCGTGATGACGCTGGCCCACGGCGGTAAGAACTTCTACGACGGCTGGATGAAGGACCCAAGGTCTGCCATGATCAGCTGCAACGACGGGTTCAGGCCGGTGAGCTTTTATGTTGAGGCGCTGGAAGAGGAGGCGGAAGCATGAGCGCAATCGAGCGATACGATGTCAACGAGGAATGGGCGCACTCCGGCGTCATCAAAGCCGGGAATCTGGTCTTCCTCAATTACTGCGCCGGCAACGTGGGCCAGGGCATCGAGGCCCAGGTCAACGGCGCCATCGACGAGATGGAGAAGCGGCTGGCCATGGTGGGCCTGACGCTGGAAAACGTGGTGCAGATGGACTGCCTGTTCCGGGACGTGTGGAACATCCCCGTCATGGAGAAGGTCATCAAGGAACGCTTCCACGGCAAATACCCGGTGCGCAAATCCATACAGACCGAGTTTGCCCACGTCGGCGGACAGGACGGGCTGCTGTTCCAGCTGGACGGCATCGCGTATGCCGGGGAATAAAGGTTACTTTTGAGCGCGTACAAATACTGATTTATCGAGCTGACGCCAAGGGGAATAGGGATTAGGG
>JAFRJF010000042.1 GCA_017432405.1 Clostridia bacterium | reverse complement strand
TCGTCATCGTCGTCGTCGTCGCCACCCACGGGAATCACGGGCAGCTCATAGCCGCACAGAACGCAGACGCCATCTTTGTCGAACTCATGGGGCTCGACTTCGCGGACCTCGTCCACGACCTTGCCGGAGCTGATGCCGCCATCCTCGGTGGCTTCGCCTTCCCAGACGGTGTAAATGGCGTAGTGGCTCTCCCCGTCTATCGGCTCATAGCCTTCGAGTTCGCGGACCTGCCTGATCTCGGCCAAGCAGGCGACGGAAGCGATGACCAGCATGAGAGCCAGCGCGATAGCGAGACTCTTGGAAACATACTTACGCATAAGAAAATCCTCCTTTAGAAATCCTTGGTAGCTATAATATCACGAACCGGAAACAACATGGTTATATCAGTGTTAAATATTACAAATTTTTGACACAAAATCCGGCTGCGCGCTCAAGGCGATTCATCACCGCGAGACCCACGCCGTCAGTGGCGATGGCCTCGGAGAACAGGACGTCCGCGCCCAGCCCGTCGGCCTCCCGCAGGCGGGCGAACATCGAGCGGGCCATGGCCTCGGCATCAACGCCCAAGGACAGCACCCGCCGATCACCATAGGCGGGGATATGGGCATCCAGCGCCAGTATGAGGGGACGCCTGCCCTGGGCGAGCGCATCGTCGTAGAGGCGGCGAATGTCCCCGATCACGGCGCTTTCCTCGCCCTGCACGATGGTCAGCGCCCCCGCAGGCGCATAGTGGCGGTACTTCATGCCGGGGCTGCGGGGGCGCTCGCCCTCGTGCAGCGGGCGCAACACGGCGTCATCCACCACCACGCTGCCGCAGACGGCCTCGATGCGCTCGGGGGTGACGCCGCCGGGGCGCAGTATGCGGGGAACGTCGCCGGTGACGTCGATGACGGTGGATTCCAGGCCCACATCGCAGGGACCGCCGTCAAGTATCAGCGGGATGCGGCCGTCCATGTCCTCCAGCACGTGGGCGGCGGTGGTGGGGCTTGGCCGACCGGAGCGGTTGGCGCTGGGCGCGGCGATGGGCCGACGCGCGGCGTCGATCAGGGCCCGGGCCGCCGGGTGGGCGGGATAGCGTATCGCCACGGTGTCCAGCCCTGCGGTGACCTCGGCAGGCACGGCGGCGGACTTCGGGAAGATCAGCGTCATCGGCCCGGGCCAGCAGGCGGCCATCAGCTTCAGGGCCGCCGGCGCCGGGTCACAGGCGATCAGCGGTGCCAGCTGGTCGATCGCGCTGATGTGCACGATCAAAGGGTTGTCCCCGGGGCGGCCCTTCGCCGCGAATATGCGCTTTACCGCGGCGGCATCCAGCGCGTTCGCCCCCAGGCCATACACGGTTTCGGTGGGAAAGGCCACCAGCGCGCCCGAACGGATCAGCTCACCGGCCTCTGATAGGCTCTCGGGGGTAACGGGGAGAAGTTTGGTTTGCAAGGTGATTGGCTCCTTTAAAGAATCATTTCCATTCCTATCTTATAGGGCTTCAGGCCCAGCTTTTCGTAAAAGCGCATCGCGCCGGGGTTGCAGGTCCAGACGTTCAGGGTGACGTTGTAGCAGCCCTTTTGGCGGGCATAGGCGAGAATGTGGTCGTAGAGGGCGCGGCCCACGCCCAGGCCCCGGGCCGCTTCATCCACGCAGATGTCGTCGATATAGAGGGTATCGTGCTCCTCCATCAGCTGTCCGCCGCTGTGCTGCATCACGCAGAAGCCGTGGCCCAGCACCCGGCCCGATTCGTCCACGCCGACGAACACCGGGGTGGCGGTGTCGGCGAGTATGGCCGAGAGCCCGGCTTCGGTATACTTCGTGGTCGGGCCCTTAAACAGGTCGGGCCGGCCGTTGTGGTGCACCATGTTCACCTGCACCAGCAGGGCCATCAGGGCGGGAATGTCATCTTTCGTCGCAGGGCGGACAGTGATCATGCTGGCACCTCCATTCCTCATTCCTAATTCTCATTAAGCAGTGCGGTCTGCTCGGCAAGGGTCAGGGCGTCGATGATCTCGTCCAGGTGTCCCTCCATGATCTCGTCGATCTTGTAGAGGGTCAGCCCGATGCGGTGGTCGGTGACGCGCCCTTGGGGGAAGTTGTAGGTGCGGATGCGCTCGCTGCGGTCGCCGGTGCCCACCTGGACGCGGCGCTTGTCGGCGTACTCTCCGGCCTGCTGCTCGCGCTGGAGGTCGTAGAGGCGGGACTTCAGCACCCGCATGGCCTTTTCCCGGTTCTGGATCTGGCTGCGCTGGTCCTGGGAGGTGACCACCAGGCCGGTGGGGATATGGGTGATGCGCACGGCGGAGTCGGTGCGGTTGACGTGCTGGCCGCCGGCGCCGGAGGCCCGGTAGGTGTCGATGCGCAGGTCGTTCGGGTTGATCTCCACCTCCACGTCCTCGGCCTCGGGCAGTACGGCCACCGTGGCGGTGGAGGTGTGGATGCGGCCGGAGGATTCGGTGACGGGCACCCGCTGGACCCGGTGCACACCGGATTCGAACTTCAGCTTCTGGAACACGTTCTTGCCCGAGATCAGCACCACGGACTCCTTCAGGCCGCCCAGCTCGGTGGAGCCGTCCTCGATCATCTCCACCTTCCAGCCCTGGCTGTCGGCGTAGTGGCTGTACATGCGCAGCAGCTGCGCCCCGAACAGCCCGGCCTCGTCGCCGCCGGCCCCGGCCCGGACCTCGAGCACCGCGTTCTTGTAATCGTCCGGGTCCTTGGGCAGCAGGGCGATGCGGGCGGCCCGGGTGGCCTCGTCCAGCTTCGGCTCCAGCTCGTCCAGCTCCTCCCGGGCCAGCTCGGCCATGTCCGGGTCGGACAGCATCTCCCTTGCGCCTTCGATGTCGTCCAGCAGCTTTCTGTAAGCCACCGCCACGTCGTTCAGTTCGGAAAGCTCGCTGTGCTGGCGCATCAGGTTCGTGAACAGCGCCGTGTCCGCGATGACCTCCGGCAGCGTGATGCGTATCGAAAGCTCCTCAAACCGCCCCTGGATGGCCTCCAGCTGGGCGGCGATGCGCTGTTGTTCGTTGTACGATGCAGACATATTGGTCTCCTCTATTCCATTTTCCCGAATACGACCCGCTCGATCCCGTTCAGGTCCCTGACCGTTCCGGCCTGGGTGCAGGGAAGTTTTGCCCTGACCAGGTCGAGGACGGGCTGGGCCTGGTGAATGCCGACCTCGAGGAAGATCGCTCCGCCGGGGTTGAGGTGATCGGCAGCGCCCTCGGCGATGCGGCGGTAGAAGTCGAGGCCGTCCGCGCCGCCGTCCAGGGCGATGCGCGGCTCGAAGCGCACCTCCCGCTGGAGGCCAGAAAGGGCCCCGGTGGGGATGTAGGGCGGATTGGACGCGATGATGTCGAACCGCTCCCGGCCCACGGCGCTGAACAGGTCGCCCTGACGAAGCTCGGCCTTGACGCCCAGGGCCTTCTGGTTGGCGCGGGCGACCTCCAGTGCCTCCGGGCTGATGTCGGCCAGCGTGATGCGGGCGTTGGGGGCCAGCGAGGCCAGGCTCAGGCCCACGCAGCCGCTGCCCGTGCACAGGTCCAGCAGCGCCGGGTTGCCCTGGCGCTGGCGCAGCTCGATCAGCGCCGCCTCCACCAGGGTCTCGGTATCCTGGCGGGGGATCAGCACGGCCCCGTCCACCCGGAAGCGCAGGCCCATGAAGTCGGCGCTGCCCAGTATGTACTGCACCGGTTCGCCCGCCGCGCGGCGGTCCAGCATCGCCTCCAGCCTGCACAGCTGGTGCCGGGGGATGGCCTGGTCGCCTTCAAAGACCAGCGCCTGCCGGGTCATGCCCAGGGCATCCTCGGCGATCCACCGGGCGTCGATATCGGGGTCGGGACAGTTGTTTTGCGTCAGTCGGTCGCGGGCATGCTTCAGCCATTCAGAGATGATCATGGGTTACCTCGTTTTATCGTTTTCCTTCGCCGCGTTGTAGGCGTACACCGCCACCTCCACCATCTGGGGATGGGCGCGGCGCACGAAGCAGCGCTCCAGCAGCAGCTGGGGCCCCAACAGAAAGTTGATCACGGGGCCGGGCCTGGCGGCTTCCAGCAGGCGAAGGGGTTCGTTGAACACGGCGGCGATGGCCAGCACGGTGAGCGCGCGCACGAGCACCTGCACCGGCAGGGTGAAGGTGCGGATCAAGGCGAAGGCGATCACCGACAGCATCAGCACCGACAGCGCGAAGGCCGCGTCGCTGCGGCGGGACAGGTGGGACGCCCGCTCCGCCCCGGCCTGGGTGACGTCCCCGCCCCCATCGCCGGGGATGGCGTTGAGCACCTTGTTGATGGCGCCCCGGTACATGGCGAAGCGGTTCACCACCCGCAGCCGGGGCACGAGCAGCGCGCACAGCAGCATGCACAGCACCCGCGTGGCGCAGGCCACGGCATTGACGGCGTTGCGGGACAGCTCGAAGCGGGGCAGCACCCACTTCACCAGTGCCCAGGGCCCGGCGATCACCAGTCCCCCGATCAGCAGGAGTATCGCCAGTGCGCTGCCCGCGGCCACCAGCGAGGTGGGGCGCACGCGGAACAGTTCGGCAAAGCGCTGCTCAAAGCGGGTGCCCCTGACGATATGCTGGGGCATCAGCTGGGCCGATTCCGCCACGCCGTCCAGGAAGTCCGCTACGCTGAGCACCAGCCGCAGTATGCCACGCAGGAACGGTATGCGCTCCATGGCGTCCCGGACGGGGTGGTATTCCCGGCGCAGGCGCAGGGCCACGTCCTTGCTCTCCTGGCGGACGGCAAAGGCCGTGGCGTTGCCCACCTGTATGCGCACGCCTTCCGCGACGGGGGTGGCGTGGATATTAATCGTATCGTTGTTTGGCATAGCACACCTGTTTGGATAAATGAGGAATTAGGAATGAGGAATTAGGAATGGCGGTTGGAATCCTTGCCGGATTCCTTTGGATGATGGAATGACGACATTTCAACAATAATTTCTAATTCCTAATTACAAAAGGACCGGCGCGTTTCGCGCCGATCCTTTTGTCGGTGGTTCTGCGCGCATATACGGCAAAAGCATCGACAAGGCACTGCCCTGCCGATGCTCGTTTGCCTACATGCCGTAGCGCTTCTTGAAGCGATCCACACGTCCGCCGGTGTCAACCAGCTTCTGCTTGCCGGTGTAAAAGGGATGGCACTTTGAGCAGATATCAACGCGCATCTCCTTCTTCACGGAACCGGTCTCGAAGGTCTCGCCGCAAACACAGCGGACCACCGCCTTGCCGTAATTCGGATGGATGTTCTCCTTCATGGTTTTCACCTCACTCTAATCGGACTGTCGGCCCTCCGGCGGAGCCGGCATCGGATTAATCACGCAAAGCTGATTATAGCACATGGGTGTCACTCAGGCAAGGGGCGACGTGAGATTTTACATTTTTGCGAGGTAAATTTTCATTTTATAAGGCCCGGCGGTCAGAACCTGATGCTCGCCATGATCTGAGCGGCCTCGAGCATGAAATCGGAATCGTCCTGGGGGGTAAACAGGAAGGTGATCAACTGGCCGTCGCAGAACGTGGCGCAGCCGCTGGCGTTCAGGGCAGGCGCGATGAAGGCGGCGAATTCCCTGCCGTTCAATTCCAGCAGGCTCGTACTCTGGCAATCGGCGTTGGCCTCTATGGCCGCGCGCATGGCGTCAAAGCTGTCGGCCTGGGTGGGCTGGATCAATATATACAGATAGCGCGAGCCGTCCCCCGCCCCAAGGGCATAGCGAATCGGGCCCTCGCCGGCGGGATAGCTGACCCACCCCTTGGGCAATGACAGCGCAAACCCCTCGTCGAAGCGCAGGGTAAAGCGTTCCGCCTCGGCCAACGCCGCCGCTGCGCACAGGCATAGCGCGACCACAACGCACAAAACCTTTCTCATCACGGCACGCAACCCTCCTCGCAGTCCTGCTGATCCCGTTACCCGCATTATACCACAGCCCACGCTTCCATTACAAATGACGAATTCATGGCGGAAGTATAACACATCTATGCGGGGGATGAATATTCTTTTCCCTTTTCCCCTTGTTCCATGCCGCCGGTTGTGCTACAATACCGGCAAAGCATCCGCGCCGCAGGGCGCGCACGAGGTGATTTCCATGCGAATCGTGGTCAAGGTGGGCACGTCCACCCTCGCCCATCCCACCGGGCACATGAACATCCGGCGGGTGGAGGCGCTGTGCAAGGTGCTCAGCGACGTGAAGAATGCCGGGCACGAGGTGATCCTCGTGTCGTCGGGCGCCATCGGCATGGGCGTGGGCAAGCTGTCCCTCAGCCAGCGGCCCACCGACATCCCCACCAAGCAGGCCGCCGCCGCCGTGGGCCAGTGCGAGCTGATGTACGCCTACGACCGGCTGTTCTCCGAATACAACCACACGGTGGCCCAGCTGCTGGTCACCGGCAGCGACGTGGAGGACGAGACCCGCCGCGCCCACTTCCACAACACGCTCTACCGGCTGCTGGAGCTGGGGGCGCTGCCGGTCATCAACGAAAACGACACCATCGCCACCGATGAGATCGTCATCGGCGACAACGACACCCTCTCGGCCATCGTGGCCGCCACGGTGCAGGCCGACCTGCTGGTGCTGCTGAGCGACATCGAGGGGCTGTACACCGCCGATCCCAGGGGCAACGCGGAAGCGAAGCTCATTCCCGTCGTGGAGGAGATCACCCCCGGGATCGAGGCCCTGGCCGGCGGCAACGGCACGTCGCTGGGCACCGGCGGCATGGTCACCAAGCTGCGCGCCGCCCGCATTGCAGGGGCGGCCGGCATCGACATGGTCATCGCCAACGGCGCCACGCCGAAGCTGATCTACGATATCATCGAGGGCAGGCCGGTGGGCACGCGCTTCCTCGGCCGCGCCCGCCGGGCCGATTGAGAGGTTACCAGCCATGAGCAAGATACTCATCCACGCGGGCATGTCGCCCCTGGACCGGCCGTCGATGGACCGCGTGTTCCGGGAGCACCTGTTCACCACCAATTCGGGCAACCTGCTGTTCCAATACGGCGCCTATCGCACGATGATGACCGAAGGCGCCGAATTTGAAAGTCGCTTTCTTCACCTGGGCGACCTCACCGACGCGGACCTCGAGCGTATCAATGCCGAATGCGAGTGCGTCGTGCTGCCGATGGCCAACAACTTCCGGGTGGGGTTCAACCTGATGGGCAACCTCACCGCCTTCGTGCGCAGGCTGAAGATCCCCTGCGTGGTCATGGGCGTGGGCCTGCAGGCCGACAGCGCCAGGGACATACAGGGGGGCTTCCCCTTCGACGACAGCACCCGGGCCTTCGTGGACGCGGTGCTGGACCACTCCGCGCTGCTCGGCCTTCGGGGCGAGCTGACCGGGGAATACCTGAAAAGCCTGGGCTACAGCCCCGAGCGCCACTTCACGGTGATCGGCTGTCCCTCGATGTATTCCCGGGGCGCGCACCTCATCGCCCCGCAGCCAAGGCCCCTGGACGCCGACGCGCCCATCAGCGTCAACTACCGCAAGGAGCAGCCGGAAAACCTGTTCCGATTCATGAAGGCCGTCGAGCGCCAATACCCCCGGTACCGCCTGCTGTTCCAGCGGGTGGAGGAGATGTCCATGCTGTACTACGGCCTGCCGATCCACTACGAGTACCGCCGGGGCGCGGACGAGACCGGCCTGTATCCCACCCGGCGCAGCGACCCCGAGATTCGCGGCGGCCACGCGGTGGGCTTCGCCAACGCCCAGGCCTGGATACAGTTCATGTCCCGGCAGCGTCTGAGCGTCGGCTGCCGGATCCACGGGAACATCGCCGCCGTGCTGGCCGGGACCCCCGCGCTGGTCTTCACCATCGACACCCGCACCGAGGAGCTGTGCCGCTACCACAATATTCCCTTCGTCCCGGCAGCGCGCATCGACGAAAGCACCCGCCTGCGGGACCTTTACGAGGGCACTGACTTTGCCAGGGTCACGGACGGGCACGACCGGCGCTTTGCGCATTTCGTGGATTTCCTGAACGCCAACGGCCTCAACCACATCTACCGCGAGGATCCCGGGCGGACGGAAGCCCCGCTGGACAGGGCCGTCGAGGCGCTGAAGCCCTGGGGACAGATCGAAGCCAGTCGCTTTATCTCCCCCGCCCGCCTGTGCAAAGGCGCGGCTTTGTACTGGCCGAAGGTGAAGAAGAAGATAAAGAGGAAGCTGAAATAGGCAATTGTAAAAGTCGGCGCGGAAGCGCGAAATGACAGCAAGAGCAAGCCGGACAAAGGATAAGAAGAAGGAACGGGGACAAAGGCACAGAGAGAAGGGTAGCGCAAAGCGGGCGGGGTAAAAGCCGCCCAAAGGG
>JAFRJF010000041.1 GCA_017432405.1 Clostridia bacterium | reverse complement strand
CGGATAGGCCTCGGCCCGGTCCAGCAGCCCCACGCGGTCCAACAGCTGCTTGGCCATGGCCTCGGCGGCCTCCTTCGTCTTCTTATGAAGGGTCACCGGGGCGACGGTCATGTTCTTCAGCACCGTCATGTTGGGGAACAGGTTGAAGTGCTGGAACACCATGCCCATCTTCTGGCGGTGGCGGTTGATGTTCACCTTGGGGTCGGTGATGTCCACGCCCTCAAAGGTGATGGTGCCCGCGGTGGGCATTTCCAGCAGGTTCAGGCAGCGCAGGAAGGTGGACTTGCCGGAGCCGGAGGGCCCGATGACCACCACCACCTCGCCCCGCTTGATCTCGGCGTTCACGCCGTTGAGCGCGTGGATGCTCTCGCCGAACTGCTTTTCCAGGTTCTCCACGCGAATCAGCACGTCAGTGGTCACTGCTTCTCAGCCTCCTCTCCACCCTGCCCACGACCCAGGTCAGGAACATCACCAGCGCCAGGTAGATCAGCGCCACGGCAATCAGCGGCATGAAAAAGTTGTAAGTCTGGCCTGCGATGGTATTGCCGCCATAGGTCAGGTCGCGCACGGCCGCATAGCCGGCGACGGAGGTCTCCTTCAGCAGGGCGATGAACTCGTTCATCAGCGCCGGCAGCACGTTTTTGAACACCTGGGGCAGCACCACATGGCGCATGGTCTGAAAATAATTGAAGCCCAGGCTGCGGCCGGCTTCGAACTGGCCGTTGTCGATGGACATGATGCCGCCGCGAAAGATCTCCGCCACGTAGGCGCCGGAGTTCAGTCCAAAGGCCAGCGAGGCCAGCGCCACGCCGTTGTCGCTCCAGGAGAAGATCACCAGGCAGATGATCATCAGCTGGACCACAACGGGCGTGCCGCGCAGCACGGTCAGGTAGACCTTGCAGAAGCCGTTGAAGAAGCCCAGCACCTTCCTGCCGAAGGTGGGTCGGGCCGTGTCGGCCGTCTTGTCGTAGGTGGACCGCACCCCGGCGATCACGATGCCGATCACCAGGCCCAGCAACAGGGAAAAGAAGGTGATCAGCAGCGTATTGCCCAGGCCGGTGGTGATGAAACGCCAGCGATTGCGCTGTATGAAGTTGATGTCAAACTGGCGCTTGAGGTCTTCAAACCATGCCAAAATGAGTCCCCCTTTTTACGCACAAACAGGGGGCAATGCTGCCCCCCTGCCTGTGGGATGGATGTTCGTTTATTCGGCGGGGATATACTGGTCGATGATGCCCTGCACGGTACCGTCGGCGATCAGCTCGGCCAGCGCGGCGTTGAAGGCCTCATAGACCTCGCTGTCCTTGGCGAAGGCCATGGCATAATCCTCGGTGGTGTAGGCGGTCTCCAGGATCTTCAGGCCCTCGTTCTGGGCGACGAAGTTCTTGGCAGGCTCGTTGTCGATGACCACGCAATCCTCCTTGCCGGCCTGCAGCGCGGCCACGGCGGCGCCGCCGGACTTGTAGGCGTGCACCTCGCCCTTGCCCTCGTCCTCATAGTCCCAGGTGCAGTACAGGGCGCCGGTGGTGCCGGCCTGCACGCCGATCTTCGCGGAGCCGTTGGCGGCAACGATGTCGTCGATGCTGGTGAACGCGGAGTCCTCGGGCACGATGACCACCTGGATGCCGGTGGCATAGGTGTCGGTGAACTGCACCATTTCCTTGCGCTCCTCGGTCACGGTCATGCCGGCGGCGGCGAAATCGAACTTGTGCTCCTTGACACCGGGAATGCAGGCGTCAAAGTCGATGTCCTTGATCTCCAGCGTGTAGCCGATCTTCTCGCAGATGGCCCGGGCGATATCGGCATCGATGCCGACGATGGTCTCGCCATCGTCACCGTAGAACTCGTAGGGCGGGAACTGGGCGTTGGTGCACATCGTCAGCGTGCCGTTCTCGGCCAGCGCGGCGAAGGCGGTCAGCGCGAACATTGCGACGATGACCAGTGCGATGAGCTTCTTCATTGTATGTACCTCCATTTTATCGCGGAGTGATCTCCGTTTGAATCGACCCGATTATACATCGTTATGCGCTAAAATGCAAGCCGTATTCACGACAATTAACGTAATATGCGCAGTTTATGTATAAATATGCTTGTTTGAGATTACTTATGCAGGATTTTCCCCTTCCCCACTCAAAAGCCCCGAGGCCTGTTGCCTCGGGGCTTTTGCATCGCCGCGCCTATTTCAGCGTGATGATCACCCGGCGATAGGGCTCTTCGCCCTCGGAGTGGGTGGTGACGTCCGGATCGTCCTGCAGCGCGGAGTGCAGGATGCGGCGCTCGTAGGGGTTCATGGGCTCCAGCGCCACGCGGCGGCCGCTCTTCTTGGCCCGGCCCGCCATGCGGATGGCCAGCTTGCGCAGGGCCTCCTCGCGCTTGGCGCGGTAATTCTCGGTGTCGATGGAGACGCGCAGGTATTCCTCGCGGCCCCGGTTGATGTTCAGGCTGGTCAGATACTGCAGCGCGTCCAGGGTCTCGCCCCGGCGGCCGATCAGCAGGCTCATGCCCTCGCCGGTCATCTGCATGCGCAGCTGCTCCTCGGTCTCCTGCAGCTCGATCGCCACGGGCACGCCCATGCGCTCGGTCAGGCCGGACAGGAAGGCACTGGCCTTCTTCGCCTCGTCGGACTGCGCCTCCAGGGGGGTGGGCACGAAGGGCTCGTGCTCGATGATAGGGGCGGGCGCCGGGGCGTCCTGGCCCTCGGCGGCGGCGTTCTCAACGCCCTCCGCAGCCTCGGCGTTCCTCGCGCCGCCGCGGCGACGCCTGCGGTTGCGGCTCTTCTTCGGGGCCTCCTCTTCCTCGGTGGCCGTCTCCTCCTCCTGGGCCGGCGCGGCCTTCTGCACGGGCTTCTCGGCCTTGGGCTCGGGCTTTTCCACCTTGGGGGCGGGCTTTTCCGCCTTGCGCTTCTCCTGCTTGGGCTTGCGGCCGCCGGCGGCGTCCAGCGACAGCACCGGCATCTCGATCTCCAGCGCCGGATCGCCGGCCTTCACCGTCAGGCGGACCTTGGCGGGCTTTCCGAACATGCCGAAGAGTCCGGGGCTGCCCATTTCTATTACCTGAATATCGACGTCGTCAGAATCGCATCCCAGCTCGGCCAGGCCGTTCCTGATGGCGTCCTTTACCGTCTTGCCACTGGCTTCAATGGATCTCAAGGCACATTGCCTCCTTAACTGATATTGTGTTTCATTCGTCGGTATTCGGCTCGAGCGCGGCGGCCTTGGCGTCCTGGCGCTCAAACCAATAGTTCACAGCCAGCTGCTGCACGATCTGGATCACGTTGGCCGCCATCCAGTAGATGGAGAACGCGGCGTTGGACGTGGCGCAGATCCACACCGAGAACAGCGGGAAGAACCACTTCATGACCGGGCTGTTCATCGGGTTGGTCTGGTCGGCCTGCTGGGCTGCCTGCAGCTCCTTCTGCTCCGGGGTCTGCTTGCCGTTCATGATCTTGGTCATGAAGAACTGGCTGCCGCCTGCCAGCAGGGGCAGTATGAACAGGCCGTTACCGTACTGGAACAGATTGGCGATGGAATTGGGAATCGTCAGCGTGGTGTTGATGAACAGGAAATTGATGTTCTGCACGGTAAAGGCGCTCGCCGGGATCAGGTTGGAGGCCATCGCGGAATACTCGCTGGACTTCAAAAACTCCAGCGCCGCGTTGATGTTCTCCGCCGTCAGTACGGCCGAGCTCTTCACCGGCTGGATCATGCGCAGGTTGCTGCCCACCGCGGGCAGTATGGTGGCGAAGAAGGAGTCGGGCTGGAACACGTTCTTGATCCACAGCCAGCTGTAGCCCATCGACCTCAGGTCGGCGATCTCCAGCGACTTGCCGGTTTCCTTCATGTTCAGCAGCATCTGGATCGTGTATTCGTTGCCCAGCGTGCGCATGGCCGAGAACATGATCCACAGGATCGGCAGCGAGATCAGCATCGGCAGGCAGCCCGCGGTGGGGCTGACGTGCTCCTTGCGATACAGCTCCATGGTCTTCTGGTTCAGCTTTTCCTTGTCGTTGGCGTACTTCTTCTGAAGCGCCTGGACCTTCGGCTGAATCTTGGTCATGGCGCGCATGCTCTTCTTGCTCTTGATGTCCAGGGGCAGCAGAACCAGGCGGATCAGCAGTGTGAACACGACGATCGACCAGCCGTAGTTTCCCACCAGGTTGTTGATCCAGGTCAACAGATTGACAAAAAAGGCTGTCATTGTCTAACCTCCAAAATGATGATGATGCTCCCCCATAGACGCTCTCCCCCGCCTTTGGGCCAATTCACAGAAATGCCCCGCCGCGCATCTGGTTGGCTGCGGAGCATTTTCAGGGATAACCGTCAGGGCACGGGATCGTACCCGCCCTCGTGAAACGGATGGCAGCGCAATATCCGGCGCAGGGCCAGATATCCCCCCTTGGCGGCGCCGTATTTTTCAACGGCCTCCAGCGCGTATTGCGAACAGGTCGGCGTAAAACGGCAGCACGCCGGGTGCAGGGGCGACAGACTCGCCCGGTAAAAGCGAATCAGCCAAAGCAGAACCCGCTTCGGCACACAGCGCAAGCGGCGCATGGGTCTCCTCCTATGCCGGGCCACGGGCCAGTCGGCCCCATCCCGCGACAATGTCCAGGGGGCGTCCATCGGACGCTTTTCGGATCGACGCCTTCAGGGCGCCTCCTTCAGCAGCTTTGCGCGCTCGAGCAGCTTTTCCAGCTCCCAGGTGAGGGCCGCGTGGGGCTCGTCCGCGATCGACGCGCGGGCGATGAACACGTACCTGCCGCATTTCATGCGGGTGCGCATGCGGCGCACATCCTCGCGCAGGCAGCGGCGGACGCGATTGCGGGTCACGGCGTTGCCCACCTTTCCCGAAACCGAAAACCCGATTTTCAGGTCCCGCCCCTTCAGGTGGATCAGCACCAGGTTGCGGGAGGGCCAGGCCTTGCCCCTGCGATACACATAGCGGTAATTCCGGTTGCTGCCCAACCGATACTGGCGCCCGAAGGACTCGCTGCCCCGCGCGCCCCCGCGCATTTGGGCCATACGCGCTGTTATGCGGACAGAACCTTGCGACCGCGGGCGCGACGGGCCTTCAGTACGTTGCGGCCGGCGCGGGTCTTCATGCGCGCGCGGAAACCATGAACCTTGCTTCTCTGACGCTTCTTGGGCTGATAAGTACGGACAGACATTTGGAACACTCCTTACAAATTATTATGTCGCATTCGCCCCCGGGTCCCCCGTCTCCAGATCACGGGCAGCGCCTTGTCGGCGAACAATGCCAAAGTAACAGCCTTAACAGTATAAGAGATTTGCCGTGAACTGTCAAGACCGGTTGTGTGAAATATCATTATTTGAACAAAATTGTCCCCTTTGCGCCGAACGACAGCCGGGGGCTTCGGGTGACAAAAAATTTACCGAATATTCAGATAATCCTTGCATTTCCCACCCGGACATGCTATAATAGATCATATCACCTTAGTATTTAACCCGTATACCGGTTTTTATCCCCCAACCGACTGCAAAAGACCGTTCCCAGCGCGAAGGGAGGCGTTACCTTTGCATACCGTTGACATCTTTCTGCGGAATACCGCCCAGATCCAAAGCTTTGCCAACCTGGTCAACAGCTACCCGTTCACCATCGCCCTTCGCCAGGGCCGCGCCGTCACCGACGCCAAATCCATACTCGGCATCTACAGCCTGGACCTGACAAAGCCGGTCACCGTCTATATCTATTCCAACCAGGCCGGGGATCTGCTGGAAAAGCTTGAGGCGTATTCGGGGTAGAAAAAACTGATTTGTCGCGGGGCGACAAATCAGTTTTTTCCGCCGCTTCGCAAATCCTCCCCACCAGCATACACCCCAGCGTGCCGATGGCCTCGGTGCCCAGACAGCGGTGGACGGCTTCGTTGACCAGCAGCTTGCCCGAGGCAGGGAATTCGTCGTCGGCAAACCACAGGTTCAACAGCAGCGGAAAGCGGGGCAGGAAGTGAAACTCGGCGCACAGGTCGGCTTTTCCGTCCGCCCGAAGCGCCGCGCCCAGCTTCAGGCAGGCCCGGCGCACGGCCTCCGGGGCGCATTTCCCCAGCCTTGCGGCGATCAGCCGGTCGATCTCCCCGTCGAAGGACGCGCCGCGGATCATGCCGCCCTCGGCCAGGTCCCCCATGCCGATCCAGCGATCGGTGGGCAGGCTGCCATCCGCGCCCCAGAGGTATTGCAGCATGGCCAAATGCTGCCACATGTCGATCTCGGGCGTCGGGCGCAGGGTGATGCCGTCCAGGCGCACCCTCTGGCCGAAGCTCACGGCGACGACGCCCCCTTCGTCCCATTCCAGGCCCGCACGCTCTGCCGCAGCCCTCAGATCGATGCCCGCCAACCGTTCGAGGTTGGCGGCCAGCATCTCGTCATACTGTCGGTTTTGAGCGTTATCCATAGCCGCCGTCACAGCTCTGTGTCGATGTAGCGGCAGGCGGCCAGCGCGGCGGTGGCCCCGTCGGCCACGGCGGTGGTCAGCTGGCGCACGCCCTTGCTGCGGCAGTCCCCCGCCACGTACACGCCGGGGGTCCGGGTCAGGCAGTCCTCCCCGGAGGCGAAGTAGCCCCATTCGTTCAGCGCGGCCAGCGCCTCGAAGGGCCCGTTCTCGGGGATCAGGCCGATGGCCACGAACAGCCCGTCGCAGTCGACGACCCGCTTTTCCCCGGTGGTCCGGCTCTCGATCTCAACGCCCCGCAGCGCCCCGTCCCCGGTGACCAGGGCGTCGATCTTCGTATCGCAGATGACCCGGACGTTGCCCTTCGCCGCCAGCGCGTCCCGGAGCTTCTGCTCGCCGGTCAGGGTGGGCAGGTCCTGGAGGATGACGACCTCGCTGCACTTTTCCGAGAGCAGCACGGCCTCCTGGAGCGCCGAGTTGCCGCCCCCTGCCACGCAGACCCGCTGGCCGCTGTAGAAGTCGCCGTCGCACACCGCGCAGAACGAGATGCCCTCGCCCACCAACGCGTCCTCCCCCTCAAGGCCCAGCATCCGGTGCCTGACGCCGGTGGCGATGACCACCGCCTTGCCCTCGAAGGCGCTGCCCTCCTCGGTGCGCACGACCTTGGTTTTGCCCAGGTCCTCCACGGCCACCGCATTCTCCAGCTCGATCTCGGCCCCCTGGGCGAGGATCTGGTCCAGCATTTTATCCGCGAATTCATTGCCGCTCATTTGCAGCGTGCCGGGATAGTTCTCCACCTTCGGGGAATGGGTGATCTGCCCCCCGAAGCCGCTCCGCTCGATGACCAGCGCCTTCTTGCCGTTGCGCTGGGCGTACAGCGCCGCCGTCATGCCCGCCGGGCCGCCACCGATGATGATGATGTCGTACATGTTCGATACCTCTTACTTATTTATTGCCACATGGTTTCCGCATCCTTCAGCGCTTGCCCAGGATCACCCTCAGCTTTGTCCTGAAAACCAATTCGCTGATCAGGTACATGAAAGTCATGCTGATCGCAAACGTCAGCAGGATTTGCAGCTTCGGCGCGTCCGCGGCGATCCATTTGGCGATGCGGCCCGCATATTTGATCGCCGGATGATTGGTGCACAGGTAGAAGATCGACGTCAGGCCGATGTGCTCCAGCCACCTCACAGGGAGCGACGTCCTCAGCTTCGGAGGGTCGGTGAGCAATTTGGACAGCAGAATATACAAGACGGTCGCTTCCACGCCGTTGACCAGCGTTAACGGGATAATCGCCCACCTCATCGAGCGCACATTGACTTTGCCGTTCACAAAGATCAGCCAGGTATTGATCACCAGGGCCACGATCAGGCCGAGGTAAAACAAGCCCCGCTTCTTCCCCTTCACGGCATGGATTCGGTCTATCATCTGATATTGGCCAGCCAGCCTTCCCAGGTGGTAGTGCAGCAGGGCGAACATGGCCTGGCCGATGCCCCAGGGCAGCCGGAAGTCGATGATGCTGGGAAGGGCAAAACCCGCCGCGCCGATCGCCAGCGCCACGCAGGACAGCGCGGTTTCATTCCTGATCCAATGATCCAGGCAGCAATAAGCCACTGTGGTGATAAACATGACCGGCAAAAACCACATCGTGTTCTCTAACGGCAGGGACGACGTTGGATAGAGCAGCAGCGCCTTCAACGTGGGCAGCATCTTCTTCGTGCTGTGATTGGACAGGTATCTGGGGATGTTGTAGATCAGCCAATACAGCGCTCCAAAGCATGCATAGGGCGTCAGCAGGGCCCGCGCCTTCCCCTTTATGGATTCCCCGATCGGCTTTGATTTATATAGCATGCCGGATACGAAGAAGAATAACTGTATATCAAAAGCGCCGATATAGCGATTCAAGACTTTTTGGCTGAAATGCATATGCACGATCACCACAAAGACGATGGCGATGCCCTTTACTACGTCCAGTTCAGGTTTCCTCTGCTGCATATTAAACCGGTCGCCGCAACCTTGCCTGCTCCCCCTTCGGACAGCCGCTGCCGCGACGACAACCTCCTTCGTTATATTACTCTCATTTTAGCACAGTTGAAGTAGCGTTTCAAGTGAATAATCATTTGAATCGAAGCCCCGAACTGAACCGATACAGACAGCGAAGCGGTATACGCCACACTCCCGCGTATACCGCTCCCCCATCGTCGCGCGCACCTGCCGCGCCTATTTCACCACATGCCCGCTCATCAGCCATCCCTTGATGTCCGAAACCCCGCGGAGCTTCTCAAAGCCTTCCCCGGTGCGCACCACCAGCGTCGGGGCCTGCCTGACGCCGTATTTCGCCGTCAGGTTGCGCACGTCCGCCGCGTTCACCGCCGCGTACTTCACCCCCGCCCGGTCCAGCAGCGCCATGGCCGCCTTGCAGTTCGGGCAGGTGGGGGACTTGAACAGTATCGCCTCCGCGCCGTCGGGGTCGGCGGGCGTCGCGGCGCTGGCCTCACGGAGCCTGGCCTCCGCCAGCCGCTCGGCCTTCGCGGCCTCGGCCTGGGAATCCAGCAGCGCTTTCGCATGCTCTGCGCCGGGGTTTTCGAAGGCGGCCTCCGCCGTCGCGCGAGCGTTGGGATTGCCAGAGCGGCGGTCCGCCCGCGTCTCCTCGCTCTCCGGCTTCATCAGCACCTGGGCCGGCTCGCAGCATCTCCGCTCCGTCGTCGCCTCGACGGCGGCGTCCATATTGGAATACGCCTTCCGCGGGCCGCTATGGGTCAGCACGGAATGCCCGATGTCGTACAGCTTCCGGTCCCGGAACTCCTGGGCCTTGCCGTCGTTCCAGTTCTGTACCGGCCGGTAATAGCCCGTGATCCGGCTGTAGACCTCCGTCTTCTGCCCGCAGATTG
>JAFRJF010000040.1 GCA_017432405.1 Clostridia bacterium | reverse complement strand
GGAGTCTCGCCGGTGTAGGCGGGCGTCTCGTCGTAGGCCACCTCGCTGCTCTGCAGCTCGGTGCCGTCCGCGTTCACGAACTTGATCGTGTACTTGTTCACGGTCTCGGTGTAGGTCGCCGTGTAGGTCGCGTCAGCGGTCACCGCCACGATCTCGGGCGTCCAGCCCTTGAACTTGTAGCTGTGCTGCGCCGTCGCTGCCTTGGTCGGCTCCTCGCCCTCATAGGCCGGCGTCTCGCCCTCGGCCACTTCGCTGCTCTGCAGCTCGGTGCCATCCTCGTCCACGAACTTGATCGTGTACTTGGTAACCTCCCACTGTGCCAGCAGCATCACGCTGTCGGCGGGTACGGTGAAGATCCAGTCGGTATCGGCACCTTCCTTATTCGGCTTGGTCGCGTAGGTCTTGTTATTGTCCAACTTCCAGCCCTTGAAGGTGTGGCCGGTCCAAGTGGGCTCGGGCAGGGTGATCTCAGTGCCAAACTCGGCCTTCTGATACACCGCACCGTTCGCCAGGCCGGAGGCCTCGCCGCCGTTCAGGCTGTAGAATACATAGTAGGTATTCTTCTCGTAGGCGGCCTTCATCGTGACGGGCTCGTCCGTCGCGGTCAGCTCGAAGGCGTAGCCCGCGGCCAGCACGTCATCGCCATAGGTCCAACCCAGGAAGGTGGAGCCTTCCCTGCTGGCCTTCGGCAGGCGAATGCTGCTGCCGGTCTTGCCGGTCATGGTCGCCTTGGTCTTGTCCGTGGTATCCACGGTCAGGCCGGACTGCGCGGTGAACGCGCCGCCGTCCGCGTCGAAGCTGACGATGATGTCCTTCGCCGTCCAGGTCGCCTTGTACTCGCGGTCGCCGATGCTGTCCTTGGCAATGATGACCTCCATGGTCGCCGCAGCCAGGTCAGTGCCGGTCCAGCCAGCGAAGGTGTAGCCGGCCTTGGTCGGGTTGTTCAGGGTGATGGCGTCGCTCTCAATGGTGTAGGTCGTCGGGTTGCTCTGGCCCTCCGCCAACGCGCCGCCGTCCAGGTCGTAGGTGATGGTGTAAACCTTCGCCTTCCAGCTTGCCACCAGGGTGATATTACCGGTGATCGGCGTGGTGAAGTCGTAGTCTGCCTCACCCAGCTTCCAGGTGTCGAACTCGTAGCCGTCCTTGGTCGGGTCGGTCTCAGGCTCGGTCGCCTTCTCACCGGAGAACTTCTCCTGGGTCGCAAACACTTCGTCATCACTCTTGAAGGTCACGGTGAACAGCTTCGCCAGCGTGCTGGTGTCGTCGCCGTTGTCCTTCCAGCCATAGCCCTCGGCAGGCTCATGGTTGAAGGTGTTCTTCTCGGTCACCGCCGCCTTTTCAGACCCGCTGTCGATGATCGTCTGCGCGCTCTTATCCAGCACGATATCGCCGTTCAGCTTGCCGGATTCCAGCATGAGGTTCATGCCGCTCTTCGGGTCGCTGTTGGACGCGCTGACCTCCACGTCGCCGTTGATCACGCTGTCGCCGGTCACCGTCACGCTCACGGACGGATAGCTGCTGTAGCGGCACACGTCGAAGGCGAAGCTGTTGACATCGGAAGGCTTGAGATTCGCCCAGCTGTAGTCAGGCGCATTGATCGTGGAACCGTCGATGACGATAGCGCCATTGTTGTTGCTCAGGGTGTACTGCTTGTAGTACTTGCCCTCGAGACTCAGGTTCATGCCCTCCAGCGTCAGGTCAGAATAGTTCTGGATCAGGAATATGAGCGTAGGCGTGTTATTCGAGCTGCCGGTAATGGTACCGTCTTTGAAGGTGATCTTGTTGTCCTTCAGCAGCTGGAAGCCCTGCGTCTCCGTTCCGGTGCTGCCGACGGTGGTCCCGTCAACGGTATAGGTATAGCCGTTGAAGTCGACCGTCAGGCCCTGGGCAAACTTGCCCTGCGGAACCTTGATGCCGTTGCCGGTGCAATTCTTCAGCACCTCAATGGTGTCGCCGTCTTCCGCATTGGCAAAAGCATCCTCAAGGGTCGTGTAGTACGTCGTGTTGCCTGCCCTGGTGATGGACGCCACGGCCTCAGCCCACTTGGCCGTCAGTGTGATGTCCCCGGTAACAGGCGTGTTGAAGTCATAGGCCACATCGCCAAGCTCCCAGCCAGCGAAGGCAAAGCCTTCCTTGGTCGGGTCAGCGGGCTTGCTGGCCCGGCCTTCGTAGGTCACGGTCTGCGCAGCAGGCGCAGGCGCGCCGCCCTGGCTGTCGAAGGTCACGGTGTAGGTCCTGTCCGCCTCGGTATAGGTAGCGGTGTAGGTCGCATCGACGGTCACGTCCTCGATTGCAGGCGTCCAGCCATTGAACGTGAAGGTCTTCTCAGCCGTCGCTTCCTTGGTCGGGCCGGCAGGCTTCACGATGTCCGCCGCCTTGGTGCCGTAGTCGTACTGAGCGGTGCTCAGCACAGCGCCGTTTGCACCCGCATCCTTGAAGGTGACGGTATACTGGTTGACCGTCCACTCCGCGTACAGGGTCAGGTTCTTCTCCAGCTCCACGACCTCGTCCGGATCGTAGTAGGTGCCACGGCCGTTGTCGCGGGTGTTCCACCCGGTCAGCGTGTAGCCCTCGCGGGTGAAGGCATCCTTGTCGAGCGGCTGCGGTACGCCGACGAAGAAGCTCGCCGTCTTATCCGCAACAGCGGGATCAGCGGTGTAGTTCGCCTTGTAGGTGACGGTGATCTTGTCCATCTCCGTCCACACGGCGTACAGCGTGAACTTGCCTTCCTCAGCGTCGTTCAGGTTCAGGCGCTTCACATCGGCCTTGTCGCTGTAGACCATGTTGCCGTCGGGTGCCGTCGCCCAGCCGACGAAGTTGTTGTTGGCCAGCTGGAACGCATTGGCAGTCAGGGCCTTCTCCTTGCCATAGATGAAGGTCATATTCGCCATCGTCCCGGTGGCGCTTTCATTGTTCTTGACGAACTCGACGGTGTAGGTATTCGCCGTCCAGTTCGCGGTGTACTCGCGGTCGCCGGTGCTGCCCTTGGTGATGCTGACTACAGTGTTTTCATCGCCGGTCAGATCGGTGCCGCTCCAGCCCTTGAAGGTGTAGCCCACCTTGGTCGGGTTGGTGAGGGTAAAGTCTTCGGTGTCGACGTTGTACTCGGTCTTGTTGGCCGGGGCAACCGTCGCGTCCTCGAGTCCATTGTAGGTAATGGTGTAGGCTTCCCTATCCCACTTGGCCGTCAGCTCGATGGCCGCGGTGATGGGCGTCGCAAAGTCGAACGCCTCTTCTCCGTTGAACCAGCCGAGGAACTTGAAGCCTACCTTCGTCGGGTCAGCGGGCTTGGTTGCGGTGTGGTTGTAGCGCACCGAAGTCGCCTTGCCGCCCTCCGCATCCGTCCAGGCTTCGCCCTGGGTGGCAGTCCAAGCGCCGCCATCCAGCTTCAGGGTCACATTGTAGTTTTCGTTCTTGTCGACGATCACGCCGTCAACAACCTTGATCTCAGGATCGGTCGCCGCATCTTTGTTCAGCACCAGGTTGGTGATGTCGATCTCGACGGTGAAGGTCTGGCTGTCGGACTTATCCTCCTTGGTGTAGAAGCTGTAGCTTCTGTAGATCTTCGTCACGCCCTGCTCCAGCGCCTTTTCAACGCTCTCGCGGGACAGCGGCACCCAGACACCAATGTAGTAGGGATCCTCGCCGTCCTTGTTGTTGCTGAAGCTGCTGCCGGTGCGATCATCTGTCCCGAAGAACTGGCCGTTCAGCGTAGCGTTGCCCGTGCGGTCATACTTCACGCTGTCAATGTTCCCGGCGTTGATGGTAGCCGGCGCAAAGACGTTGATGCCGACCCACGCGGCGGGCCAGTTACGGCCGATGGAAGTATCCACCTGGCTGTAGTCCAGGGTCAGGGCGCTGTACTTGAAGGTATTGCCCTCAACCGTCGCGCCGGGAGTCGCCGCCAGCGCGGTCCAGGTGTCGTTGGTCCACTCCGCCCTGAAGGTCAGGTTTTCGGCAGGCATCTTCGCAGGCACCGTCTTGGTGGCGTCTTCGACGCAAACCCACTTGGAGAAGACGTAGCCGGGCTTGGTAACGGTCGGCGGGGTGATTGTCGTGTCGTACTTCGCGGTGATCGCGTCGTACAGGCCGGTGCCGTCCTCGTTCATGAACTTGATCGTGAACGTGTTCTCTTCCTTGGTGTAGGTCGCCTTGTAGGTGATTTTTCCGTCGGTCGGTACCTCGGTGATCGCGGCCACCGCGGGCGTCCAGCCTGCGAAGGTATAGGTATAGCCATCCGCGGGCTTCGTGGGAACGCCCTTATTGTTGAAGTCGTAGGTGGGCGTATCGCCGAAGGCAACCTCGCCGGTCTGCAGCACGGTGTTATTATTATCGTCGTTGACGAACTGAACGGTATACTTCTTCGCCGTCCAGGTGGCCGTGTAGCTGCGGTCGCCGGTGATGCCCTTGGCGATAGTGACACTCGGCGCCACGGCGCTCAGGTCAGTGCCGGTCCAGCCAGCGAAGTCATAGCCCGCCTTGGTCGGGTTGGTCAGGGTGATGGCGTCGCTCTCAATGGTGTAGGTCGTCGGGTTGCTCTGGCCCTCCGCCAACGCGCCGCCGTCCAGGTCGTAGGTGATGGTGTAAACCTTCGCCTTCCAGGTCGCCACCAGGGTGATGTTCTCGGTGATCGGCGTGGTAAAGTCGTAGTTTGCCTCACCCAGCTTCCAGGTGTCGAACTCGTAGCCGGTCTTGGCCGGGTCAGCGGGCTTCTCGGCCACATCGCCCTCCGCGACCTGCTGCGCTTCGGCCAGAGCGGTGGTGCCATCCGCATCCACGAACTTGACCGTGTACTGCTTCACCAGCTTGCTGGTGCCGTCGTTCTGGTCTTGCCAGACGTAGCCTTCCGGCGCGCCCTGGCTGAACTCGGCGTTCGTCTTGGTTCCGTTGACGACGGTGCCTTCCGCGATATTGGCGTTCTTCAGCGTGCCGTTCAGCTTGCCACTATCCAGGTTCAGGGTCAGCCCGCCATCAGGCACATTGCTGCTGCCAATTTCCACGTCGCCGGTGATCACGCTGTCGCCGGTGAGGGTCACCTTGTTGCCCGTGTAGCTGCCGAAGGAGTACACGTCGAAGGCAACGCCGCCGGTCTTGGCCGTGATGGTGGTGTCGTTGATGGTGGTCTCGCCGTTGTTGGTGCTCAGCACATAGCCCACGTTGTTCGTGCCCTGCGTGGCGTCAAGCGTCATGTTGTTCAGGGTCAGATTCGCGTAGTTCTGGATGAGCATCTTGACGCTTGCGTTATCCGCAACG
>JAFRJF010000039.1 GCA_017432405.1 Clostridia bacterium | reverse complement strand
TCCACGCCCAGGCGACAGGCGATCACCAGTCCCTGGTCGATCATGGCGTCCGTGTGGTCGGGCAGGCCTTTGAAGGACGCCAGCTTTTCCTGGTTGTTCGACAAATTGAGGATACCGCCGATGTTGTGTTCCACGAGATATGACGCCATCAGCTCGACCCTGCCGAAGTCCGGGTCGAAGGGCGACGCGCCCCGGTACAGGCGTCCCGGCCGGATATTGCCGGCTGTCACCTCTCGCGCGTTGAGAAACGCTTCGTCCGTCTGGCCTTCCATTCTGTACGCGGCGTTGTTGATGTTGTAGGCTTCATATTCCGCTACGTACCGGCCCTTCTGATCGAGGGTGATGGTCACCGTCTCGCCGGGCTCGGCGCCGACAGCCTCGTTCAGGTTGCAATCGACGCTCCCGACCTTAACGGTACCCAAAAACACCACCAGCGACGGGTCGCCCATCCTTCCAAAGAAATCCGAATAGTATGGCACCGCTTTCAGCTCCTGGCCCCCTGAGAAGCGGAGATCTACGCTGTCGCCGTATTCCAGGCCGATCCGGTCCAGGTCGTCCTGGCCCTTGTCGAATGCGATATCCCCGAATTGATCGACCTCGGTGACGGTCGCGTGGATCGGTTCGAAGGCCTCGGCGATGGCGCATACCCCACAGAGCAGGAAGAGCGCCAGTGTCAGCGACGCTATCGACCATCTGGGCCTGCCGGTTCCGCGCACGTGACTTTGACGGTTCCGGTTAGCGGGATCCACTGCCTTCGCAAACGTGGCGATAAATGAATGCAACTGTGCTATTTGCCTGGACATAGGACTGAGCCTCCTCTTTGCTTGTAGCGCCATTGGCTTATCCGACAGTCACGATGCGCCTCCAGGTCAGTATACCATACCTTTGCTGCGGATTACAAGCAAAAACCCCCCGCTTCCAGGGGAAGCGGGGGGCAAAGTTGTTTGAGAATCAAATTACTTCAGCTCGGAGAAGTACTTGATGGTGCGGACCATCTGGCTCACGTAGCTGTTCTCGTTGTCGTACCAGGACACGACCTGAACCTGGCTCTTGCCGCCCTCGAGCTTGCAGACCATGGTCTGGGTGGCGTCGAACAGGCTGCCGAAGCGCATGCCGATGATGTCGGAGGAGACGATCTGGTCCTCGTTGTAGCCGAAGGACTCGGTGGCTTCCTTCTTCATCTGGGCATTGATCTCGTCAATGCTGGGCTGGCCGTTGATGACGGCGTTCAGGATGGTGGTGGAGCCGGTGGGGGTGGGCACGCGCTGGGCCGCGCCGATCAGCTTGCCGTTCAGCTCGGGGATGACCAGGCCGATGGCCTTGGCAGCGCCGGTGCTGTTGGGAACGATGTTGATGGCGCCGGCACGGGAGCGACGCAGGTCGCCCTTGCGCTGCGGGCCGTCCAGGATCATCTGGTCACCGGTGTAGGCGTGGATGGTGCACATGATGCCGCTCTCGATGGCCCAGCCGTCATTCAGAGCCTTGGCCATGGGCGCCAGGCAGTTGGTGGTGCAGGAAGCAGCGGAGATGATGGTATCTTCGGGCTTCAGGGTCTCGTGGTTCACGTTGTAGACGATGGTGGGCAGGTCGTTGCCGGCGGGCGCGGAGATGACAACCTTGCGGGCGCCAGCGGTGATGTGGGCCTGGCTCTTCTCCTTGGAGGTGTAGAAGCCGGTGCACTCCAGAACGACGTCAACCTTCAGTTCGCCCCAGGGGCAATCCGCGGCGTTCTTCTCGGCGTAGATGCGGATCTCGTGGCCGTCCACGATGATGGAATTCTCGGTGGCCTCGACCTTGTGGTCGCGAGCGTAGTTGCCCTGGGTGGAGTCATACTTCAGCAGGTGGGCCAGCATCTTGGGGGTGGTCAGGTCGTTGATGGCGACGATCTCATAGCCCTCAGCGCCGAACATCTGACGGAAAGCCAGGCGGCCGATGCGGCCAAAACCATTAATAGCAACTTTAACAGCCATTGGAATCTACCTCCTAAAATTAAGTCATGTTATGTGGATGCGCCGCGGATGCGGTCACACCTATAACTACATATATATTCTACCCCATCCCATAGGGGATGAAAAGCCCTTTTGTGTAAAATATCACATTTTATTAATATTTTCAGGGGGATGTTGTCGTTACGCAGGGGGAGTGGCGGCTGATAGCCGCCGCTACGGTTGTCGCAACGGCGAGGGATGGCGGCTGATAGCCACCGCTACAGTTGCCGCAACGGCGAGGGGTGGCGGCTGATAGCCGCCGCTACAGTTGCCGCAACGGCCGCCTCTGCGGCCGCCGCAGGGCGGTTATTCGATGGCGATGTCCCTGTAGAATGACGTGCCGTCCAGCTTTTCGCTCACGCCCAGGGCCTCCAGCACGGTGGCGGAGACGTCGGCGAAGCTCTTGCGCTGGCCCAGGTTCACGCCCTCTTCCACGCCCAGGCCCCAGACCAGCAGCGGCACGCGCTCGCGGGTGTGGTCGGTATGGGCGGTGAAGGTGGGGTCGCAGCCGTGATCGGCGGTGATGATCAGCAGGCCGTCGTCGCCCAGCAGTCGCATGATCTCCGGCAGCCGCTCGTCGAACTTCTCCAGGCAGGTGGCGAAATATCCGGGGTTGCGACGGTGGCCGTATTTCATGTCGGTGTCCACCAGGTTCACGAACATCAGGCCCTTCCAGCGGTCCTTCTTCAGGTATTCGATGGTGGCGTCGCAGCAGGCCCTGTTGCCGGCGGTGTGGTTGGACTGGGTGATGCCCCGATGGTTGAAGATGTCTTCGATCTTGCCCACGGCCAGCACGTCGTAGCCGGCGGATTTCAGCGCGTCCATCATCGTGCGGCCGGTGGGGTCGACGGAGAAGTCGCGGCGGTTGGCGGTGCGCACGAAGTGGCCCACCTCGCCCTCAAAGGGACGGGCGATCACGCGGCCCACGTTGTGCTCGCCCTTCAGGATGCGGCGGGCGGTGCGGCACATATCCCACAGCGTCATCGGCGGCACCACGGCCTCGTGGGCGGCGATCTGGAACACGCTGTCGGCGGAGGTGTAGACGATCAGCTTGCCGGTGCGCAGGTGCTCGGCGCCCAGCTCCTCGATGATGGCGGTGCCCGAGACGGGCTTGTTGCCGAGGGTGCCCATGCCGGTCTCGTACTCGAATTCCCGGATCACCTCCGGCGGGAAGCCGTTGGGGTAGGTGGGGAAGGGCTTTTTCAGGGTCAGGCCCGCGATTTCCCAGTGGCCGGTGGTGGTGTCCTTGCCGGCAGCCATCTCCTCCATGGTGCCGTAGCAGCCGATGGGGTCGTCGGCGTCCTCGCCCTGCATGCCCAGCAGGTGCAGCAGGCCCAGCTCCTCCAGGTTGGGGATGTTGGGCTTTTCCCGTTCGATCACGTGACCGAGGGTATTGGCGCCCTCGTCGCCATATTGGGCTGCGTCATGCTGCCAGCCAGCGCCACAGCCGTCCAGCACGATGACCACGGCGCGCTTGATCTTTTTCATCGTCATGCCTCCCATCGCAGTTCTTCCGCAAGCTGCGCTATCATTTCGCCGCAGGTGGGCTTTCCGCGCCTTGCGTCGATAGTGTCTCCGAATATCCTGTGTTGATGCTCGATCGCCCCGTTGCGCCAGGCGGCGTCGATGGCGTGGCGCACGGCCCGCTCCACCTGGGCGACTGTCAGCCCGGTCTGCCGGGCCACCTCGGGATAGATGCCGTCCTTCAGCGAAGCCACCCGTCCGGCGTCGTGCCAGGCCAGGGTCACGGCCAGGTACAGGCAGTCCCGCCCCCGGTGCCGGGGAACACCCAGCGCGTCCAGCAGGGCGTTGAGCCTTGCGGCCTTGCCTTCGCGCAGTGTCAGGGGGCTTTTGGACAGCGCTTCGAGCGCGACCTTCAGCCGGCCTGCGTCGACGGGCGTTTCCAGCGCCACCACGCCGAGGGCGGGCAGGTTTTCGCGCTCCGGCAGGCACAGCCCCGGCGGCGCGAGCAGCAGTATGTCGGGCTGTACCACGAGACTGAGGGTACGGGCGCGTCTTGCGAAGGCGACGCCGTCCATGCCAGGCACGGTCGCGTTTACCAGCGCCAGACGGGGCTGCAGCGCCTGTAATAGCTCCAGTCCGGTCGCGCCGTCCGGGGCCAGCCCGGCCAGTGCGTACCCACAGTCCGCCAACGCTTCTTCCAGCGCCGGAATGCGCCCGTCGAACAGGCCCACTGCCACGGCCCGGCTTCCTTCCACGCCCATGGCAAATCCTCCACAGGTTATTGCATCATAACTACAAACTGTTACATTCTACGGAAACAGAGGAAAATCCTGCGTGAGGGGGATATCTTAATGAGAACTTCTGATTTGTCGCTCCGCGACAAATCAGAAGTTGTCGGCATGCCTTAATCAACAGGCGTCCCGTTCGTGAGGAACGGGAAGCCTGGGGGAATCCAATTATAATTTCACGGTGTTGACCTCGGACCACTCGGAGTAGTAATGCTTCTTTTTGACTGTGGCGAAGAGGCGAACGCGCAGGTAATATTTCTTTCCGGCCTTCAGCTTACTGAGGACCTTGGCCAGGTCCTTGGGCTCGCGGATCTTCGCCTTCTTGCTGTCGGAAAAATCCTTGTTCCGGCTGTATTCGATCTGGAAGCCCTCGATGTTCTCCAGCAGCTTCCATGCCTTGGCGGCCTGCTTTTCGCTGCCCAGCAGCCTGGCATACTCAGAGGCCTTTGGAACCACGTAGAAGGGCACCTTGACCGAGCCGGCGAAGCGGCCCTTGCCCTTGACGGTCAGCAAGTACAGGCCGATCTCCCGGGCCTTCTTGTCGTACTTGAGGCTGTAGTCCTCGCCCCTCTCCAGCTTCGTATCGCCCCAGACCACCTTCACAGAGGGCTTCTTGATCTTCTTGCCGGTGAAGGCCACGTCCTTCACGGTGATTTCGCATGCTTCGATCGGCACCTGCTTCGCCGCTTCCCTGGCCGCCGCTTCCTCGGCGTCCTCGATCCTCTGCTCGGCGCCGAAAAGCAGTCGGAGCACGTCGCCGGGGATCAACAGCTCCTGATCGTCAGTCAGGCTGTCGTAGGCGTCTCTCGCGGCGGCAACGGCGTCCCTGTCGTCCAGATCCACACTGCCGCTGAGAGCGCTGATGATGTCGATCACCCGCTGGGTGGCTTCCTCGTCGGCCTTCTGCCTGGCCGCCAGCTTCTCTGCCTTCCGGGCCTTCTTCGCGGCCTTGCGGGCTTCCTTCTCCGCGGCGGCGATCAGCGCGGCTTCCTCAGCTGACGCTTCCTTCATCACTTCGGCGACCGCTTCTTCGATTGCTTCCTCGACGGTTTCCCCGGCCTCCGCTTCCCCGGCCTCTGTCTCGTCGGCGGACGCTTCGACAGCCTCGCCGGCCTCCGCGTCCCCGGCCTCTGCCTCGTCGGCGGGCGCTTCGACAGCCTTGCCGGCCTTCGCTTCCCCGGCCTCTGCCTCGTCGGCGGGCGCTTCGACAGCCTCTCCGGCCTCCGCTTCCCCGGCCTCTGCCTCGTCGGCGGGCGCTTCGACAGCCTCTCCGGCTTCCGCTTCCCCGGCCTCTGCCTCGTCGGCGGACGCTTCGACAGCCTCCCCGGGTTCCGCTTCCTCGGCGGCTTCCGCTTCGACGGCTTCCCCGGCGACAGCTGCCTCCACCGTCTCCGCCGCCTCCGGCTCGGTCGCTTCGACGGGTGCCTGGCTGGACAGCTCTACGCTGAAGATGTCCTTGATTGCATCCAGGTCCTTTGCGCTGGGGGAGCGCTTCCCGGATTCGTAGTCTTCGAGTGCCGACAGGTCGATGCCGAGACGTTCGGCAAAGGCTTCGCGGCTCAGCCCCTTCTCTAAACGCAGTTCCTCAATGGTCATAAGTAAGTCTTCCTTTCAAAAATGGTCCATATTGATGGTGAAAAGTCGGAATAGGATGGCAGCATTGCGCTGTTGGGGGAATAAGGATCATTTTCATTATTATAATAATCGAGTAAGGCGATAAAAGCAAGGGTATATTTATAAACCAATATGACAATCCGGCTTTTTTCCTTGTCGAAATTGTGAAGCTGCGATCATGTCCGGTCTGCAACTTATCTGCCGCAAATCGCGTCCAAAAACCGTGAAACCGGCGGGAGACCGTCGGTTTGATACGAAAGGAGACGCGACATGGCGAGATATCTTCGCATGCTGGTGGCGTGGGTGAGCCGCGCCCACAGCTATATACTCACGTTGAACGACCGCTTTGAATACAGCTTTTCCGACAAGGAGCTGCACTTTATCGTCATGGGGGCCATAGGCCTTTTGCTGATATTGCTGGTATATCCGTTGTTCAAGCTGCTGGCGAACCACAACCGGGTGCTGGCCATCACATGGATCTACGCGCTGACGGTGCTGCTGGTGCTGACCTTCGCCATTGAGATCGGGCAGCGCCTGACCGGCACGGGAACGATGGAATTTGCCGACGTGGTGGCCGGGATGGGCGGCTTTTTCGCCGTCACCGCGGTGATCGTGACGCTGCACCTGCTGCTGTGGATCGTCAGATCCATCGTCAAAACAGTCCGCCGCGCAGGACGGCAGCGCCTGTGAGCAGTATCCGTGTTATTTTTTTCGACAACCTTCATTTGACATTTGAACAAATGGGTGTATATTGGTAGCGTGCGAATTTCGACGACAGGAGGTCGAGCATGCTTACCGACCGCAAGAAGTGGTTTGCCAAGGGCCTGCATGACGGCATTCCCATCATGCTGGGTTACTTTGCGGTGTCCATCGCGCTGGGCATATCGGCGCGTAACGCGGGCATGACCGCGCCACAGGCCACCCTCGCCAGCGCGCTGATCATGGCTTCCGCGGGCCAGTACATCGGCTTTACGCTGATCGCCGCCGGGGCCAGCTATCTGGAGGTGATGGTGATGGAGGCCATCGCCAACGCCCGGTACCTGCTGATGTCCTGCGCGCTGTCGCAGAAGCTGAAGCCGGAGCTGCCCCTGCGCCATCGGCTGCTGATGGGGCTTTGGATCACCGACGAGATCTTCGGCCTGTCCGTGTCGGTGGAGGGCTGGCTGAACCCGTACTACATCTATGGCATGGCCGCCGTGGCCACCCCCGGCTGGGCCCTGGGCACGCTGACGGGCGTGGTGCTGGGCAACGTGCTGCCGGTGCGGGTGGTCAGCGCTTTGAGCGTGGGCCTGTTCGGCATGTTCATGTCCATATTTGTGCCCCCTGCCCGGAAGGACCGGGTGATTGCCGCGCTGGTGGCCGTAAGCTTCGCGGCCAGCTACGCGTTCAATACCCTTGCCTGGTTCGACAGCATTTCCTCCGGCATGAAGATCATCATACTCACCGTGGTCATATCCCTGGGCGCGGCCCTGCTGTTCCCGGTGGAGGGGGAGGGCGAACATGAAGCATAACGTCTATCTGTACATACTGGGCATGTGGGCGGTGACCTACCTGATCCGCGTGCTGCCGCTGACGCTGATCCGCCGGCAGATCACCAACCGGACCATTCGCTCGTTCCTGCATTACGTGCCCTACGTCACCCTGGCGGTGATGACCTTCCCGGCCATACTTACCGCGACCCAGAGCCCCATTTCCGGTGCGCTGGCGCTGGTGGCCGGGCTGGTTTTCGCCTGGCTGGGCGGCAGCCTGTTCCAGGTGTCCGTGACCTGCTGCGCCGTGGTGTTCCTGGCGGAGCTGGTGCTGGTGAGGTAGATTTTGAATCCTATGAAAGGTCGTGCGGCCATGCTCCAGGATATCGTTGACCGCTCCAGGCGCATCGTCTGCTTCACCGGGGCGGGGGTTTCCACGGCCAGCGGCATACCGGATTTCCGGGGCGAGGGTGGGCTGTTTTCCGAGGGGCTGGAGGACGGCCTGACGCCGGAGATGATCCTCAGTCAATCCTTTTTCTACCTGCACCCCGAAAGGTTCTTTGATTTCTACCGTTCCCGGATGCTCTATCCCGCCGCTGAGCCCAACGCCGCCCACCGGGCGATTTATGCGCTGGAGGCTGCCGGGAAGCTGCGGGGCGTGGTTACCCAGAACATCGACGGCCTGCACAGGCGGGCGGGCAACCGGTTGGTGTACGAGGTCCACGGCAGCGTGTGGGAGAACTACTGCATGGACTGCAACGCCTTTTACGGCCTGGAGAAAATACTCAATTCCGAGGGCATTCCCCGCTGCGAGCGCTGCGGCGGCGTGGTGAAGCCCTGGGTGGTGCTCTATGGCGAGGCCCCGGACAAGTACACCTGCATGGGCGCCTGCCGGGAGATCTCGAACTGCGACACGCTGATCGTGGCGGGCACGTCGCTGTCGGTGGAGCCCGCGGCGTCCTTCCTGGAGTATTTTCATGGCGGGCATCTTGTGGTGATCAACCGGGAGGCGACTCCCGCTGACAAGCGGGCTGAGCTGGTGATCCGGGACGATGTGGCCGAGGTGCTGGGAGGGATCCATGTGGAAAGCCCGTAGAAATCGGCGGATTTCTACGGGCTTTCCATCGCTCTATCAGCACGCTTCCACGAACGCGCGGAAGATGGCCCGGGCCTCAGGGCTGACCTTCCAGGCAAACTCGGGGTGCCACTGCACCGCCCAGAGGAAGCGCTGGCCCGGGTGCCAGAGGGCCTCCACGAGGCCGTCGGGAGAGAGGGCCATGGGCCGAAGCCCCGGCGCGAGCGCGCGCACGGCCTGGTGGTGGTAGCTGTTCACGCCCAGCGCGTCCCGCTTCAGCAGCGCGGCCAGCGGGGTTTCCGGCAGCACGGCTACGTCGTGGGACGGCGCGTCATAGGGCACGGTCTGGCGGTGGCAGGTGTCCGAGGGGTGCTGGGTGGGCAGGTCCTGCCAAAGGGTGCCGCCCAGGGCGGCGTTGATGAACTGTATGCCCCGGCAGATGCCCAGCACCGGCTTGTCCAGCGCCATGGCGCGGCGCAGGACCCCGGCTTCCATGGCGTCCCTGCGCGGGCAGGTCTCGCCGCATTCGGGGATGGGGGCCTGGCCGTAGAGGGCGGGGGAGACGTCCTGCCCGCCGGTCAGCAGGAAGCCGTCGCAAAGCCCGCACAGGCGGTCCAGGTCGGCTTCGTCGTCGGTCAGCGGCAGCATCACGGGCAGCCCGCCCGCCGCCGCCACGCCCTCCATGTAGCCCGGCAGCATCCAAAGGCTGTCCCGCCCCGCGTCCACGAGGGGAATCAGGCCGATCAGGGGTTTCATCGCATTGCACCTCCGGTGTAGGAAATTGATGTGGTTATATCGAAACTCAAAAACCAGTATATACCCATCTTTCCATAGGCCAATGGCGAAATTGATTAATTCACAGTTGTATTTTTGTGCCAAATATGTTATAGTAAAACGGAAAAGGACGACATTTGTCCTGCATGTGCTGATAAAGGAGGAATTCCCATGCGCAGGTTTTTGTCGCTGCTGTTGATCCTGGCACTGGTGCTTACATTGGGTACTGCCGCGTTGGCCGAGGCGGCTTCGGACGTGATCGCCATTGGCGCCCTCGAGGAGATCGACGACCTCTCCCTCGATGAGATCATACCGCCGGATGCGCTCCCGCTGGCAGGGGACGGCGAGGCGCTGCTGCTGTCGGACAGCCTTGCGGTGGACCTTTCCGACCTGTCTGAGGCGCCCGAAGCGAACGCCAGCGTACCTTCAAAGCTGACGCTGGGCGTCGGCGAGAGCTATACCCTGAAGGTCAGCGGCGCGAAGAGTTACCAGTCTTCCAACGCGAAGAAGGCGACGGTGTCCTCGAAGGGCGTCATCAAGGGCAAGGCCGTCGGCTCGGCGACGATCACCGTCACCATGAAGCGCGGCAATCCGCTGAAGGTCAGGGTGACCATCAGGAAGGCTCCCGGGAAGGTCTCCCTGAACAAGTCGAAGCTCACCCTCCAGGCGGGCAAGACCTACCAGCTGAAGGCCAAGCTGCCGTCGAAGACCGCGTCAAGGCTGACCTGGAGCAGCAGCAATACTTCGATCGCCTGGGTTGGTGATAGCGGTAAAGTCGTTGCAGTCGGAGCCGGTAAGGCAGTCATTACAGTCGAGACATTCAACAAACACAGCGCCACTTGCACTATAACAGTTAAGGACGCGCCTAAAAGAGTCGGTATATCTATACCAACAGATGAATTTCAGCGTTGGAAGCATGACGGAAAAACCATGCAGAGTTTGCTGAAAAAGGCGGGATATGCGGTCGATCTGAAGTATGCAGACAATGATCTTGAAACGCAGATTTCTCAACTTATGAGCATGATTTACGATGGATGCGATGCAGTAATTATCGCCCCGATCGATGGGTATGCGCTCAGTTCTACGGCGGATGAATTTGCAGCAGCTGGCATTCCCGTCATCGCCTACGACCGTCTGATCATGGATTCCGACGCCGTTTCCTACTATGTCTCCTTCGATAATTACAGGGTCGGCATGGTACAGGGCGAGTATATCAGGGATGCCCTGAAGCTGGACAGCGCGGAAGGCCCCTTCAACATTGAATTTACCGCCGGCGATCCCGGCGACGGAAACGCCGAGGTCTTCTTCCGGGGCGCTATGGACGTGCTGAACCCTTACATCAAGTCCGGCAAGCTGAAGGTTCGCTCCGGTCAGACCACCTTCAAAAAGGTGACCACTCAGTACTGGGATACCGATAACGCGCGCAAGCGCGCCGAGAAGATACTTTCCGCCAAATATGCCGACGGCACCCAATTGGATGCTTGGTTGTGCTCCAATGATTCCACTGCATTGGGCGTGATTGCTGCACTGGAAGCCAAGTATACCGGCAAATGGCCCGTCGTCACCGGCCAGGACTGCGACGTCGAAAACGTCAGGCACATCATCGGCGGCAAGCAGGCCATGTCCGTGTTCAAGGATACGACCGTGCTGGCAAAGCAGACCGTGAAGATGATCGGCCAGCTCCTGAAGGGCAAGCAGGTGGACGTAAACGATACCGAAACCTTCGACAACGGCGCAAAGGTGGTTCCCGCCTTCCTGTGCACGCCGCTTGCCGTCACGAAGAAAAATTATAAAAAGCTGTTGATCGACGGCGGGTATTACAGCGAGGATATGTTCCAGTAATCGAAGGATTCATTGAAAATGGGGGCGGCTGAATGGCCGTCCCCATTTTCAATGGATACTATACACCCCGGCGCAGGTACGCCCTTACCGCTTCCAGCCGCCTCTCGCCCTGCGTTCGGCCCAGTTGATATACCCGCTCCAGCGCGTCGGGGTCATTCTCGGTGCGGGAGATGCCCAGGGGCGCTTCCGGGCGGATGACCAGCAGCGTGCCCGCCGCCTCCCGCTCGTCGATCTGGCCCATCTGTGCGTTGTAGCGTTCGTGGCGCACGGCCATGGCCTTCGCAACGGCAGGGTATTTCCGAAGGCCAAGGCGAAACAGGGGCATGCCCTTGGTCGGCTGCTTCCGATAGCCCTTCGGCTGGGTCAGCACCGCCACGCAGCGGTCGTAGCCCAGCCCTTCCATATAGGCGAAGGGCACGGGGTCCACGATGCCGCCGTCCAGCAGCAGCCGGCCCTCCAGCGCCACGGGGCGGGACACCAGCGGCATGGAGGCCGACGCCCGCATCCATTGGATGTCCGCGTCGCCGCCGTCCGTCAGGCGGTGGTAGACCGCCTCGCCGGTCGTGACATCCGTCGCGCCCACGTAGAAGGCCATCGGGTTTTCCCGAAAGGCCGCCCGGTCGAAGGGGTCCAGCACGTCGGGAATCTCCCTGTAGCAGAAATCCACGCCATACAGGTCGCCGGTCTTTATAAGCGAGCGCAGGCTGCAATACCGCGGGTCCCGGCCGTAGCGCTTGTTGTAGCGGATGGCCCGGCCCGCCTGGCGGGATTTGAAGTTGCAGCCGAACACCGCCCCGGCGGAGATGCCCGCCGCGCCGTCGAATTCAATGCCGTTTTCCAGGAACACGTCGGTCACGCCGCAGGTGAACATGCCCCGCATCGCGCCGCCCTCCAGGATCAGTGCGGTCCTCATCGCCTGCGTATCCTTTCACATGAACGGTCGATGGCCTGGCGGCAAGCCGCCGCCAGGAAACAGTATATCATTTCTATGCGAGCCCTGTCAATCGTTGTTTGAATCAAAATATGCATAAAAACTGCATTTCAAAGGTGAAAACGGTTTGTATATACAGAAAATGCAGGAAATGAACGGGTATTAATGCAATTTTTGCTTGACAGTGCAATAACGCTTTACTATAATGAAAAAGAGCCTGAAACAGGGCCGATAAAGACTGAACCGAGGAGGCAGACATCATGAAGAAGATCGTTGCTGTTATGCTGTGCGTCGCCATGCTGCTGTGCGCGGCGGTCGCGCTGGCCGAGGATTACGCCATTGCTACCGATACCGCTTTCCGTCCCTTTGAGTATACCGATGAGACCGGCACGCTGGTGGGCATCGACGTGGACATCCTGGCCGCCATCGCCGAGGACCAGGGCTTTACCTACACCATCGAGCCCCTGGGCTGGGACGCCTCCATCGCCGCCTGCCAGGCCGGCCAGAAGGACGGCATGATCGCCGGCGCGTCCATCACCGACGCCCGCAAGGAATCCGGCTGGATCTTCTCCGACGGCTATTACAACGCCACCCAGTCCATGGCAGTGGCCGTGGGCAGCGCCGTCGCAGGCTTTGAGGACCTGAAGGGCCACAGCGTGGCCGTGAAGACCGGCACCATGAGCAAGGAATACGCGGACAGCCTGTCGGAGCAGTACGGCTTCACCGTCGTCACCTTCGAGGACAGCCCCTCGGTGTACATGGCGGTGTCCGGCGGCCAGTGCGCGGCCTGCTTCGACGATACCCCCATCATGGCCGATTACATCAAGAGCGGCGGCGTGGCGCTGCAGCTGGTGGACGGCACCGCCAATGAAGGCGCAGAGTACGGCTTTGCCGTGTTCAGCCCCGACAAGCAGGAGCTGGTGGACAAGTTCAACGCCGGCCTGGCCAACATCAAGGCCAGCGGCAAGTACGACGAGATCCTGGCCAAGTACCTGGGAGAATAAAAGTGCATTGCCACGACAGGGAGGCACAGCGATGTGCCTCCCTGTTGTGACAGGACCGATGGGGAAGGGAGCGCTTCGCATTGACGAGAATCATCAATACCTACGGCCAGCTGTTGGTGACGGCCATGGGCCAGACGCTGCTGCTGGCGCTGTATGGCCTGTTCTTCGCCTGCATCATCGGCATGATCGTGGGCATCATGAGCGTGGTGAACAGCAAGGTCTGCCGCTTCATCGCGGCGGTGTTCGTCAACCTGATCCGGGGCGTTCCGATGATCGTGCTGGCCTACTTCATATTCTTCGGTGTGCCCTATTTCTGGAATACGATACTGGGCATCGGGGGACTTACGCTGACGGCGCTGCAGGCGGGCTCGATCTGCCTGGCGCTGAACTGCGGCGCGTACATGGCCGAGATCATCCGCGCGGGCATCGAGTCGGTGGACGTGGGCCAGATGGAGGCCGCCCGCTCCCTGGGCCTGCCCTGGTGGCGGTCCATGTACCGGGTCGTGATGCCCCAGGCCATCCGCACGATGATTCCCAGCATCATCAACCAGTTCATCATCACGCTGAAGGATACCTCGATCCTGTCGGTCATCGGCTTCCCGGAGCTGGTGAACACCGCCAAGAACGTGGTGGCCGCCACGTTCATGTCGTTCCAGACCTGGGCCATCGTGGGCCTGATGTACCTGATCGTGATACTGCTGCTGCAGTGGGCCGCGAAGGTGCTGGAGAGGAGGCTGAAGTATGGAGCGTAAGGATAAGAAGATCGCCATTCACGTCAGCCACCTGAAGAAGTCCTTCAAGCAGCTGGAGGTGCTCAAGGACATCAGCCTGGACGTGAAGGAGGGCGAGGTGGTGGTCGTCATCGGCCCCTCCGGCAGCGGCAAATCCACCCTGCTGCGCTGCCTGAATCGGCTGGAGGAGGCCAGCGGGGGCGAGATCGTCATCGACGGCACGGATATCACCGACAAGAAGACCGACATCAACAAGGTTCGGGAAAAGGTGGGCATGGTGTTCCAGCACTTCAACCTGTTCAACAATATGAACGTGCTGCGCAACCTGATGCTGGCCCCGGTGGACCTGAAGATCATGGATCGGGAGAACGCCCGCAAGGAGGCCCTGAAGATGCTGGAGCGCGTGGGCCTCAGCGACAAGGCCGAGGCCTATC
>JAFRJF010000038.1 GCA_017432405.1 Clostridia bacterium | reverse complement strand
GCGTGTAGTTGATCGCGTCGCCCGCCACCGCGCCGTCCACTGTGGCAGTGAGTTCGGGGTCGGCGGTCACGTCGTTGTCGTAGACCTTCGTCTTGTCGTCGGCCTTGACGGTCACCGCCTTTGGCGTGATCGAGAACGTGCCGTCCTCCACGCTTACCGTGTAGTTCGGATTATCCCCCGCTTTCACCGTGATGGCATACTCGCCCACATTCTGGCCTTCCGCGCGGCTGAGCGTGTAGTTGATCGCATCGTCCGCCACCGCGTCGGTCACTGTGGCGGTGAGCGCCGGGTCGGTGGCCGCGTCGCTGTCGTAAACCTTCGTCTTGTCGTCGGCCTTGACAGTCACCGCCTTTGGCGTGATCGTGAACGCGCCGCCCTCCACGCTCACCGCGTAGTTCGGATTCTCTCCAGGTGTCACCGTGATGGCATACTCGCCCACATCCTGGCCCGCTTCGCGGCTCAGCGTGTAGTTGATCGTGTCGCCCGCCACCGCGTCGGTCACCGTGGCGGTGAGTTCGGGGTCGTTGGTCGCGTCGTTGTCGTAGACCTTCGTCTTGCCATCGGCCTTGACGGTCACTGCCCTTGGCGTCACCTCCAGCGTACCGTTGACATAGCTGATGACATAGTTGGCGGTGACGTCTTCACCTGTGGCGTTCATGATTTTGGCTTCGCTGGGTACATTCCCGCTTTCACCGACCTGCGTCTGGCTGCCGGTCACCGTTACGGACTTGATGCTGTCGCCTTCTTCAAGACCGGTATTGGTATAGCTGTCCTTCACCAGCGCCGTGCCGTCATAAGCCTTTGTCCCGTCGTCAGCCGTGATGGTCAGGAGCCTCAGCCAGCATGCGACGATGCGCGTTTCGGCCACGATGGTATCCTTCTCAGGGACGAATGCCGCTCCATCCCACTCCCAGCCCTTCTGTTTGTACCCCTCCCGGGTGGGCACCGGCGGGGTGACTTTCTCGCCATAGTACCTGGTCTCCGTCTGCGCAATGCCCTCCTCAAAGGAACCCCCGTTGGCATCATATTCGACGGTATAGGGTATGCTCAGCACGAACTGCATGCCGTGGTCGTCCGACTTCGTGCCCACGCCATAGCTGTCGTCATTGCTGATGAAGTTTGCCGCGACGGCATATTCCGTGCCGCTTCCGTCCGCGCGGACGGCGATGAATACGGGCGCGTCAGCGGTGGGGCTGACCTGCGCGCGAACGCCGAGCTGTGCCTCCCCGTCAAGGGCGCCGACGAGGGCGATGACCCTGTCGCTATCCAGGAAGATGTCATCGGCCCGACTGTCGCCGTCATGGTTTCCGGTGACTTTCACCCGGCCGCTGAGGTTGAAGCTCCCCTGAACGTATACGCCGCCGCCATGAGCGGCCTTGTTCCCGGTGATTTGGCCGCCGGTCATGGTGAACGTACCCGAACCGATCAACACGCCGCCGCCATTCGAAAGGCTGTTCCCGCCGGTGATTATGCCGTTGCCCTTGCTGTCCATGACAGTCAGGTTGCCGCCAACCACCCGGATAACTTCACCCTCTTTGAACCCGCTGGTCGTGCCCAGATTCCTGTCGATGGTGCAGCCCTTCAGGTCGAGGGTCACCCGCTTCTGTATGCGCAGCGCGCTTTCGGTTTCATCGGAGCCACCCTGCTTCCTCTGCGCGACGATCTTCCCGTCGCTTCCGGCGTAGCGGCTGACATCGACGGTCGCACCGTCAGCTGCCGCGTCGATGGCGGCCTGCAGGCATTGCCACTCGCTCCCCAGCATGGCCTCGTTGCCGGTTGGATCGTAGTCGACGGCATAGGATTCCATGTCGCTTGCAAAGAATACGTCCGGCACGGTATCGGGGTTGTGGGCGTCATAGCCCGCGGTGAACACGCCCGGGTCCATCATCGTCACGCCAACTCGCGCGCCTTCATCCAGCTTTCCCGTCACAGTCAAGGTCATGCCCGTATACAGGTAGACATTGCTCGCTTCGTCAGACGCAGCCATTGTGTTGCCGGTGATCACCGGCTTTCCGGAGAGGTTGAAGGCCTTGCCGTCGTATCCCAGGAAGACGGCGCCACAGTCGGAGGCATTATTCCGAATCACGCCCCCGGTCATGGTAAAGCTTCCGCCCTCTGATATGAATACGCCGCTTCCCCTCAGGCCGACGTTATTCTCTATGATGCCGCCTGACATCTCGAATACGGCGCCATTGCCATGAACGTACACGCCGCCGCCCGCGTTGCCTTCTACGCCGTTGTCGGCTATGCTTCCGCTCTTCATGACAAGATGCCCACTGACGATGACACCGCTGCCGGCGAAGAAGTTCCTGCCGCCGGTGATCTTGCCGTTCCCGGCAGTGCTGCTGTCCTGGATGGTCAGGCTGCCGGACACATTGATGACTTCGCCATATTCGGTTTGGTCTTGCAAACCCCTGTCGACGGCGCAGCCGTTCAGGTCGAGGATTACTGCGCGTCCGGTCTTCACCTCAAGGGCCTGATCGGCCTGCCGGGCCGTAACGCGCCCTTCGGCATCGGCAAAGTCGTCGGCCATCACGGTGGGGTTTTCTCCGGGCGCATAGGAGAGTGCGTTTTGCAGGGCCTGCCACGGGCCGCTGCCCGCTGCCAGACTCGCCTCGCCCGTGCTATCCCCGGCATAGCCGACGATGTAATTTGCGTGGTCGCTGTCGAAGAACGCGTAGGGCGACCGGCCATTGCAGCTTTTATCGTAGCCATCGGTAAACTTGCCCGGGTTCACCATCCGTACACCAATCCTCGCGCCGTCCTCAAACGGACCGATGACGGTGACGGTCTTGCCATTCGGCAGGTACAGGTTGCTCTGCTCACCCCCAGTGACGATGCCGTCGTCGTCCCGCGTACCGCCCATCAGGTTAGCGGTAATCACCGGATTACCGGAGAGGCGGATTGCATATGAAGCGTTACTGTCGCTCAGATATATGCCGCCGCCTCGCTCCCGCGACCAGTTGCCAGAGATCTCGCCGCCCGACATGTTGAAGGTGCCACCCACGTAGACGCCGCCGCCGTACCGGTAGTTGTCATACCTGTTGACATCGTCATAGCAATTGGCTCCGTTATTGGTGATGGACCCGCCGGTCATGGTAAACGTGGAATAGTCGACATCCACGCCGCCGCCCTGATTGGCGGTATTCCCGGTGATCGCGCCGCCGCTCATGCTGAAGGCGCTTCTGTCACACACGCACAAACCGCCGCCTCGAACGGCGGTATTCCCAGTGATCGTGCCGCCGGTCATGCTAAACGTCGACGATGACTCAACACTGACCCCGCCGCCGCTTAAATCAGGCAGTTCTTCGTTGAAAACGACGTTGTCCGCGATTGAGCCGCCCGACATCACAAACGTGGAATCACTGATGCACACGCCGCCGCCTGAGTACAGGCTCTTATTGCCTGCGATGGTGCCGCCCGCCAACTCGAAGCGACCGCCCCTGACAACGATCAGGCCGCCGCCATTCAAACGGGTATTCCCACCTGTGATAACGCCGTTCCCGGCGCCGCTGTCCATGATGGTCAGGTCGCCGCCATCCACCTGGATGACTTCTCCCCAATCATACCCACCGGTTCCGCCCAGGTTCCTGTCGATGGTGCAGCCCCGCAGGTCGAGGGTCACTCGCTTTCCCTCATTTACCTGCAGCGCGTCCTCGGTAGCATCCGAGTCGGCCCGCTTCCTTTGGGCGACGATCTTCCGATCCTCTCCGGCGTAAAGGCTGACATCGACGGTATCCCCTGCGGACGCCGCATTGATGGCTGCCTGCAGCACCTGCCATTCGCTCTTCAGCGTGGCCTCGCTGCCGCTTGGGTCGTATATGACAGCATAGTCCGCGATGTCACTTTTAAAGAATGCGTCCGGCGCGTGATCGGGGTTGTTCAGGGCATAGCCCGTGGTGAATAAGCCCGGTTTCTCCATCATCACGCCGATTTGAGCGCCCGCTTCCAGCGCCCCGGACACGGTAATGACCTTGCCATTCGGCAGGTAGACGTTGCCGGCCTGATCCGCTGCGCCCTCTGTGTTGCCGGTGATCACCGGCTTCCCGGAGAGGCTGAAGGACCCGTCCATCACATACACGCTGCCCTGTCTGGCCGCGTTTCCCCGAATCTCGCCGCCAGTCATTTCAAATCTGCCGGACTGCGCAATGTATACGCCGCCTCCCATCGACCCGGCGTTCTGCTCTATAATACCGCCGGACATCCCGAACAAGGCGCCGTCGCCATAAACGTATACGCCGCCGCCCGCGCTGCCATCGATACCATTGCCATTGCCTCTTATGCTTCCACCCTTCAGGACAAACCGGCCGTTCACCACGAGGCCGCTGCCGGCGATACGGTTCTTCCCGCCGGTGATCGTGCCGTTTCCAGCGGTGTCCGTAACAGTAAGGTCGCCCGACACGGCGATCACTTCGCCGTCATCCACGGGCTCGGCAGCGCCAGCCAGGCCCCTGTCGACGACGCAGCCGTTCAGGTCAAGGGTCACCGTGCGCCCGGCTTTCACCTCAAGGGCCTTGTCAGCCTGCCCGGCCGTGACGCGCCCTTCGGCATCGGCAAAGTCGCTTGCTTTCACGGTGGGGTTTTCACCGGGGGCGCAGGCGAGTGCGTTTTGCAGGGCCGGCCACGAACCGCTGCCCGCTACCAGGCTCGCCTCGCCGTTGCCATCCTCGGCATAGCCAACGATGTAATCCTCATGGTCGCTCTCAAAGAACGCGCGGGGCGTCACGCCCGGATTGTGGGCGTTGTAGCCGCTGGAAAACACGCCGGGGCTATTCATTCGCAAGCCGACCCTGGCACCGTCGTCAAACGGGCCTGAAACGGTCAGGAGCTTTCGGAACGTCAGGTAGAGGTTGCACTTCTCGCCCCCGGTGACGGCGCCGTCGGAGGCGCGCGTGCCGCCCTCTCGGTTCCCCGTGATGACCGGCTTGCCGGAGAGCGTGACCGCAGTTCCGCTGGTCCAGTTATTCAGATATATTCCGCCACCCCCGGACTTGGACCAGTTGCCGGAGATCTCACCGCCCGACATGGCGAACCTTCCCTCGACATATACGCCGCCGCCATACTTGTACACCATGTCATTGCACTCCGCCGCGTTGCCACGGATCGTTCCGCCGTTCATGGTGAACAAAGAATCCTGGATGGATACGCCGCCGCCCTGGTTGGCGGTATTCATCCCGATGTCGCCGCCGCCCATGGTGAAGGAGGCGCTTTTAAGCAGGCTGACGCCGCCTCCGCTACCTGTCGCGCTGTTCGCCTCGATGCGGCCGCCTGACATCACGAAGGTGGATGCCGTGACTCGGGTGCCTTCGATATAAACGCCCGCGCCGTTGCCACCCGTATTGTCCGACACGCTGCCGCCTTCAAAGGTGAAGCTGGCGCCATCCTGGACACAGACGCCGCCGCCCTTATTGCTGCTGTTGTGGGTAATGCTTCCGCCCGTCATTGTAAAGCGGCTGCCCGCGCCTGTCACATATACGCCACCGCCGCCGTCCGTTCCCTGATTGCCGGTGATGCTGCCGCTCTGCAGCGTGAAGCTGCCCCCCTCCGATACATTTACGCCGCCGCCCGCATCGGTTCTGCTGCCGGTAATCCTGCCGTCGCCGCCGCTGTCCTTCACGGTCAGCTCGCCCTTCACCCTGAAGGCGCTGCAATGCGCCCTGGAATAGGAGACGGCGCTGAAACCCATATCGATCGTGCAGCCCTCCAGGTCGAGGGTCACCACGCGCCCACTGACGACCTCCAGGGGAACATCGTCGTCCGTGCCGGAGGTGGTATGCTTGCCTGTGATGGTCCCGTCGTTTCCGGCATACTTGCTGACCGGGATGGGCATGTACGCCTCCGGGGTCCAGTTGATGGCGCTGTGCAGGGCCTTCCACTCGGCAGCCCCCATCGCCTCCCTGCCGTCCTCGCTCCAGCTGACGGCGCAGCCGTCCTCCCCCACGATTTCAAAGCAGGTGTACGGCGGTATGCCTTCATTGTGATCGCTGTAGCCCTTGGTGAATACGCCCATGGTCTCAAGCCCCAATTGGATGGGGTCTTTGTTTTCCAGTCTGCTCTTCACGGTGATAACATTCCCGTCGCACAGGTACACCTCGCCCACAATGGCAGGGCCACCGGAGAGTTCGAATTTGGGAGCCGTGTGCTCATGCCTGGCCTGCAGGGTATCCGGATGATTTCCCGCTTCATTGGTTTCGCCGGACACGTCGGCGTCGGTCAGCCCGTTGTTGAACACCTGGCTGCCATGGCTCGTGGCGTCGATCGTATTGTTATCGATGTAACCCGCCCGGAGTATGAATTCCGTGTCGATGTTGTTGTAGACGCCGCCGCCGTCACCTTTGGCTTTGTTCCGCGAAACGTGCCCCCCCGACATGATAAACTTGCCCTTATCGTAAATGCCGCCGCCGTTGTAGACGCCGCCGCCACAGCCCACGGCGACGTTATCTTCGATCCGGCCATTCTCCATGATAAAATCGCCGTCGTTGTACACGCCGCCGCCGTTGCCGAACTGTTCGTTCTGCACTAAGGCGGTATTGTGATCAATGCTGCCGCTCTTCATGGTAAAGGCGCCTTCCGACTGGACATAGACGCCGCCGCCCAGCTGCGCGCGGTTGCCGGTGATGCTGCCGCCCTCCAGCGTAAATTCACCGCCGTCATCTACGGTCACGCCGCCGCCAGCGCCGTTGAGCGGGTAGCCGCCGGTGACCTTGCCGCCCGCGCCGGTATCCTTCAGGGTAAGATTACCGCCCATAGCCACCGCGAATACCTTGGCGCCTTCAGCGGCGGTATTGCCCGCACAGCGGTCGATGGTGTGGCCGTTCAGGTCAATGGTAATGGGGACGCTCACACTCAAAGGGGATTTATCGGCGGGATAGCTTCCGCTGGCGCCACGCCAGCGCACGTCGGTATCGAGCTTGATCTCGTCGAGCTCCTCCCGCGTAATCTGATAGTACAGCCTGCCCCATTCCGAGACATAATAAGCCGTGATCCTGACCTCCGAAAGGGATTGGGGCATGGTGAAGGTATACAGATTGTCGTCATACGCATCCATGACCGGTTCGAGGGTTTGTGTGCCCGTGCCGTCCTCGTACTCGGCCACAAAGCTGTACTTCTGATAGGTATAATCGTCGCTGTCCCTGCGGGGAACCACGGTCATCACCACCGGGTCGCCGGCGTTGGCCGTGCCATGCGTGTTTTCAACAGTGATTTCGACGTTCTCCGCGTACTTCACCGCCACCCGGTTGACATGGGGAGCAGGGATCAGGGTCGCGCCGGAAAGCCAGCCGATATTAAAGTCGCTGGCATCCTTTTTATAGGTCCCGGCCGCGAAGCACACCGTTTCGAAATCCTCGCTGATGAAGCCCCTTTCAAGCGTCACGTCGCCGCCGTAGCTGTTGGACTTGACGCTCATGCCCGTATCGCCGTCCGAATAGGTCAGCGTGATGCTCGCGCTGTCGTTGCCACGGCCCGGCCCGATGCCCTTGGCCTCCGATCCGCCCGTCGCCACGACATTGCCGCCGCTGATGGTGATCGTGCCGCCGCTGCTATACTGGCCGCCGCCGATGCCCGCGCCCTCTTCGCCGCCGTAGGCCTCCACCAGGCCACCGCTGATGGTGATGCTGCCGCCCGCGCCGCCTTGGGCGCCGCCGATGCCCGCGCCGAATTTGGCGCTCCTGGCCAGCACCCGGCCGCCGCTGATGGAGATGGTTCCCCCCGCGCCGCCGCTGGAGCCTTGTGTACGGCCATCGCCGCCGCCGCCGATGCCCGCACCATCGACGCCGCCCGTGGCCTGAACCTGGCCGCCGGTGATGGTGACGGTGCCACCCGCGCCGTTGCTGCCGCCGCCAATGCCTGCGGCAACATAGCCGTTACCACTGGAGGCTCTGACGATGCCGCCGTTGATGACGACGGCGCCACCCGCGCCGCCGCTGCCGCCGCCAATGCCCGCGCCGGCCTTCTCATAGGTCCACTGGCTGCCCCTGGCATTGACCATTCCGCCGTTGATGATGATGGTACCCGCCGTGCTGCCCGGGTCGCCGCCGATGCCCGCGTGGTCATCCGGACAGGTCCGCTCGTCGTTTTTATTCGTGCCGCTGTAGAGCGTGCCCATCACATTCGAAACGGCGGACTGCGCCCAGACGGTCAGCTTTGCGCCGTCCTTATCGTTCACCGTGATGCCGTTGGGAACGATCAGCTTCGCGCCGTTGGCCAGGATCAGGTTCACGTCGCCCGTGACCTTCACGCGCGCATCCACCGTGACCTCTCTGATCGCCACGATCCACTGGCCGTTCGTCCATTCCGTGTCGCCGGAGGCGGCCTTGACGCAGCCCGCCTGCGTATGCTTTTCGCCGCCGGCGTCGATATATTCGACGGTCATCGTGCCATCGGCATTCGCGGCCAAGGCGTCGCCGGACGCGCCTTCAGCCCCCGCAACCGCCGACAGCGCCAGCAGCGCCGCAAGCAGCATGAGCAACACAACTTTGAAATAGCGCTTCATGGGTTTTACCTTTCTTTCAGGACGATACTTTTGGGGTTGAGAGATCATTTCCGTCAGCCCTGCCTTGCCCTTCGGCGCAGCAGCCAGATCAGCGCAAGCGCCGCGAGGGCCACGGCCAGATACAGGGGCAGGTTGCTGTGGTCGCCGGTATCCACCGGGTGGGGGTCGATGACGGTGAGGGTCGCGGCGTCGCTGGTGATCTGCTGGCCGGAGGAATCGGTGACGATACAGCGGGTCTTCCTGCCGCTCATCTCCATGGTGACGTTATCCACCTCCAGCGTCGGCAGCACCGCGTCTTTCAGGTCCACCCAGCCCTTCTCTTCGCCCATCCACACCTGCCACTGGTAGTGGTAGGGCGTTGCGCCGCCGCTGGCGGCTACGCCGAAGGTGACCGTATCGCCCACCTCACAGGTGATGTCCCTGGGCTGGCTGATGATCATCAGCGGCCCGGCTTCGCCATCCAGGTACAGGGTAAATTCGTTGTCTGCCAGGCCGCGCTCCTCAATGCCCACGCCCTGGATCACCACCCTGGCCGTCTAGCAGGCGTTGGGGTCCACCAGCGCGGAAAGGGGCATGTCGTAGGTGTGGGTCTTGCCGTCGGACACGGCCTTCTCATAATAGGGCAGCGCCAGCCGCAGCGGCTCCTTCGCGTCGTCCAGGTACATCTCCGCATAGAGTTTGATGGACTCTTCGGTCTCGACGTAGTCAAACAGGGAGATGCTCAGCCATTTTTCGTCGTTGGGCCCCATATAAACCCTGTGGGACACGTGCAAATCGTGCATCGAATGGGCCTTCACGCTCTCCGGCCTCCGAATGGCATTGGCGACCAGCCCGTTTTGCGCCAGCGCGTTCGCCGCCAGTCCGTCGCTCTGAAGCACCATTTCGCCCGTCTCGGGATCGCGCACATAGGTCAGCTCGACGCCCGCGCTGTTGGCTGCCAATCCGTTTCGGGACGCGGAGATCGTGCTGCGGTTTGCGGCCCTGGCCATCAGGCCCACCCAATTGGTGTTGGTGGTTATCGAGCCGAAGCGCACCTCAAGCTCCTTCTTTCCGTCCCAGCTGGACGGAATTTGCATCGTGCTCTTAAAGGCCGCCAGCGCGCCGGGGAGCAGCACATCGGTGGTCACATAATCGAACTGCTCCTCCGTCTCATCTGTCTTTGTCAACTCGCCGCCCTTGACGGTATACTTCCTGTTTTTCTCGCTGACCACCCAGTCGCGCCGCTGGGGGGTTACGTCGAAATCGAAGATGCGCTTGAAGGCCTTGGCGCCGGTGGACACCACGTCGTTCCCCATCTTCATCACGCACAGCTCGGGGTTCAGGCAATCTGCGTGCAGCGTGCCGACGACCGTCTCCTTGCCGCCCTCGTGCAGCACCATCTCCAAATCAAATTTGGTCAGGCCCATGTTGCCGGAATTCATCATGGAGACCGAATAATCGTCGAATTCGCTGGGAGATACCAGCGTCTCCTCGAACACGAGGCCCTTGATGTCCATCACCGGCTTGAAATTGGTCTGGAAGGCATACAGCGAAAGCGGCGTCTTTTCATTGGTGGCCTTCTTGCCGATGCTCCTGGGAACCTCCGAAGCGGTCAGATAGCCCTTGCCGGTCGGAGTCAGGTACAGCTCGCGGATCGCGAGGTTGTCCCCGGGCAGCCTGAACTCGGCGCACACCGAGGCGTTGGACAGGGTATTGGTGCCCTGGTCGTAGGCCGCGATCATGACGCGATAGACGTCGTAGTTATTGCCCTTCCCGTCCTTCAGAACCGCGGTGGACAGCCAGTACAGGTACACCAGGCTGTTGATGGTCTGCTGCTTGAATCGGTCCGAGGGCATATCGATGTCATAGCTGGTGGCGCTGACCTTCAGCTCCAGGTTGCCCGCGCCGCTCTTGTGGTCGGTGGGCTCCAGGTACAGGCTCTTCAGCCGGTAACGCTTGCCGTCGGTGCCCACGTTGTCGACGTAGAAGATCACACGGGCGTACTGGCCGTCGCCTGCCGGAATCACCGCCTGGGCGAAGCCCTCGGTATTGGCTTCGTCCAGCACGATGGACACCATGTCATCCTCGCCCGCGGCGTCCATCGCGTTATCGTAGAATTCGATGGCGCCCTTATCGCCGTTGCCGTTCTCCGAGCGACTGACGGCCAGCCAGCTGTCGTCAGGGCCCATCCTGTGGAAGACGCGCACATAGTCGTCGCCCGCGCCGCTTTGGACCTCGTCGTCCGTGGACGCGGTCCTTTCGTTGTTCACCTTCAGGCTGCCCAGGTCCGGCTTGCTGCCGCTGACCCTGGCGCCGGCGACCTGGCTGACGTTCAGGGAGGCCTCGATCTGCTCCCGGTTCTTAAACGCCTTCTGGATCCGGGTCAGCTCCACGTCCACATTGTTGGCAAAGCTGTAATTGTTGTTGCCGTCCACGTTCACCTTGCTGGTTACCAGCTCGATGACGGGCTCGGAGCCGACGAATTCCACCAGGCCCTTCCTTCCGCCGACCCACGCCCAGCTGAAGAAGCCCGGCATGTTCTTGTTGTCGTTCATCGACGCGCTCAGGGCGCCGTTGCTGGCGCGCCACAGGTGCAGCGTGTACAGGCAGGCATTGTTTTCCACCTCGAGTGGATAGCCGTTGTCGTCAAAGCTGCCGGCGCAGAGGGCCGCCACGGTGATAAAGGTGCCCGGGTCATAGTCGGCGGATTTGGCGCTGTACGTGCCGGTGGCGGTGGTCACGTCAAAGTCGTAATCCTTTACGCCGCCGGCCACGTAGGCGGAATCGTACACGGAGGGATAGAGCTGTCGGCCCTGGTTGACGGCGTCGACGATGCTGCCAGTGATATTCTTTGTGACGTTGCGCCAGTGCAGGCGACCGTTCTGGATGTAGAAGGTGTAAAGATCGTCGCCCAGCGTCACAATCTTGATCTCGTCAAGGGTGTCGCCCATACTTGTGAGCACAGATGTCGTCTCCGGCGCGAGGTCGGGATAGGTCTCAGGCCCCATCGGCACCAGCTTGGCCTGCTTGTCTTTGTCCCCCTCCTCTGCGTCGTTGGGCATGTAGTGGTCCAGCAGCGAATAAGGGGCAGCATTCTTTGAAGGATAGGAATACAGCTCCCACGGACCGCCCTTCCAGATTTCCACGCTGAACGAAACAAACAGGATCGTCACGCCCGCAGAGACATTTGCGCCGCCGGTGATGACCCACTGATACTGCTGATCGTTCGTCAGGAACACATGCACGGCAATGTCGATGTAGCCCGCGCCCTTGATCCAGAGCGAGGCCAGGCCCTTGATTCCGACGCCCAGCGTCACGCTGATCGTCAGCCGGATGTCCAGGGTAAAATCGTCGGGGTGCACCTTCCAGTCAATGGTTTTACTGCTGTCCTTGGGCAGGATCAGGTCAATATTCAGGCCCAGGGTCACGCCTACGCTCAGGTTAATGTTCAGATTGGCATAGAAGGGCACAGGGCCAACGGCGGTCTGGTAGGTCATATCAACGTAGAAGGATACCGTCACGCCGCCCACGCCGTTGATCTTCAGGTAGGTAACGCCGTCCTTCTCGTCAGGCTTCCACTTGACTGAAAGCAGCGCAAACACACCCACGCTGACGCCGCCCTTGGCCAGCCAGTTGATCTTGTTTGTCGCATAGCAATCCCGCAGCAGGCCGGCGTGCTGCTTCAGGTTGTTCTTGTTGGTGATCTTCTGGACATCCTTAAAGGACTTGTCGTATTGTTGCATCGTCTTGGTCTTCCATTTGGGATCCGGGTTCAGCGCCTCGGGCAGGTAGCCCACGCCGAGGACCACGGAACCGGCGATATCCACGCTCACCTTGGGCATCCATTTTTTGAGGATTTCCGGCGTCAGATCCAGCGTGGCGACCCTGTTGATGCCGGGAATCGTGAAGCTGAACCCAAACCCGCCCGATAGGCCCTTCATGTACTGGGACATGTCGGTGGGCTGTTCGAAGATGCTGTTGACGGGCTTGAGCAGCGTCTTCTGGTCTTTCACCTGCTGTCCCCCGTCGTTGCTGGCGGTGGAACCAAAGCGGATATAGACGTCCGGAAAAGCGGGAGAAATGATCTTCTTCCACGTGTCGGTAAATGTATACACATTGCCCTTCGGGTGGGGATCCGTCGCGGTATGTTCAAAGCCCCTGGGGTCCTTGTAGACCAGGACCGGCGCCCGGGGATCGTTTTCCTTGAGATTGCGCATCTCCACGACGATATCAAAGGACGCATCGTTGGCGCTGGTATAGTAGAATTTGTATTCGTTATATATGAAATCGTAGCCGTCCATGGAAGCCTTGTAGACATACGGGCTTCCGTCGTTGTCCTTCAGCGTGATATTGTACTTGGTGCCGCGCAGTATCCGCTCCTTCAAAAGGCAGACGCTCTGGAACTTGTCCAGGCCCGAATCGGCCTTGACCTGGCTGGCGTCTATCTCCATGTAGACTTCCACATAGCCGTCCTCGTCGATCGTGAAATCGTGGATGCTGAAGGCGACCGAGCCGCTGCCCTTCTCCGTCACGGCCTCGGCCAGCTTTGCCTTCTCGTCGCCGTCGGCGTCCCGAACGCTGACCCTGATGCCGTCGGGCGCGTGCCTGCCCTCCTTGTCGTACAGCACGATGCCGATGGTGTCCTTGCCCAGCACGGTGACCGTGGTGGTTTCATTCGCCAGCACGCTGTTGTGCGCGCCCAGGCGGGTGGCAAAGGTATTGGCGTTGCCCGCCACCGTCACAGGCGCTTCGACCGTCACGGGAGTGCTGTTCTCTTCGAGCAGGGCATGCAGCCACGTGCCAAAGCCGGTATGATGCTCGGGGCCGTCCACGGCTTCTTGCAGCTTATCGATCTGCGCAAGCCACGTCTCTGAGTTCGCGACGACCTGCTGTCGGACCTGTTGGATATCCCCGCCCGCCTGACGAATGCGCTCGGAATAGCGAACCTTTTCATAGTCATAAACCTGGTCGCTATTCATCAGTTCGGTCATCGCCTGGATGATCGCCTGATTCTCGTCCACGGTATCGTTGGCGTAGAGCAGCGTCTGGCGCAGATCCTCGGTTTTTCGCGCCAGGTTCTTTAATTGTTCGACATATTTCGCGTCGTCATCGTTGGTCAGCAGCGTTTTATTGCCCTCCGATGAACCGTTCTCCCGGTCGTAGAGCGCCGTCTGCGCCCTGGCCAGCACATTGCCTATGGAATACAGGTCGCCCTTGAGCTGTTCATCCAGCCAGTCCGACACCTGCTGGGCGTTCATCGAGGCATTGACGCGCATACCGCTGTGGTATTCGCCCGCGCCGTCGTTCAGCCCGGCCAGCACCCGAAAAGCGGACAGCTCGTCTTCGGTCAATATCTTCCCGCTGACGATGACGGCCAGCGCATTCACCGGCAGCATCCCGACCAGCATGATGAGTGCCAACAAAGCCGCAATCCATTTCTTCATGGCTCTCTTCCTCTCTGTCCGCGCTCGTAGTGTCGTCCTGGCCAATCAATACTTCAACATCTCCGGGTGGGTCTCTATGTCGTAATCCGGCTTCCACTTTTCAAAGAGCGCCTCCAGCGCCTCCACCTGGCTGGCGTACAGCGCCGACTGCTCCAGCAGCGCTTCCTCTTGCTCGGTCAGCACGTGATTGCCCGCGGGCAGATCCCCGACATAGCAGAGGATGTGCACGCCCTTTTCCGTCAGCACCGGCTCCGATACGTCGCCGACCTTCTCCAGCGCCATCCCCACGCTGATGAATTCCTCCGGCCAGCCTTCGGAAAGGGCGTGGAGCGGATAGCCCGGGCCGGTCACATTGCGCTCGCTGGTATCGTCGCTGTACTGCGTTATCAGGGTCACAAAGTCGATGCCGGCGGACAGGCGCTCGTCGATCTCGTCCAGCTTGTCCTGGATCAGGGGCATTGTCACGGCCCTGCGCGCGTCCATATAGGCCAGCTTCGCTTCTTTCAGCGACTCCATAGCCGCGTCGTACTCCGCCCTGGGCGCGTCCAGGTTCGACCAGTCGTCCGTGGTGAGGACGAGCTGCGTCAATGCCGCCATCTTTTCGTTGGCGTTCTTCACCGCGCGCTCCACGTCGTCCTGCTGATCCTTCAGCGCCTCGGTCACCCCGTCGGGATAATTCAAAAGAATCTGCCGCACCAGGCGATAGCCCTCGGGGGTATAGAACGAATCGCTGCGTCTATTTCACCTTTACCCTCACTCTGGCGGTCTTTCCGTTTGCCGTGGTAACGGTAATGGTCGCCGTGCCCTTCTTCCGGCCCCTGACCACGCCCTTTGCGCTGACCGTGGCGACTGACGGGTCGGAGCTTGTCCAGGTATATCGGGTCGCTATGCCGGAGGGCTCCAGCCTGATCTGCTTTGCCAGATTCAGCTTCTTGCCCTTCTTCACACTGTAGGCGGACTTTTTGAAGCTGACCTTCGCCGGGCTGTCATAGACCCTGACCTTGACCTTGGCCCGAACGCCGTTGTTGGCCATCACATAGATCGTACAGCTGCCGACGCCCCTGGCCCTGACCTTGCCCGCCTTGGTGACCGTGGCCACGTTGCGGTCGCTGGTGTAGTAGCGCAGCTGCCTGTCGTGGGCAAGCACCTTCCGGTCGGAGCGCACGCCCTTCACGCTGGCCTTGATCTTCCTGACGGCGCCGACCTTCAGCTTCAGGCCGGACTTGTCGACCTTCACGGATTTGGCGTTGCAGTATTTCGCGTCGTAGCCGCCGGTGATGGCATGGGTCGTGGGGCTGGCCTTTCCGATATAGGTCTTGACGCCGTTGACGCGCTTCCATGCCCGGACGTAGGCCATGTAGGCCACACCCCTGTCCAGGTGGGTGATTTTGTAGCGCTGGGTGTTGCCGCCCCGGACCGCCGTTCTGTACCATGGCTTCCCGCTGCATTTCGAATAGAAGATATTGTATCCGTCCGCGCCTTTGACCTTCGTCCATGTGAGCGTCAGCGCGGTACCGCTGCCGCCTGATGGCTTCAATACCGCCATCAGCGCAAGATCCGGCTTGGCCGGCCTGGTCGTCGGCTTCGGCGTCACAGTGGGCTTCGGCGTCACAGTGGGCTTCGGCGTCACGGTGGGCTTCGGCGTCACGGTGGGTTTCACCGTCGGCTTCGGCGCCGCCGTGGGTTTCGGGGTCTTCGTCGGCTTCGGCGTCTTCGTGGGCTTCGGCGTCTTCGTCGGTTTTGGCGTCGCCGTCGGTTCCGGCGTCGTCGTCGGCTCCGGCGTCGTCGTCGGCTCCGGCGTTGTCGTCGGCTTCGGCGTCGTCGTGGGCTTGACCGTCGGCTTCGGCACGATCGTCAACCGGCCCTCTTCGTAGCTGATGGCATAGTTGCCCGTCACATCGTTGCCTTTGGCATCGACGATTTCCGCGTCACTGGCGGTGATGACGGCGGTCGCGGCGTCATTGTTGTCATAGTCGTCCGCGGTGATCGACACCGCGCCGAGCCTGTGCCCCTTCACCTGGCCGCTCAGCGCCGCCTGGTCGACGCCGGTTTGGATCGGGTCGCCCGCCTGCACGGTCTGGTCCTTTGCCCTGACGGTGACGGTTCGGGCCTCGACGACCAGCCGCGCCTCGTTGAAGGCAAGGGTGTAATTGTCCGTAGCCGCGAGCGTCCCCTGGACGATGGCATAGTTGCCGACGACCTCGCCCTCGTTACGGGACAGGCTGCCGGTCAGCGCATCCCCGTCCACCAGTCCCTCCTGGCTGTAGGTCAGCGCGGGGTCAGCGTCGCCATAGGTCTTGCGCTGTGCGTCGGCGGTCACGGTCAGCGGCCGCCTGGCAATTTCCACCTCGATGCTGAACGGACCGGCGGGGTTGTGGTTGGGATCGGGCACTACCTTATACCATGCGTAATAGGTTCCGGCGGCTGTGCCGGTGGGGAGGTCGGTCTTATACGCGCCGTCATCGGGCTCATCCCGGTTAGTCGTGACGGCATAGTAGAGCGTGCCGCCCTTGACGGTGCCCGCCTTGAGCAACGCCTGGGGCTGGCCGCTGTAGACCAGGGACCCATGCGCCGGGGGTTCCGGCTTGACCTCCGCCTTCAATATGGTCACGGCCAGGCACGCCGGGTCGATATTCTTGTGATTGGCATCGCCCACGGTCCTGTACCAGGCATAGTAGGTCTTCGCTTCGATGCCCACGGGGATGGATTCGCTCCATCTGGAATCGGGGGCGGTTCCATCGTCCGCGCCAAGGGCATACTGCATCGTGCCGCCCTTGGCCTCGCCCGCCGTCAGCAGCGCCTGTTTCGAGCCATCGTAAACCAGGCCCGTCATTGACTGAGGCACAGTCACCGCCGGAACAGCCCTGGTGATCGTCAGCGTGCCCGCCACCGGCGTGATCGCGTAATTCTGCGTCACGTCCT
>JAFRJF010000037.1 GCA_017432405.1 Clostridia bacterium | reverse complement strand
GTGTCAGCTTGATTTGAACCAATACCCGAAAGGTATCAAAGTCTCTGACGATGAACTGGCCTCTGTGAACATTGTTGGTGATAAATTCCATCCTAATTGGAACTACACCATCTTACCTCAAACGACTTAATAATTTATGCACAGTCCCTAAACACACTTAGCCCAAGATGTGTGACGCTGCTGGGTATGACAATGCTGGTCAGGTTACTACAGCCTGCAAACGCATAATTATTAATTTCTGTCACCGTGTCAGGAATGCTAACGCTGGTCAGGCTGGTACAGTTCTTAAATACATCATAACTGATACAGGTCACACCCTCCGGTATGACCACATCGCCGCCGGCGCCTCTATAAGAAACCAGCACGCCATCCTCTATGACAAAATCTTCGCTGCTGCCGGTGGGCTCGGCGGTTTCGCCCTCTTCCTCAGGTTCGCCGCTGTCAAGCGCCTGACCGTCGCCCTCGCCGGATTCTTCGGTTTCATTCCCGTCGAGCACGTCGACGAGGTCGATATCCTCCAAATCCAGGTCCAATATGTCTTCAAGCTCGTCCAGCGCAGGGAGGCCTTCGCCCAGCGTCATTTCGTCCGTCAAAACAATATCGTCAGTCGTTTCCATGATCACGTCTTCCGAGAACGACGGAATCATACCGGCCAACAGGCTCAGCACCAACAAAACGGCAATAAACTTGCGCATATTTACAGTCTCCTTTCGGTCAATGGCCTCTCCCGATTGCTTCGACGGCGCAGGCTTTACGCCTGTGCGGGGCGCGCCCGGCCTTCGGACCGGGCGACACTCATCTATTGTAATAATCATACCATATTATGTAATCGTTGTAAACACAAAATTTTAGTACAGGCTAAACAGTGTGTCAATCCCCAAAAAACGAAAAAAACAGGGCAGGCTCATCACCTGCCCATCCCAAGTCGGCGGGGACGGTTCTGACTGACTGCTCCAACAGATGCGAACAGGAGTCATTTTGAACCGTCCCCGCCGGCTTGTGTCCCCGTCGGCTTTTTATCCCGCAACGGTATCGTTTCCCATGGTCAGGGTATGATCCCGCAGGTTCTCCCACGCCAGGCGGTTCAGAGGGTCGGCCATGATCCCGTCCATCGCCGCGGCGACGCCCGCGTCCTCGAACTGGGGCCGCACGGTCTCCCAGTCCTCGAGGCAGTCGTCCAGCAGCGCACGCACCGCGTCGAAGCCCTGCCAAAATGCCGCCCGGTCCTCCGCGCGCATGGCCTCGAAGGCGGCGCGCAGGTTGGCGCGCAGGGATTCGACGTCTGGATCGTACAGCGCATTGACCTGCGCGAAGGCGCACACCTCGCTGGCCGCGATAGCGGTCTTGAGGGAAGCGCCCGCCGTGCCGGATTCAAGCCCGGAGAGCACATTGAAATACCCCTCCGTCAGCGCCTCCACCGTGAGCGCTTGCGCGGGAGCGGGCGACTCGGTATGATCGACCGCAGCGGCGTCCGGCGCCCAATCCGATGTGCCGTCGGACGGGTTCACGGCGCTCTGCGCAGACGCGGAAAGCGCCGCCAACGCAAGCAGCAACGCCATGGCCAGCAGCAAAACGGTCTTTAAAATGGGCTTCATGGGATGATTCCTCCTGTAGTGTGGTCAGCGGGGACGATTTGCCTGACGCCTCCAACAGATGCAAACATGCGTCATTTGGAGCCGTCCCCCCCGACGGGTATCGATCTACAGCGCGTTGATCTCCGCTTCGTCAAGACCGGTGATTTGGGCGATGAGCGCGACGTCGATTCCGGCGTTTCTCATAGCCCTGGCATTTTCGCGGTTCTTCCTGGCCTCGGCCTTCTCCTCCGCCACGGCGATCCTGGTCGCCACGTCCCGCTTGCCGTCCTCGACCATCCGATAGCGGCGGATCAGCTCCGGATCGTTGATGGCGTAGTTATAACGCTTTGCGAAATTCTTCAATCCCTCAGACATTTCAGATAGCGCCTCCATTTCCTCCGGATCCTTGTAGCCCTGGTCAAATGCATACAGCCACGTGAAAAGCGCGTCATTTCTTACCGATTCTATCGTCCTGTGCTCTCTGCGGAATGCTGGAAGCTGGATGTGATACATCATAAACTTCCGCGTGGCGATCTCGGTCGGATTGTTTGCATATGCCAGCACAACCGGCTCGACGATCTCATTGCTACCGTCTCTGACGTAGAAGTCCACCAGTGAAATCACGCGAACCTCGGGCATTCGGTTGTAGGGTGTTCCCGGTTTGAATTCATCCTCACCCATTCTGCCCCCGTAGAAAAAGCCCCGCTCATTCATATAATCCCTGTCGATTTGAACCTCGATGTCAAACAGGCGTCCGGATTCAGCCCTTACCCTCACATCCAGCCGACCGTATTTCTGATCGGCGCTCTCCCCCATAATCGAATATTCGCTCGTCATGCTGATAATCTGTGCGATGGGCTCTTCCCCAACATGCTGCATCACTGCATTCAGGAATTCGAGCATGGCTTTTCCAGCCTTGTCTTCATCCTGAAAGATGCAGGCGAATACGACATTATGAAGCGGGCTGTATCTGACCACATTCTGCGTATCAGCCATATCAAACAAGCTCCTCCGGCAATCGTTCAGTCATTCCTGTCATCTTTATTGTAAAGCCTGTCTTGCGAATAGTCAAGCTGTCTGTATCTGTTTCCGGACTTTTTATACATGAAAGCTAATTCTGCGTCGCCTTAGGGGAACCGACCTCATCCGACCCGCTACGCGGGCCACCTTCCCCTGAACCGCTCCCTTCGGTCGCTGGGGAAGGCTTTGGGTTGTGCTACCCGCCATTCCTATTGCCTTGTTATCTTTCCCCTCCAAATCAGCATTTGCCTATTCCTAAAAAACCTCCCACATAAACGCCTTCAGCTTCAGGGCGGCGGTATCCTCGTCCTCGCCCTCGACGGTCAGCTTGACCACGTCGCCCTGCTTCACCCCCAGGCCCATCAGGCCGAGGATGCGCTTGGCGTCGGCGTCGCGCTCGCCCAGGGACAGGGTCACCCTGGAGGCGTACTTCTTCGCCTCCTGTACCAGCAGCCCGGCGTGGCGGGCGTGCATGCCCACCGGGGCCTTGACGGTATACATAAATGATCTCATTGGATAATAGACCTCCGATTTAACCCGTTACTTCCTCCCCGGCACCCAGCGCATGCCCCAGCCGTAGGCCTTGTCCATCTGGGCGTGGCCGTCGAAGAAGGCCACCTGCTTTTCCACGATGAAGCCGTCGCCGCCGTCGTTTTCCAGCAGGGCGATGGCGCACATGCGGCGGGCATTGTTGTACTCGTCCATGCGCACGATGATGTCCTCGTTGCCAGGATAGCGCAGCGTGACCACGCCGTTGGCGGTCTGCCAGTTGGCCGCGCCCTCGTAGATGAAGGTGTACACCAGCACCCGCTTGATGTCGGGGATCTTCGCGCCGTTGATACGCAGGTTCTCTCCCGCCGCGGACGCGCCGGTGCGGTCGTCGCCGTCCAGGGCGATCCAGGGTTCGGCGTTCAGGTGGCCAAAGGCGTTGCCCAGGGCCTGCACGGTGCCCTTGCGGCCGTTCTTCAGCTCGTACAGACAGCCCAGGTCCAGGTCGATGGGCTTGGGGGCGAACAGGAAGCGCTTCTTCGGCTGGTCCCAGTTCAGGTTGATCAGGATCTCCCCGATGGGCACCTTCTTCTTCAGGTTGACCTTTTGTCCCTTCTTCAGTTCGACGGCCATGATGATAACCTCCTTATGACGGTCAACGGGGCGCGTTGTACTTCTGCATGAAATCCCGGCGGATGTTCTCCAGCTTCACCTGGTCCTGCTTGCGCTGGTCACGGGCGGAGGCCTGGAGCTTCTGGGTCTCCTCGATGCCGCCGACGATGGTCTGCCAGGTCTTTTGCAGGGTGTCGGCCTGGATCGACGGCGCGCCGGCCAGCCTGGCGGTGGCCTTGGTCTGGGCCACGGTGTTGCGGGCGTTCTTCAGCAGCATCTCGTTGGTGCGCTGGTCCAGCACCGACATGGCGTCGGATTGCAGCTTCTGGCGCTTGAGCAGTATGGCCTGGGCCAGGGCCTGCTTGAACACGGGCAGCGTGATGATGAAGGCCGAGTTGATCTTGCGCACAAGGTTCATGTTGTTGTACTGCATGGCCTTGAGCATCGGTATCGACTGCAGGGCCACCGCCTCGGCGGTGCGCAGGTCCAGCGTGCGCTGCTCCAGCATGGTCTTGGCCTGCTCCAGGGTCTGCAGCTCGAAGGAGATGGACTGGTCGCCGGTGCGCTCAAGGTCCTGCTGGCGCTGGGCCATGTAGTCCTCGATCTCCTTGCAGCCCTGGTCGCCGGCCACGATGTACTTCTCCAGCTCGTGGAAATACTGCACGTTGGACTGGAACATCTGCTCCAGCTTCTGATTCGAGCGCTTGATCTCCGCCTCGTAGCCCTTCAGCTGCACGTAGATCTTGTCCACCTCGTCGCCCATGGTGTTGTACTTGGTCAGTATCCGCTCCAGCTGGCCGCGCACGTTGCCCAGCAGCCGGCCGAACAGCTTGGGGCTGTCCTTGAATTCGTCGATGTCGAACTTCGACATGATCTTCGCCAGCGATTCCAGCATCTGGCTGGACTGGTCCATCTGGCCCATGTTCATGCTGCGCAGCACCACGTCCGACGCCTTGGAGATCTCCTCCACGGTCCGGGCGCCGAAGGTGACGATGGTGGTCATGTCATTGATGTCGATCTGGCTGGTCAGCCGGTCGATCTCCTCGGAGTCCACCAGCTGTGCCACCGTCCTGTCCCGGTCCTCGATGACGTCGTAGGGCTTCACCTCCACCGGCTCCAGCGTCAGCGTCGGCTGCATTTCCTGGGCCGGGCGATCAAAATTCAGGGCCATGCTTTATTTCTCCCTTCTGAACAGCCGATCCAGCCATCCCGCCGGCTTGGCCTGGGGCATGGCGTCCAGCTCGGGGGTGGTCAGGTCGTAGATGTATTCGCCGATCTGGTGCTCCACCGGCAGGTTGTCCGCCAGGAAGCGCTCGACGGTGCGGTAGCCGGTGGGCGCGAACAGCGCCACGTCGAAGCCGACGAGGTTCAAAAGCGTCAGCAGGATCGCGTCCTGGAGCGTCGCGCCGCCCTCCACCGCGTCCACGCAGACCACCTTCGGGTTTTTCCGGGTGAAGTCGAAGGCCTGGAGCCTGCGCAGCAGCTCCTTCCCCATGCCCAGGGCCGTGGCCAGCACGGTGTACTCGGTGCCGTTGACGAAGGTGCCCTCGATCAGGCGGCGGTCCAGCATCAGCTGGAGCTTGTCGAACAGGTGATCCTGCAATTCGTCGCGCAGCAGCGCGAAGGGATAGCGTCGGTCCCGCCGCAGCACTTCCCGGTCGATGCGCCCGTTCTTCAGGGCCTTCAGGGCCAGCGCCTGGTAAGCGCCCGCCTCCAGGGGCATGGGCAGCTGGCGCACGAACAGCGCGTCCCCGCCCGCGAGCTGGCGGACCTTCTGCCAGTAGGCTGGCAGCCGGCCCCCCTCCACGCCGGAGACCTTGGCGAACAGCACCGGCATGGTCACCCCGTCCCCGTCGGCGCTGAAGCCCGGGCGGTAGCGCAGCTCCTGGTCCCAGAGGATGAACAGCTCGTCGTAGGTGGTGCGCAGCGTGACGGCGTTGGCGCGGACGAACTGGCGGTTGCGGTACAGGCCGGAATCGGCGTAAAGCAGCGCGTCCAGGTCCTTCTCGGCGTGGGCGGCCATGGTGCTCAGGCGCAGGGTGGCGTCGTCCCGGGGGAATTGGGCCACATCCAGCGATTCCTCGCCGGTCAGCTCCAGCAGCATCTCGTCCGAAAGGGCGCAGGGCCTTTCCAGGTTCGGCGCCGGCAGCAGCACGTCCACGGGCATGCGGGCCAGCCAGCGCACGTACAGCGCGTCGTCGGCGTCCGCGCAGCCGCCCATCAGTATGAACACCGGCACCTGTTCCGGCCTCCAGCCCTTGAACAGCTGGGCGTGATACCGGCGGATGCGGCACAGCAGCACCACCGCCGTCGCCAGCAGCCGATTGGGGTTCGGCGCTTCCTTCGCGGCAAGGCGCACGACCTGGGCAAAGGCCCGCTGCATCAGCCACTGCAATGCCTCGGGGGCGTCCGCGGGCAGGTTGCCCGCCAGGTCCACGATCATCTCCTCGGTGGAGGCGTAGCGGCTGCGCCGGCGCACGGCGTTCAATGCCTCCGGCTCGGCCTTGGGCAGGGGGCCGTCCACCGCCACCACCGTCCGGCCACCGTCGACCAGCTGCCGGTACAGTCGGTGCAGGTCGTTCAGGTAGTCCAGCCGATCCCGCACGCCCCGCAGGCGGATGAAGCCGTTGTACAACAGCTTCGGGTCGTCGCCCCGGGAGGGCGGCGGCGTCAGCAGCTGGCCATAGTCCGGCTCGGTCATCCAAGCGTTGGTGCAGAGGTCGTAAGCGGGAGCCTTGAAGTAGTTCTCGGCCCGGACGGGCGCGGTGCGGGGCGGAGCGGCCGGCGGGACGTTGCCCCGATCCCCCGCCCCATGCCGGGGCGGCGGCGTACTGCCGCGATCCCCTGTCGCCTGCCGAATCGGTGTCGGAGCGCCGGGGGCGCTTGCGCCGCCCGAAG
>JAFRJF010000036.1 GCA_017432405.1 Clostridia bacterium | reverse complement strand
GAATGATAGGGGCTGGTTGCAACCGCCTGAAAAACGAGTTTCATTTCTGCTGAGGCCGATTTCGCTTTTGAAGAAACCGGTTGTATTTTTGCAGGGCTGGTTTCATTTCAGAAATACGGATTTTAAATCCAACGATTGTGCTTCGTATTCATCCCCGGAAGAACCTTTTCTCCCCGGCCTGTTCCATATAGCGGATCATGGCGGCTGCTGCCTTCTTCGCGCCGTCCACCGCGTGGACCACGGTCTTGGCGCCGGTGACCACGTCGCCCGCGGCGAAGACGCCGGGACGGGTGGTCATGCAGTCGTCGTCCACGATCAGCGTACCATGCTCGTCCGCCATCAGCCCGTCGGTGGTGCGCACCAGCTTGCCGCGCGGCACCTGGCTGATGGAGATGACGGTGGAATCCGCCTGCACCTGCACCGGCTCGTCCTCATAGCCGACGATGCTGTCGTTTTCGTCAAAAATCGCCTTTTTAAATACCGGGCCGTCGTCCGTGATCTTCTCGATCTGCATGCCGAAGACGAATTCGGCGCCGTCCAGCTCGGCGTAGGAGACCTCGCTGGAGCTGGCCGTCACATTTTTGCTGCGGGCATAGAGCGTCACATGGCGCGATCCGTTGCGCAGGGCCGTGCGGGCTACGTCCATGGCGGCGTTTCCCATGCCGATGATAGCCACCCGGTCGCCCAGCTTGTGGCCCCTGGGGTTGGCCAGATAGTTGAGACCGAAGAGCACGTTGCCCAGGCTCTCGCCCTCCAGACCCAGCGTGCGCGGCTTCTCCGCACCGGTACCGATGAAAATAGCGGAATACCCGTCGCGAACCAGCTCGTCGATCATCAGAACGGAGCCGATCGTAGTGTTCGTGCGGATCGTGATGCCCATCTCTTCCATCCGCGCCTGATATCGATCCAGGAAACTCTTGGGAAGGCGGAACTCGGGAATGCCGTACTGCAGCAGGCCGCCGATCTTTCCCTTCCACTCAAACACCGTGACGGGATAGCCAGCCTGCGCCAGCTTGATCGCAACGGTCATGCCCGCCGGGCCGCAGCCGATGACGGCTGCTTTTTTGTTCTTTCTCTCCGGTCTTTTGATCTCCATGCGATCCAGATACATGTCAGAGATGTATTCCTCGATGCTGGAAAAGTGCACCGGCGTCTCCTTGATGCCACGGATGCAGTGACCGGCGCACTGCTTTTCGTGATTGCAGACGATGGCGCAGACGGCGGACATGGGGTTGTTTTCAAAGAGCATCTCCCCGGCCTCCATCAGCCGGTTTTCCTTGAAGAGCTGGATTACAGTGGGGATGGGTGTGTGCACCGGGCAGCCCTGCTGACAGCGGGGCACCTTGCAGTTGAGACATCGGTTTGCTTCAGCGACGATATGTAATGCCATAAGGATCCTCCCTGATAAAGAATCATCAGCTCTGCGCTGAGCGACAACGTGCGGCTTCTTCCTGCGCTTTTCTGTACCAAGTATACTTGATTGTGCATCCAGTGTAAAGCTATTCCGGGGACTGTCTTTTCAGCAGTCCCCGGAACGCTCCGGAAGAAATCAGTAGAACAGTCCGCCGAGGCTGAACACGCCGAGCGCGGCGAGCAGCACGTTGATGGCCACGTTCGCCACCGAAAGCAGGAACAGATCCTTGAACATCTTGTTGTTCTCCTCGTTGGTCGATCGGAAGAGCGCACCGATCCGGGCGAGCTGGTGCTGCCGGCCCCGGACGTGGTGCTGGTCGACGAGGCCGACTCGGTGCTGGTGGACGAGGCGCGGGTTCCGCTGGTGCTGGCGGGCGCGGCCGAGGGCGCCGAAGGCGACCCGCTCGTCGCGGAAGTCGTCCGCGGCCTGCGCCCCGACGAGCACTACGAGGTGGACGCGGAAGGGCGCAACGTCCACCTCAACGACGCGGGCCTGGAGCGGGTGGAACGCGCGCTGGGCGAGGAAGACCTGTACGCGCCGGGGCGCGGGCACCGGCTCAGCCAGGTGCACGTCGCGCTGCACGCGCACGCGCTGCTGCGCCGGGACGTCGACTACCTGGTGCGCGACGGCAGGGTGGAGTTGATCGACGACTCGCGCGGCAGGGTCGCGCTGCTGCAGCGCTGGCCGGACGGCCTGCAAGCCGCCGTGGAAGCCAAGGAGGG
>JAFRJF010000035.1 GCA_017432405.1 Clostridia bacterium | reverse complement strand
TTACCGCGGGGGGACCGACCTCATCCGACCCGCTACGCGGGCCACCTTCCGCGGGCCTACCGGCCCCATCTCGCTGAAAACAGTCCACTGGACTGTTTTCCGGGCGCTCGATGCCCCTGAAGGGGAAGGCTTTGGGGTGCGTCAGCCGCCATTCCTATTACCTGCGCGTTAGCTCGATAAATCAGAAGTTAAGTGTCCGAACCGTCTACAGGACGAAAAAAGCCCCCCTTCCTGCGAAGGGGGGCGAGGAGGAGGGGATCGTTTACTGCTTTTCTTCCAGGGTCACCTGAACGTCGAAGGTTTCAAAGCCGCCGCCGACGGTCACGGTGCCGTTGTTATAGTAGTAGTAGTCGGAACCGTTGCCATTGTTGCCATTGCCATTGTTGCCGTTGCCATTGTTGCCGTAGCCGTAGCTGTAGCCGCCGAAGGGGAAGCCGAAGCCAAAGCCGAAGGGGCTGTTGTAGTAGCTGTCATAGCCGTTGTTCATCACGCCGGCGTTGTTGTAGCGCACGATGGTCAGCGTCACGGTGTCGCCGGGCTTGAAGGTATCCAGCAGGGTGGTCAGCTCGCGGGTGGAGGTGATGCGCTCGCCGTTCACGGCGGTGATGAAGTCGTACTGCTTCAGGCCGGCCGCCTGGGCGGGGCTGCCCTCGTTGACGCCGGTGATGCACACGCTGGCGGGGGCATACTCGTTCATGGGCTCGTCCGGGCCCTCCTGGTCCTTCACGGTCACGCCGATCTGGGGACGGATGACCTTGCCGTGCTCGATCAGCTGCTGGGCGATGGGATAGGCGGTCTCCACAGGGATGGCGAAGCCCAGGCCCTCATAGCTGCCGGAGGAATAGAAGCTGCCGCCATACTTCAGGGTGTTGATGCCGATCAGGTTGCCCTGGTAGTCGAACAGGCCGCCGCCGGAGTTGCCGCTGCTGATGGGCGCGTCGTGCTGGATGTAGTTGACGTTGCGGGTGGTGTTGTTGGCGGTCATGCTGGTGCGCTCCAGCGCGGAGATGATGCCGCGGGTGACGGTGTTGGCCAGGATCTCGCCGCCGGGATTGCCGATGGCGATGACGGTGCTGCCCACGGGCAGGGTCTCGGAGGCGCCGATGGTGACGGGCACCAGCTTGTCGGCCTGGTCCTCGACCTTCAGCACAGCCAGGTCCATCGCGGAATCCGCGCCCACCAGCGTGGCGTCCACCTTGTCGCCGCTGGGCATCAGCACCTGAAAGGCACTGCCGTCCTCGATGACGTGGTAGTTGGTCAGCACATAGCCGCCCTCGGCGATCACCACGCCGCTGCCCTGGGCGATCATGGTGTTCTGCACGCCGCTGTTGCGGCTCCAGCCCTCGGTGTTGGTGATGATGCCCACCACCGAGTTGGCGTTCTTCTGGGCCACGTAGATGGCCGGGCTGTCGTCCGCCGTGGGCACCGGCGCGGGCGATTCGCCCGTCTCGGCCGAGGCCGTGCGGTTCACGGTGACATTGCCCAGCGCGAACAGGCCGCCCACGGCCAGCGCGCACACCAGCACCAGGGACATCAGCAACATCACGCCGTTGTTCTTCCGGGCGCGCCTGCGGTCACTGCGCTTGATATTGTTTGTCGTCTTCATAATCTATCTTCTCCTCTCGCAGATAATCTGTAGTATTTCCGGCGAATCGGCTTTTCTTTCCGATTGCTGGGATTATTATAAGATCGGAAAAGGTCAAAGTCAATAAACAAACATCCAATGATTTGTGAACGAATTGAAAACTGATGCGACGTTGATCGTGCAGGCAAATACTGATTTGTCGCGCTGCGACAAATCAGTATTTGCGAGGTTAGGGGTTAGGTTTTAGGGGTTAGGGAAACAGCGGCGCATCCCAAAGCCTTCCCCTTCAGGGGCATCGAGCGCCCGGAAAACAGTCCAGTGGACTGTTTTCAGTGGTTCGAGCGCCCGGAAAACTCTCCGGTGGAGAGTTTTCAGCGAGAACGGGTCGGCAGACCCCTGTCGATGGGGCCGGTAGGCCCGCGGAAGGTGGGCCGGCCGCA
>JAFRJF010000322.1 GCA_017432405.1 Clostridia bacterium | reverse complement strand
TACCAAACCTAATCCCTAATCCCTAATCCCTAACAGCGGTACACCTGCTCGGCCCTGCCGGCCCGGTTCCACCCGGACACCCGGCGGACCTTGCGCACCACCAGCTGCTTGTCGGAGTCGGTGAAGGCGGCGATGGCGGCGGCGATCACGGCGATCAGCTCGCTGTCATCCGTCACTTCCTCGGCCACGGGCTCGGGCTGGGCCACAGGCGCGGCGGCGGCTTTCGCGGCCTCGGCAGCGCGGGCGGACTCAGCGGCGCGGTTGGCCTCGGCGGCCTTCGCGCTCTTGTTCGCGTCGATGCGCTTGAAGACCTGGGCCATCAGCGTGATGAAGCCGATCAGTATCGCCAGGCCCAGGAACACGACCACCAGTCCAATGGCGGTCACCTGTGCGCCGTAAACAATCTTTGATCCAAAGTTCATATGCGCGCCTCCTTACAGCGGCATGTTGCCGTGCTTCTTGGCGGGCTTGGCTTCGCGCTTGCCGGAGAGCATCTCCAGCGCGGAGGCCAGGATCTGGCGGGTCTGTGCGGGCTCGATCACGTCGTCCACATAGCCGGCCTTGGCCGCGTTGACGCCGTCGGCCACGTCGGTCATGTACTTTTCCTCCAGCTCCGCGCGCTTGGCGAAGGGATCGGCGGCGACCTTCAATTCGTCGGCGCAGCCCAGCTGCACGGCGATCTTCGGCGTCACGGCGCTGATCACGGCGCCCGGCCAGGCATAAACCATGTCGCTGGCGGCGCGGGAGGCCATGGCGGCGTAGGCCATGCCCACGGCGTTGCCGGTGATCAGGGCGATGCGGGCGTTGGTGGACTCGGTCAGCGCGTACATCAGCTGCGCGCCGGCGCGGGCCAGCTCGCCCTGGGGCGCGGTGGAGACCTTCATACCCATGGAATCCACGATGGTGACCACCGGGATGGAGAAGCAGTCGCAGAACGCGGCGAAGCGGGAGGCCTTCTTGGCGCCGTACACGGTGATGCGGCCCTCGTCCTTGCTCGGCTGGTTGGCGATAAAGCCCACGGTGCTGCCGCCGATCTTGCCGATGGCGGTGACCATCGAGGGGGCGAAGCCCTCGCTGAGCTCAATGATGTCGTTCATATCGGCCACGCGGCGGATGACGTCCCGCACGTCCGAGACGCTGTCGATGGCGTTCAGGTCGCCCAGCTCGCGGTTGACGTCGTCGGGGGTGTCGCCGAAGACCTCGTCCATGTTGTTGGCGGGCAGGAACCCGGCCAGCTTGCGGGCCAGGGCGATGGCCTCCTCGTCGGTATCGGCGGTCAGCTGCGCCACGCCGGAGCGCATGGACGCCTGGGCGTGGGCCAGGGCTTCCATGTCCACATCCTTGCCGGACACGGCGGAGACCACCTGAGGGCCGTTCACGAACAGCGCGCCGTTCTTGCTCATCACGGTGACGTCGCTCATGCCGGCGATGGCGGAGGCGATGCCGCCGCACTGGCCCAGCACCACCGCGACCTGCGGCACGACGCCGGACAGCTCGCTGGCCTTGCCGGCCATCAGCGCGTAGGCGTTCATCGCGTCGATGCCCTCATCCAGGCGCGCGCCGGCGGTATCCAGCAGCGCGAACAGGGGCGCGCCGGTCTTTCCGGCCAGCTCCATCACCTTCAGCACCTTGCGGGCGTGGGCCATGCCCACGGAGCCGCCCTTGACGGTGAAATCCTGGGCGTAGACGTAGGCGGGATTGCCGTCGATCAGGCCGTAGCCCGTCACGACGCCGGCGTCCGCGTTCAGCACATCCAGCTCCACGAAGCTCGCGGCGTCCAGCAGCAGCGCGATGCGCTCCCGGGCCAGCAGCTTCCCGGCCTTCTTCTGCTGGGCGCAGAGCTCCGGGTCACCCTTCAGAATCGCCAGCTTGCGCTCGCGAACGACGGGCAGATTCTGTTCCACTTTCATTTTCATTCCCTCCATCGTTGTGTCGAACGCCGGAGCGCGCCACGCGCAGGACGCCTCCCCCGCGCTGCTTCGAAGCCCCGAAGGGCCCGAACGCGCCGTTCCGCCGACCGACAGAATATAAAATATCATCGAATCCCAAATTCAGTTTTTTCGACATACGCCCCTTTTTTCCTCTTATTTGTTCCGTTAATTTTTGTACCGATGCGTTTTATAACAAAGTCTTTCCGGGGGATAAGGGGATGGGGAGGGGCATATTCTGATTTGTCGATTCGCGACAAATCAGTATTCCGAAGGGAGGTTCACTATGTCCGCTGCCATCCTCATGCTCCTCATCGGCCTCGTCCTGACCGTGAAGGGGGGCGACCTGTTTGTGGACGCCGCGGTGTGGCTGGCCCGGGCGCTGGGGGTGCCCACGTTCCTGGTGGGGGCCACCGTGGTCAGCCTGGCCACCACGCTGCCGGAGCTGGCGGTGTCGCTGCTGGCTGCGGCAAGGGGCTCGGCGGGCATCGCGGCGGGGAACGCCGTGGGGTCGGTGGCGGCGAACCTGGGGCTGATCCTGGGCATCAGCCTGAGCTGTGCCCCCGCCCCGCTGGAGGACCGGCGGCAAGGCGGGCGGCTGCTGACGATGGCCGGCGCGGCGGCGCTACTGCAGCTGCTGTGTAAAGGCGGGGTCATC
>JAFRJF010000321.1 GCA_017432405.1 Clostridia bacterium | reverse complement strand
CTTCAGGCCCAGGCGGGTGTTCATGACCTCGCGGCGGTACTCCGCGGCCTTCTGATCCAGGAACCGGTCTGCCTTCTGCCTGTCCATGTCGCGGGTCTGGCGGGCGTAGAGTATCTCCACGGCGCCCTTTTCGCCCATCACGGCCACCTCGGCCCCGGGCCAGCTGAACACGCAGTCCGCGCCGATGTGCATGCTGTTCATGGCGATGTAGGCCCCGCCGTAGGCCTTGTGCAGTATGACGTTCACCTTCGGCACGGTGGCCTCGGAGAAGGCGTAGAGCAGCTTTGCGCCGTGGCGGATGATGCTTGCCTGCTCCTGGGCGATGCCCGGCAGATAGCCCGGCACGTCGGTGAAGGTGACGATGGGAATGCGGAAGGCGTCGCAGAAGCGCACGAAGCGAGCGGCCTTGTCGCTGGAATTGCAGTCCAGCACCCCCGCCATGTAGCGGGGTTGATTGGCGATGATGCCCACCGTCTCGCCGCCCAGGCGGGCCAGGCCGACGACGATGGATTTGGCGAAGTCGGGTTGCAGCTCCATGAACGAGCGCACGTCGAATATGCTGGCGATGATCTCGGCGATGTCGTAGCCCTTGTGGCTGTCCTCGGGCATCCGGAAGCTGAAGCTGGGGGCGTCCCGGTCCACGTAGCAGTGCAGCCGGCGGTCCCGACAGTTGGAGGGGATCATGCCGATCAGCCGCCGGACCTCCACGAAGCACTCCAGCTCGGTGTCGGTGCAGACGTGGGCCACGCCGCTGTTCGCGCCGTGCATCACCGTGCCGCCCAGCGCCTCGCCGGTGATGGTCTCGCCGGTGACGGCGTGGATCACCTTCGGGCCGGTGATGAACATCTGGCTGATCTTCTCGGTCATGAAGATAAAGTCAGTGATGCCGGGGGAGTAGACCGCGCCGCCGGCGCAGGGGCCGAGGATCATCGAGATCTGGGGGATGCGGCCGGAGGCCCGGGTATTTCGATAGAAGATGTCGCCGTAGCCGGACAGCGCGTCGATGCCCTCCTGGATGCGCGCGCCGCCGGAATCGTTTATGGCGATGAAGGGGCATTTTTTGCGCATGGCCCGGTCCAGGCCCATGGCGATGTTTTTGCCGTGCTTCAGGCCCAGCGTGCCGCCCTTGAAGGTGAAGTCCTGGGCCGCGACAACCACCCGCTTGCCGGAGACCTGGCCCTCGCAGACGTAGACGCCGTCCCGGTCCTCGGGCGCGGTCAGCTCGGTGTATTGGTGATCGTCAAAGAGCAGCTGCAGCCGCTCCTCCACGAACAGCTTGCCCTTTTTGTGCTGTTTTTCGACGAGGCTCTTGTTCATTTTTGGTGTTTTCCTTCGGTCGGTCATGCTGTGGCGGCAGATTGCCGCCGCTACGGGGCTGGCGGCGTGGGGTGGCGGCAGATTGCCGCCGCTACGGAGTGGTGTGGCGTGGGGGTGGCGGCAGATTGCCGCCGCTACGGAGTGATGGCGTGAGGGTGGCGGCTGCTGCGCCGCCACGGTTTTCTATTTTCCCAGCGCCTCCAGGGTCTCCCGCAGGGTCTGGGCGTCGCCCACCCTCAGGATCGTCACATCCGACAGCGTCTTTTTGGCCAGGCCGGACAGTGTGTGGCCTGGGCCGCATTCGATGAAGGTGTCAAAACCGTCGGCGCGCATGTTCAGAAGCGTCTGCATCCAGCGCACCGGGCTCATGGCCTGGCGCACCAGCAGGCCGGGGATGGCGGCGGCGTCGGTGCTCGCGGCGGCGTCCACGTTCATGTATACGGGGATGGCGGGGACGTCGAAGGTCCGGGTTTCGAACAGCACTTCCAGGCTGCGGGCAGCAGGTTCCATCAGCGCGCAGTGGAAGGGGGCGCTCACCGCCAGCTTCTTGCCCTTGATGCGCTGCTCCCGGCCCAGGGCGATGGCCTGGTCCACGGCGGCGCTCTCGCCGGAGATCACGGTCTGGGCGGGGCTGTTGTAGTTGGCGGCCACCACGTAGCCGTCGGTCACCGCGGCGCAGATCGCCTCCACCGCCTCGGGGCTGCCGCCCATCATCGCGGCCATGGCGCCCTTGCCGGGGGCCACGGCGTCCTGCATGGCGTCGGCGCGGCGCTGTATGATTTCGAATACATCGGTCATGCCGATGGCTCCGGCGTAGGCCAGCGCCGCGTACTCGCCCAGGGAAAAGCCTGCCGCGCCTGCCGGTTCGACGCCGTGGGCCTTCAGCGCCATGGCTGCCGCCAGGTCCGCCGCCAGCACGCAGGGCTGGGTGTTGTGAGTCAGGTTCAAATCCTCCTGGGTCCCCTCGAAGCACAGCGCGGAGATATCGCGGCCCAGGGCGCGGTTCGCAGCGTCGAAAACCTGCCGCGCCGCCGGTTCAGCTTCGCACAGGTCCTTCATCATGCCGGGGAACTGGGCCCCCTGGCCGGAAAACATAAACGCGATCTTCATACCGTTCACTCCGTTCACAGGATGTAATATTTAGATTCATATTATATAGTATTAAAAACAAGATCACCTGTATTTCTATTTCATTTACAATATAGCATAAGCCGTATTAAAAGTCAACGGATATCGGGGGAAGGGTCTGTTTTGTATGGGGGCAGGGGACCGGGTCTGACCGAACGGCAATGGAAATGGCCGAAGAAAGCGCGATATGCATGCACAGATATTTTGTGTGATTTTGTCGATACAAGCATATCAAAATCAGCACAAATCACACTTTTCATATAATTAGCTATTGATGTATAATACGCTTTCTGTTATGCTTACATAAGGGAATCTATCACCAAAGAAGGGGGATCTGCCCATGCAGGCACTGCTGGGGAGGCTTCGTGAATTCAGCTTTTCATCGGCGCTGCTTCGGCTGCTGCTGGCGATGCTCAGCGGCGGCGTGGTGGGCTTCGGGCGGTCGCAAAAGTCCCGGGCAGCGGGTTTTCGCACCCACACGCTGGTCTGCCTGGCGGCGGCGCTGGCGGCGCTGACCAGCCTGTACATCTACCTTGAAATGAAGCTGCCCTCGGACATCTCCCGCATCGGCGGGCAGGTGATCTCCGGCCTGGGCTTCATCGGCGCGGGCACCATCATCATCACCAAGCGCATGACCATCAAGGGCCTGACTACCGCCGCCGGCCTGTGGACCACCGGCGTGATCGGCCTGGCCATCGGCAGCGGCTACTACGAGCTGGGCCTGGTGGGCACGGCCCTGGTGCTGCTGGCGGAGACCTGGCTGGCCCGGCTGGGCAGCACGATCCAGCACACCCCGGAATACGGCGTGGAGGTGCTGTACAATGAAAAGACCTCTTTGGATCACGTGCTGCGCTTCTGCAAGGACAACCGCATGTCCATCGTCAACCTGACCATCCACACCGCCGAGGACGTCCCCCAGGCCGAGTACATCGCCCGGGTCAGCCTGCGCGGCAACCTGCGGCAGGACGCCCTGGTCGCCCGCATCCAGCAGATGCCGGGGATTATGACGGCGATGGGGCTGTAAACGTCACTTCCATTTTTCGATTTTGCAGGTGTATTTCCGCTGACCTGCGGGTGCGCCTTTGTCGTAGTTGATGCCCACCAGCAGAATGTCGTCGCCGTAGCCCTGCAATACTTCCGGGTACCTTCTCTGCCTGATCTGCTCGATCGCGGTATCCGCGGAATGATTCCATTTTAGCTCGATCACCAGCGCGGGAAGCAGATCGCCCGGCCTGGGCAGATAGACGATGTCCGCGTAACCGTATCCTGTCGGCAATTCCTCCATCTTGAGGTAGTAGTCCTTATAGCTGAAATACGCGAGCTGGATCACGGCGCGAAGCGATTGCTCATTGTTTGCGTTCAGAGGATTGGTCGCTTCGACGTGAACCTTCTCGATCTGCGCCGCGACGGCCTCCGCGTTCATGTGAATGGTGTCCATGATGAGCCGGTCGCTGTCCTGGACGCGCTTTATCATGTCGGGGCGCCTGTCTGCACGGATCGTGCGCGAGAATTCGAGCCGTATTTCTTCATTTGGAATATGCGCCTTCCCTGTTCGCTCGTCATAGGCCAGGTATCCCAGATGAACTAGAAGCGTAAGCACGTCGTCCCGATTTCTGAAAGTGATCAGGTCGTTGGCAAATCCATTGATGTCGACAGGCACTTCAACGCCGCCGATGAGCTGCGCAACGATTTGTCCCAGCCCCCGCTCGTTCCTGGCAATATACCCCAACAGGCTTTCCGCAGCGGAGGTTTCTGTCCAGTATGAACGGAAACGGTTGTTGCGAACCGCCTTCATCACAGAATTCGGATTATAGACAGAGCCAATTTCCTCCAGGGAATATCCGTCGTACCACTGCTTCATGAGGGAAAAGTCACAATGGTGCTTTTCACAAAGCGCAACCACTTCCTCCTCGGTAAATCCAACATATTCCGCGAACTGGAGCGGACCGAGCATTGTGTACTCGTTAAAATCAGAGATGGCCGATTGCGATCCATCCTTTTTGATCGGAAGGATGCCCGTCATATAGGCCGCGGCAAAAACACGGGAAGTTACGCCGCTGTTTTTAAACAGGGAACGCAGAAACTTCAGATAAGCCTCCTGGATTTCCGGAAGCTCGCGGATGGGCGCGTCCCATTCGTCAATAATCATGATGAATTTATTGCCCGCCCTGTTGACTGCATTGATCAATGTCGTTGGAAGATCGGCATCGACTTTGATCCCCGGATATGATTCCTTCAGTTCTTCCGTGATTCGCTCTGTAAGGAAAGGGACAATGGTCCGATAGTTGTCCGTAACAGGGCTTACACCCGTCATGTCAATATAGATGACATCATACCGGTTGAGATGTTCCCTGTAGCTGACAGATTTGGAGATCGCCTTGTCATCAAACAGTTCGCCTGAATCGCACGTCTTATCATAATAAGCGCAGAGCATCTGCGCGGCGAAGGACTTGCCAAACCTCCGTGGACGGCTGATGCAGGTCAGCTTATCGGACGTTCCGATCGTATCGTTGATCAGAGCAATCATTCCGGTCTTGTCGACATACCGTCCTCTGCAAATATCTTCAAATCCGCTGTTGCCCGGATTCAAATAAGTCCCCATTCCGTTCACCTCCGATGACGGGATCACACTTATAGCATACCATAATTTGAAGGATGAAACAAGAATAATCTGTTGTTTTCTGTTTACAACCGCTTAATATCCTGCTATAATAGCTGTATGCAATGTTTCGTCAGACAGGAGGGGAGCCCATGGGCTTTTTCAACAAGAAGGTATGTGATATCTGCGGGGGCGAGATCGGGCTGCTGGGGAACAGGAAGCTGGCGGACGGGAACCTGTGCAAGAACTGCGCCCGGAAGCTGTCGCCCTGGATGACCGACCGGCGGGAATCCACCGTGGAGGAGATTCGGCAGCACCTGATGTACCGGGCCCAGAACCAGCGGGTGCTGGCGGGGGTGCGCCCGGATGCGGCGGCCGGCGCAGACACGAAGGTCTACATCGACCGGAACGCCGGGAAGTTCTTCGTCACCAACCAGGCCAACTGGCGGGACGCGAACCCCGACGTGATCGACTTTTCCCAGGTGATCGACGTGCAGACCGAGGTCACCGAGCACCGCACCGAGGAATATCACCGGGACCGGGAGGGCAATCAGGTGTCCTTCAACCCGCCCCGTTACCGCTACAGCTACGAATTTGACACCACGATCCTGGTGGATTCGCCCTGGTTCAATCGGATAAACTTCGAGCTGACCGGCACTCGCCCGGAGCGGATCGGCAGCGAGGAATACCGCTACTACGAGGAGCAGGCCAACGCCCTGCGGGCCGTGCTGATGGGCGCGCCGAAGCCCCAGAGCGCGCCCCAGGCGCCGAACCTGGCCGATGCGGGAATATGCTGACAGAAGAATCTTCTTATGATCAGGAAGAAGAACAGGAAGAATCAGCAGATACGCATGTACTGCCGGACGGGACCATCCTCAATGAAAGATACCGTATCAAACACTTTCTGGGACAAGGCGGATTTGGAATCACTTATGAGGGACTTGACACTCTGCTGAATGCGAGGGTCGCGATCAAGGAGTTTTTT
>JAFRJF010000320.1 GCA_017432405.1 Clostridia bacterium | reverse complement strand
TGCAATATGTTGTCCATGTGCTTCTTCGGCACCACCAGCACGTGCACCGGGGCCTGGGGGTTGATGTCGCGGAAGGCGTAGATCTTATCGTTCTCGAATACGGCGTTTCCGGGGATCTCCCCCGCGATGATCTTGCAAAACAGACAGTCACTCATCGGTATCTTCCTCCTGTTCGTGTTCGATGACGGTGCCGTGGGCCAGCGTGCCCTCCGCGCCGTCGATGCGCACCCGGCACAGCTCGCCGGGCCGGGCCGCCGCCCGCACGCGCACGTACTGGCCGGTGTAGCCCTCGCTCAGCCCCTCGCCCGCGGCCTGCTCAAACAGCACCTGCTGGCAGGTGCCCACCAGTCCTTGGACGAAGCGCCGCTCCAATTGGTTCCCAACATCGATCAATTTCTTTGTCCGGGCCCGCCGGGTGGCCTCGTCCACCTGGTCAGGCATGGCGTCGGCCACGGTGCCCTTGCGTCGGGAATAGGGAAAGACGTGGATGCGGGCCAGGCGGATATCCTGCACGAAGTCCAGCGTCTCGGCAAATTCCGCCTCCGTCTCGCCGGGAAAGCCGGTGATCACGTCGGTGGTCACGGCGCAGTCGGGCATGTACCGCCGCAGCGTCTCAACGGCCTGGCGGTATTCCCCGGGCGTGTAGCGGCGGCGCATGCGCTTGAGCACCCCCGCGCTGCCGGATTGCAGCGACAGGTGGAACTGGCGCATCAGCCCCGGCAGTTCGGACGCGGCCCGGGCGAAGTCCTCCGTCACCGTCACCGGCTCCAGCGAGCCCAGGCGCACCCGGCGCACCCCCGGCGCGCCGTGCACGGCGCAAATGGCGTCCATCAGGGTATCGTTCGTCCCCCTGCCGTAGCTGGCCAGGTGGATGCCCGTGACCACGATCTCCCGATACCCGGCCTCACCCAGCCGCGCGGCCTCGGCGGCCACGGCCTCCAGGGGCATCGAGCGCACCGGCCCGCGGACGCTGGGAATGATGCAGTAGCTGCAATACCGGTCGCAGCCCTCCTGGATCTTCATGGTGGCCCGGGTCTTGCCCTCGTGGCGGGAGATAAACAGGCTCTCAAACCCCGCGCCCTTCAGGGGCGCCACGGCGTTCACGGTCTGCCCCGACGCCAGCGCCGATTCCAGCAGATCGACCACCTCGCCCCGGCGCTGCACCCCCAGCACCAGCGCCACGTTGTCCATGGCGCAAAGGCGCTGCGCCTCCCGCTGGGCCAGGCAGCCGCAGACCACGATGGCGCAGCCGGGGTGCTCCCGGGCCACCCGTCGGATGGTCTTCAGCGACTTCTGGTCGCCGGTGCCGGTGACGGTGCAGGTATTGATCAGGTACACGTCGGCCTCGTCCTGAAACCCCACCGCCCGATACCCCGCCGCCTCGAAGCGCTCCAGCATGGCCTCGGTATCGTACTGGTTCACCTTGCAGCCGAGGGTGTAGGTGGCAATTGTCCTTTGCTTTTCCACGTTTCACGCTCCAATCCGGTAAATTCTGATTTGTCGCCCCGCGACAAATCAGAATTTACATGTCTCCCCACAGCTGCATGGCCAGCGCGGCGGAGACCACGGCGGCGGTCTCGGTGCGCAGTATGCGGGGGCCGAGGGTGACGCACCGCCCCCCGGCGGCGGTCATATCGTCGATCTCGTCGGCGGTGATGCCGCCCTCCGGGCCGACGACGATGCCGATGTCCCGGGCGTCGGGATTCAGGGCAAATACGTCCTTCAGCCGCGTGCCGCCGGCCTCCTCCCAGGGGATCAGCAGCAGGTCGTGGGCGGCCATCGCCCGAAGGGCCGCGCGCCAGTCCATCGGCGCGGCGACCTGCAGGGGTCTGCCCCGTCCGCACTGCTTGGCGGCCTCCCGGGCGATCTTCTCCAGCCGCTCCCGGCGCTTTTCGCCATCCTTTCCGTCCAGCTTCGCCACGCAGCGCGCCATCCGCACGGGCGCCAGCGCCGCCGCGCCCAGCTCCGTCAGCTTCTGGGCGATGAAGTCCAGCTTGTCGGCCTTCGGCAGGCCCTCGTACACGGTCAGGCGCACCGGGGCCTCGTTGTCCCTCAGCGGCTCCAGCAGGTTCACCCGGACGCTGCCGCCGTCGATGTCGCCGATCTCCCCCCGCCAGCGTCGCCCCGCGCCGTCCATGGTGCAAACCTCGTCCCCAGACCGCAGGCGCAGCACCTTCAGCGCGTGCCTGGCTTCCTCCGGGGGCAGCATGGCCGCACCGTCGACGGGGGGATCGATGTAAAAGCTGTGCATATTGTTTATCTCTTCCTCGCCGCCATGGCGCACCATTCGCCCTTGACCGGCGCTTCCAGCACCTCGAAGCGGGCCTCTGCCAGGGCCTTCAGCACGTCGTCGCGGCGCTCCGCGGAGATGCCGGAGCAGATGAACAGGCCGCCGTCGACGATCCGCTGGCGCACGGGTTTGGCCAGCATGACGATGACGTCGGAGATGATGTTGGCGATCACCACGTCGGCGGTCTCCTGCACAACCTCCAGCAGGTCGCCGCAGCGCGTCTCGATCACGTCGCCAAAGCCGTTGATCCGGGCGTTCTCCGCCGCCACGCGCACGGCGATGGCGTCCAGGTCGGTGGCCAGCACGGGCCTTGCTCCCATGTGAGCCGCCGCGATGGCCAGTATGCCGGTGCCGGTGCCGATGTCGATCACCCGATCGCAGGGCTTCACATACTTCTCCACCAGCTCCACGCACATGCCCGTGGTCTCGTGGGAGCCGGTGCCGAAGGCCATGCCGGGGTCGATCACGATCTCGTGGTCTCCCGGCCGGAGGGTCACCGCCTCCCAGCTGGGCCGGACGACCATGTGGGCGCCCAGCCGGTAGGGCTTGAAGGCGGCCTTCCAGCTCTCAGTCCAGTCCTGCTCGGCCACGTCGTGGCGCAGTGTCTCCAGCTTGCCCAGGTCCATGCCCAGGTCCATGCCCTTCAAACGGCGCAGCTCGCTTTCGATGTAGGCGATGCGGTCGGGCAGCCGGTCGTCGACCTCGAAATAGCCCGTCACCTTCACGTCGTCGCCGATGCGCTCGGCAATGGCCTCGTCGATGATGTCCCAGCGGCCCTCGGGGCGCTGGTTCGCGGCCACGTCGTTTTTATCCTCGATCATCGTGCCGTTGCTGCCCGCGTCCTCCAGCACCTGGGAGATCAGCTCGGAGCCCTGGGTGGTCGTCAGCACCGTATATTCCATCCAATTCATAACTAATAACCTCTGTCAAGTATGATTTGCACCATCACCCAAAACCTAATAAACCTTCCCCAGCCACAGCCCGATCCAGGTCATGTAGGCCAGCAGGGCGCACTCCGCCACCAGCAGGATGACGAAGCCCCGTCGGCGCTTCGGGATGTCCGCCAGCATCGGGTACAGCGCGTAGTTGCAGGCGGCATAGCGCGGCCCGCTGAGCAGCCAGGTGGGAGCGAACGAAACATAGTGGTAGACCAGCGTATAGGCCACGTCCCCCGGCCTCTGCCGCTTCCGTCGCCACAGCACCAGCAGCGGCACGGCCACCAGCAGCAAAAGCTGGGGCCGCCACACCCCCATCTGGTAGAAGTGATCGTCGTAGAGTACCGAATTATACAGGCAATACTGGAACGTGTTGCCCAGGTGGCCGAACTCCTGGTACCAGTGCTCCCGCTGGAATACCATGAACTGGGTCGCGTTGCCGAACAGGTGCCAGTTGAGGCTCAGGTAGCCCAGGAAGCCCAGGCTGACCGGCAGCACCTTCAGCACGCTCACTATGATCCAGCGGGCGTACTCCCCGGGGGCGACGGGGGTTTCCTCGTCCCCGCGCTTTTCCCGGCAGTCCCGCAGCAGCTCCCAGAAGATCGGTATCGCCGTGGCCATGCCCAGTAGCCGCGCCCCGGAGGCCAGCGCCCCGAACAGCACCGCCAGGCCGAAGCGCCGCCTTCGGGCGAACAGCACCGCCAGCAGCGTCACCAGCAAAAACGCGGATTCCGAATAGGTGATGGAGAAGAAATAGGTCATCGGGCAGAACATCAGCAGCAGCATGGCCCGCCGGCCCAGCGTGGGGCCGCCGTCAATCTCCGCCAGCCGGTACATGGCCGCCCCGCAGCCCACCAGCGCCGCGTTCGACACGATCAGGCCCGCCGCCGTGGAGGAGATGCCCGTCATCAGCGTCAGGCACCGGGCGAGCATCGGATAGAACGGGAAGAACACGATGAACAGCCGCGCCTCGCCCTCGGCGACGTACCCGTTGTCGATGATGTCCAGGTAGTGGCGGGCGTCCCAGGGAAACAGGTTTTCCCAGAGCGCGCCGAAGAAGCCCGACAGGTGCTTTTCCGTGATCCAGTAGCCCACCGCGCACACCAGCACCACCAGCAGCCGGGACAGCGCGAAGGCGACGAGCACCTCGCCCATCAGCCTTCGACGCGAAGCAAGCCCTTCAGGGCGAAGCGAAGCCAGTCCTTCAGGGCGCCGGGAGACGGGCGCGTCGATCGCCGGCGCGGGCCCGGGGGCCGGCTTCAGGGCGGATATAAAATAACGGGGCACCTCTGTAGCGGTCAGGACCACATAGCACGCCATCACCACCCAGCCCAGCCACCTGCCGATCGTATCCAGGTCCACCGGACGACACCTCCCGTCGGAATGCACAAAGTCCGGTCTATTATAGCACTATTGCGCGGGCAGCGTCAAGGGCGGGGGGTGAGGAATGAGGAATGAGGAATTATTGGCCGGCTGTCTCAGTTGTGGGACAGAAGAACCGTCCCCTTGTCCCATTGCGCGGGCAGCGTCAAGGGCGGGGGTTGTCTCGATCACTGCAATAGTTTCGGCCGTGCGCTTGCATACATTTCCTTGACGTACCTGGTTAACTGATGTATAATACTGCCAGTTGGCGCGATGGACACCGCGCAGGTGAAAGGAGTTTTATCAGATGAACGAAGATCTGAACAAAGTGATTGAAAATGTTAAGGGCAAGGTGCAGGAGGTCCTGGACAAGACCGACGCCGACGAAAAAATCGTGGAGGCCGTGAAGGGCATCCCCGGCAAGCTGCAGGCGCTGCTGGACAAGACCGACGTTGACGAAAAGGTCTTGGAGGCCGTGAAGGATATCCCCGGCAAGGTGCAGGCGCTGTTGGACAAGACCGACGTTGACGAAAAGGTCATAGAGGCCGTGAAGGACATCCCCGGCAAGGTCCAGGCACTGCTGGACAAGACCGACGTTGACGAAAAGGCCGTGGAGGCCGTGAAGGGCATCCCCGGTAAGCTGCAGGCGCTGCTGGACAAGACCGACATCGACGAGAAGATCGTGGACGGCGCAAAAAACCTGACCGACAAGGTTGGAGAGTTCCTGAAGGGAAAGGAATAGAACCCTGATCGACTTTGGTTTTGCCGCCCCGGCGGCAAAACCAGGGTTGACATTCCCCCGCTCCGTCTGCTATAATGCACCCATCCGATGAAAGGCAGGTATACACCCACTGATGAAGATCCGCAGCTGACATCCGGCGAGAAAAATGGCCCCCGTTCTGTGAAGAGGGGTGTATTTTGCCGCCGCGTGGAGGTTGCGTTTTTTCACGGCCGGACGCCCGTGGCGTTCGCGGTGGCATTGCCGTTCGGCTTTTTGCGCTCCTCCCCGGCGGGAAGGAGTGTTTTTCATGTCCAGAATCTTATTGGAAGCAAACCACATTTCAAAATCCTACGGCGAACAGGTCGTGTTGAACGTCGACCAGTTGCACATATACGACGGTGAGCGGGTGGCGCTGGTGGGCGAAAACGGCGCGGGAAAGTCCACGCTGCTGGCGATACTCGCCGGCGAGCTGGCCCCGGACGGCGGCACGGTGCGGCGCTATGCCCCGACGGCGCTGATCCGCCAGTCCGGGGACACCCGGCACGAGGCCAACGCCCGGCTCGCCTCGGAATTCCGCACGCCCGACGCCCGGGAGGGGCTCTCCGGAGGTGAGCAGACCCGTCGGCGCATCGCGGGAGCGCTGTCCTCGGACGCGCCGCTGCTGCTGGCCGACGAGCCCACCACCGACCTGGACGCCCCCGGCATCGCCCGCCTGCAGAAGCGCCTGGCGTCGCACACCGGCGCGCTGGTGCTCGTCTCCCACGACCGGGCGCTGCTTCAGGCGCTGTGCAACCGGGTGCTGTGCCTGGAGGGCGGCAGGCTGACGGATTTTCCCGGCGGCTACGCCGACTGGCAGGCCGAGCAGGCGCGCCAGCGTGAGCGCCGGCAGTTCGAATACGACCAGTACCGCGCGGAGCAGGCGCGGCTGCGCTCGGCGATGCAGAAGAAGGCCGAGTGGGCCGCCTCGGTCAGGAAGGCCCCGAAGCGCATGGGCAACAGCGAGGCGCGGCTGCACACCCATGAATACACCAACGCTGTACTTGCCCAGAGCCACGCCAGGAAGGTGCTGGAGGGCCGCATGGCGCGTTTGGAAAAAAAGGAGCGCCCCCGGGACCTGCCGGATATCCGCATGGCGCTGGGCGTGGCCCATCCCATCGCGGCGAAGACGGCCCTGGCCGTGCGCTGCAAGCAGCTGACAGCCGGCGGCCGGACGCTGCTGGCCGGATCGGAATTCACATTGCCCACCGGCACGCGCACGGCGCTGCTGGGTGAAAACGGCTGCGGCAAGACCACGCTGCTGCGGGCATTGACAGGCAAACCCTCCCCCGGCACCCGCTTCACCGGCGCCGTTCGACTGAACCCGGAGGCCCGGGTCGGCGTCTTCGACCAGGACCATGCAAGGGCGCTGCGCTTCGACGACACCGCGCTGGAAAACGCCCGTTCCGATTCACCCCACCCGGAAGCCACGGCCCGGACGGTGCTGGCCCGGCTGAACCTGCGGGGCGACAGCGTATTCAAGCCGGTGCGGGTGCTCTCCGGCGGTGAGCGGGCCAAGGTCGCGCTGGCGAAGCTTCTGCTGTCCGATTCCAACCTGCTTATACTGGACGAGCCCACCAACCACCTGGACCTGTTCACGATGCAGGCCCTCGAGGCGCTGCTGGCGGGCTACGGCGGCACGCTGCTGTTCGTCAGCCACGACCGCGCCTTCGTCCGCGCCGTCGCCACCCGGGTGCTGACCTTCGACAAGGGCCGCGTTTCCACCTTCGAGGGAACCCTTGACGAGATGGAGACCGATGCCAGCCGTGACCGCGCCGCCGAAGCCGCGCGGCTTCAAATCTCCGCCCTCGAGATGCGCCTGGCCGCCCTGGCCGGACGGATGGCCGCGCCGCGAAAGGGCGACAATCCCCAGGCACTGGCCAAGGAGTACGACGCCCTCGCCAAGGCGCTGAGGGAGATGAAGGGACAGTAAAATACTGATTTATCGAGCTTTGCTCGATAAATCAGTATTCAGGTTTTAGGGGTTAGGGGTTAGGTTTTAGGGGTGGTGCCCTAAAGGGCTATCTTCGCGTCGCAAATCCCTTACCGCTTCGCTAGGCCTTCGGCCACGGGATTTGTTTGATTCAAAGGAAACAGCAGTAGTTACTACGTTTCTCGGTCCTTTGAATAAAAGAAATCCATCAGGATTTCTACCTGCCCTAACACCT
>JAFRJF010000319.1 GCA_017432405.1 Clostridia bacterium | reverse complement strand
GCAAAGCCAAAATAGATTATCTCATTTCTGCTTCAGACAGTCAACCAACTCTTCAAAACACATTCACTTTCCTAACGTGTATTATCACGGCGGCGCTGGTTAGCGCCGCCGCCATTGTTCGTATTACCACACAGCCACCCGGTCCTCCGGCGCGACGTACATGCCGTCGCCGGGCTGAATGCCGTAGAAATCAATAAAATCGTCGAACTGCGCCAGCGTCGCGTTGACGCGCATATAGCGCATCGGATGAGTATCCTGCGCGACCAGCGTGACGAGATAGGCCGGCAGCCCCTGCATGCGCCAGACAATGGCGTATTGCCGGAAGAAGGCGTCGTAGTCGAAGTCCGCCTGCTGCGCGGCGATGGCGAGCAGACACTTCATGCCGCCCATGTCCGCGATGGCCTCGGTCTGCACCTGCTGGCCGGAATAATTAGCGCCCTCCCAGGGAACGAAGCCGTCGTACCAGGCCGCCAGCTTGGCCGCCCGTTCCTGGAAGGCCGCGTAGTCCTCGTCCGTCCACCAGTTGGAGATCGCGCCGTCCTTGTCGAACTGCGAGCCGTTGGTGTCAAAGGCGTGGCTGATCTCGTGGCCGATGACCGTGCCGATGCCGCCCAGCTTCTGCTCGTAGCTCATATCCTCGTTGTAGACCTCGCCGTTGAGGATGCCCGCCAGGATGTTGATGGAATTGTCTTGGGGATTGTAGAAGGCGTTGACCATCGCCGTCCGCATTATCAGCTGATCCCACTTGTCCTTGTCCACGGTGGTGTCGATCTTATCCGACTGGATGGCGATCACATACGCCTGGACCGCGGCGTTCGCCGCCAGCAGGCTGCCGCCGGTCTCGATCCCGGCGAAGTCCAGGTCGGACCAGTCGCCGAGCTCGTCCGGGTAGACCGCTCGGACGCGCAGGTTGTCCAGCTTCTCGACGGCCTTTTCGCGGGTCGCGTCGCTGAGCCAGTCGACCGATTCCAGCATCTTTCGATAGTAAGCCACGACGTCCGCAATGATGTCCAGCATGTCCTGGCGCTGCTGCTCAGTGCAGTAGGCCTGGACATATAGGTTGTCCATCGGCACGGGCAGCAAGCCCAGCACGATCTGCAGCGCGTTGTCGTCCTCGCTGGTCTCGCCGGTGATGCCCATGACAGCGTTCGAGATGGCCTCCACCTGCTTAAAGGTCTCACGATCCAAATCAGTTCCCATGGAGTACGCCGCCTTCAGCGCCATCCAGTCCCGCATGAGGACGACGTTTTCCTCCGTGTAGAGCTCCGGCAGTGCCGCGATGAAATCGGGCTCCGTGACCAGGAAGCGTTCGCCAACCTTCAAACCGAAGGCCTGGAGCATGTCCAGGATCGGGAAGTCGCCCGCCAGCGCCGTCAGTTCCTCCGGGCTGTAGTAGTTGAGCAGGCTCGTGAAGTAATCTGCCTGGTAGTGCGTCGCCGTGGGCTTGATGTGCGCGGCCAACAGCGCATCAAAGGCAAAGGCGTTCTCGATCACCTGGGCGGCTTCCTCCTCGCCGTAGCCCAAACGCGTAAGCATATACGTTCCAAGCTGCTCATACAGCGTGTAGTACAACTCGCCCGCCTGGGTGCGCTCGGTGTATTCCGCCGAATCCTGGAGCATCAGGGAGGGCGTGCCGATCTGCGTGATGTAAATGTCCGGGTTGATAAAGTCAGCGCTGACGGCCATGGTCAGCGGATAGAACCGCATGAGGTTGTTCCTGTCACACAGGTAGCCGGTGACGGCCTCCAGGCTGTCGATGCCCTGGATCGCCTCTATTGTGGGCATGGCCGGCTCCACGCCCTGGGCGTTGCGGTAGTCCCAGTCCGAAACCAGCGCATACAGCTTGTGAACCAGCTCGGCGTCATGGCCGGTGAGAGTGTCGTCCTTCATCAGGGCAATCTGCCGATCCTTCAGCGTGCGATCGACGTCCTCCATCGAGCCCGCCTTGGATTCGCCGGCGGGAATCTGGGCCTGCAAAATCCAATCCTTGTTGACGAACAGCCCGAAGTCGTCCTTGAGCTCAGCGGGGGTGTCCTCGGTCACGTTCCCCTGGATGTCGGCATTCAGCCATCGTCCGTCCAGAATCGCGCCTGTCTCTTTGGGTGTTTCATCCGCAAAAGCACAGGCTCCCAGTCCTGCCAGAAGCAGGAACGTCAACAGAATACTGATCATCTTCTTCATGTTCATGCACTCCTTTTCATAACGGTTTTATCATGGCTATTTGTGAAAACAATAATACCATTTTCTAATAATATGGCACAGTTCTTGCAATATGTCAATGATTTATGAAATATAACCTCAAATTCGTCTAATATAACTTGTTTCGGCCCTTGTTTTGCGATATAATGATGTAGAGTTATTCCATAGCGATGAATTCCGTGTCTTACACCAAGGGCAGAACGCATTGAGGTGCCACGTCCATAACACTGTATAGGGAAATCAGGACTCTATGAGCAATGGGAATCGTTAAAGGAAAGAAGAGGTAAATATCAGATGAAAACAAAGGTAATAGCCGCTCTAACAAATGATATTGTCCAGCGCTACTATAAGAATGAGATACAGCCCTTTTTGGATCATGTAGATGAGAAGGTTCTTTGGTATGGACCTGCCAAAGGACAGTTTCTCTCCGGGAAGCAGGCGCTTCTGGATGCCTGGGCAGGCGAGAGACACTCTCTGTCCTTTTCACTTGGGAATGTCCGCCTGGACCATATCTCCTCCCATAATTCCTACTGCGAAGTGATGATGTCTTTCCCTGTCACTACGCATTATCCCGATGGCGGCAGCATAACCATGGATCAGATTATCCATATCACGTGGTGCGAGCGAAAGACGGAGGACACAAAGGCAAAAGTTCCCCGGATGCTGGTCGTACATATATCCGACCTGTACCAGAAGCATAAGTCGGACAATATCTACCCCGTACACTTAAATGAAGTGTACAATGGTCGTCTGCCCGTACCGGAACCGGGGACGCCCCTTCATTTCCGCGGGATGGATTCCTCTGACCTGTACCTCCTGTCAAATACGATCATGTGGGTTGAAAGCACCACCTACGGTCGCCACAGTATCCTGCACACGATAGACGGAGATTTTCAGGCTTCCGCACCAACTACAGCTCTTGAAAAAGAACATCCGGATCTTCTCATTCGCTGCCACGAGTGCTATCTTGTGAATCCGAGATATATTGTAACCATCAAGCGTTTTTTCGTTACACTTATAAACGGAAAGACTCTGCCAATTCCCGAAAAAAAATATACCGCCTTCAAGAAAGCAGTGTATGGAAAGTGGATTGAAAGGACAAAGCAAGACCCTAAACAATAAAAAAGCCTGCCGCCGAAGAAGCAGGGCGTCGTGTCGCCTGTGCTCAGGCTGTGATCTCCACCTCACAAGGCAGCATGAACCGCAAATCATCCTTGGTGTAGACCGTCATGTATTCGGTCAGGCTTCCCGAGAGGTCCTCACTGAAGTCCGTCACCTGGCCGGGCATACTCTCCAGCGTCGTGATGAACTGCTCGAATTTCCGCCTGCGGATACCGCTCTGCTGGATTTAGCTGTAAGGGCGTCACGCTCCGCCTTGGTAGCTTCGTATCAGTTTAAAGTGTGATTTCCCCTTGGGGTACTGTATTAATCACTCTACGGCGGCAGGATAGCAAGTTAATTCTGAGCATAATCCGCACAAATATCCGGCGCTGGATTTGTGCATAAAGAAAGCGGCTTCACTGGAGCGTTTCTGCTCCCATGAAGCCGTTTTCCGTTGTTCCCGCCCGAAGAATGTCAGTTCAAATTTGCTTCGTTTCCGAAATCCCTAATTTGAACCGCCTTTGTCGCGGGTTTTGTCGGTGTGCGTTTACGCTTTGATCGGATCAGAATTCGACAAACTCCTCTTCTTCTGCGTCGTCGAACTCCAATTCCTCGTCGCCGGCTTCTTCGCCGAAGTCCTCAAACTCACCCTCGTCTACGTCGTCGGAGAATTCCTCTTCCTCAGACGCATCCTCAGACGCATCCTCGGGCTCAGGCAGGTATGGGGTGGGATCCCAATCCGGGGGAACGATAGCGACGTACAGGCCGTCCTCAACGGGCTCGACCTCCACCTTCATCGGGTCGTCCTCCTCGTTGAACATCGCCGGGGTCAACGAGGCTTCGTCCTGCTCGATGGCTTTGGCCAGGTTCGGGTTGTTCGCCACCATCGTCTCGCCAACATCCGCCTCCATTTCTTCGATGTCCTCCGTCAATGTCTCGGACTCCTCTGAAAGCGTCTCAGCATCCGCCGCGAGCGCTTCCGCGTTCGCCTCCAGCGCTTCGGTTTCCTCTGCCGTCGCCAGCTCGATGGCCGCGTACAGCACCTGCGCCTCGTCGGGCGCCAGGTCATAGCGGTCGTTGGGCACCAGCTGCAGCACCACGCCGGGCAGGGTGTAGTTCTCGGGAAGCGTTTCGGTGACAGGCACGGTCACGGGCTCGCCGTTTTCGTCCGTCTCGCCGGTAGGCGACTGCTGGGCATCCTCGGGGATGATGCGCACGCGCACGCGGTAGGCGGGCATCAGGGTCTGGTTGTCGCCGATGAGCGCCTGCTCGCGCGCGCTCAATCCGTTGGCGTCCGCCTGCTCGATGACGATGTCATAGCCATCCACCGGCAGGGTCTTGCCCGCGGCATTGGCGTTCACGGTGATATCGCCGTCGTTGGCGGCGATGTCGTCGACCGACTCCGTCTCGTCAACCTCGATCCCGTCCTCGATCTCGATCTCTTCCTCCACGTCCAGGCCCTCGTCGTCCAGCACCTCGTCGTCGTCATCCGGCTCGTCGGCGGGCAGCACGATCATGCTGCTCAGCGCAGACAGCGGGATGCGAAGCCGGGCCTGTTCCAGCTCGTACACGATCTCGCCCACGCCGTTGTTGATCAGGCCCTGGATGGTGGAATCGGTCAACCGCAGGTGCAGCTCGTCATAGCGCTTGCGATCGGTGCCCTCCAGCAGGATGTCCTCCTCCTGGCCGTCGTCGGTGGTCGACTTCATCGAATCCGCCTTGATCACGACGCGCTTCAGCGTGGGACCTTCCACAGCCTCGTCCTCGATGTCAATGGATTCGTCAGCGTTGCCTTCGTCATCCAATTCAATCGACTCGTCGCTTCCCGTCTCGTCAAAGTCGATTTCGTCTCCGCTTTCATCCTCGAAGCCGTCGAATTCCTCAGTATCGGAAGTTTCAAGTACGTAATCCTCGGTGTAGATGGAGAACGACCTGGCCAGGCCGTCGGCGCCAAACAGCACCGTGCCGTAATCCATTTCATTCACCCGAATGTTGCCGTCGGGCGCGGGGATCCAGACAATGCCGTTCCCGTTGTCGTCCGTTTCCGCATCTTCCGTTTCCGCTTCTTCCGCTTCCGCTTCAAAATCGTCGTCGTCAAAGCCGCTGAAGCTGCTGCTGGAGCTGCCACCGCTGTAGCCGCTGCTGCCGCCGCCCGAGGAGGGCGTCGCGGTGGGAGAGGCCGTCTTGATGATGGAGAAGGTCACGTCCCTGGTGCCGGTATAGTTGCCCTTGCCGGTCAGCGTCACGGTCGCCTTCTTGCTGTCGGTGCTCGCCTCGGTGTTGTTCTTGTACTCGGTGGTGAAGTCCTTGCCCTCCTCCAGCGTCATCGAGCCGTAGGTCACCACCAGCTTCTCCTTGTCCAGCGTGATGGGCTTGCCGGTATACTGCTGGTTGGAGATGGTCTTCACGACGACGTTGGCGTCGGCCAGGTTCTTGGCCGTGATGGTGAAGACCTCGTCCTTCAGCTTCACGGTGAAGTTATCGCCAAAGCTCATGCCGCCGATCAGTATCTTGTACTTGCCGGCGTCCTCGCCCTCCTCGCGGACGAGCCAGGGGTTATCGCCCGGGAAGAACTTGGTGCCCTTAAGCCTGGCCTCCTGCATCAGATAGGCCGCCTCGGTCACAGTCAGGGCCAGCTTGCCGTCCTGCATGTTCACCGGCACGCCGTAGCCCGCCACGCCGGAGAGGTCCTGGTGCAGGGGGCTAGTCTCGTCGTTGGACAGCCAGGAGCCATCGGGATACTTCGGATCCGCGGCGCCGTAGGTCTTGGACAGGCCCGCGCGGGGGGTGATGACCACTTCGCGGGGGGTAATGGTGGCGGGAACCTTGACAACCGCCGCAGGATCTTTGTCTGCTTCCTTTACTGCGTCCTTCAGCAAATAATACGCCGCGTCGTCGCCGGTCAACGTGACCTTGAACTCGAATTGGTACTTGTTGCCCACGTCCGCGCTGTCAAACTGCTTGGTGAGGGACAGCTTGAAGCCCACATTCTTATGCCCGTCGATCCACTTGCTGCCCTTGGCGGGGTCCAGCTTGAACTTCTCCTTGATGGTCTTCAGGGCTTCGATGATGTAAACCACCTGGCCGTCCTTCGAGTACGCGCCGTACTTGTTGCAATCGTAGACCTTGGTCAGCGCCTCGCCGTTGTACGTCGCCACCAGCGTAACGGGCGTTCCCTCCGTAAACTGAGCCTTGTAGGTCACGGAGGCGGTGGCGTTGGGCAGCTGGTCGTTGGCGTAGACCGTCGGGGTCTTCTTCGTGTCCTTCGTGTCCACCCAGCCCGTGAATTCATAGTAATGGGTGGCGTCCGGGGCCTTGGTGGGCAGGGTTCCGCCGTACTCGACCTTGTCGTTGTACTTGTAATCCTGCTTCTTCCAAAGCTCGGTATTACCGTCCTCGCTAACGAAGGTGATGGTGTACAGCGCCTCAAACTCCGCCTTGTAGGTCGCCGGGCCGGTCACCTCGGCCAGCGCTGGCGTCCAGGCCTTGAAGGTATAAGCCGTGCCGTCCTCGGCATTTGCCTTCTTGGGGTCATCGTGCTTGGGCATTTCCCCATAGGCGACCTCGGTCCTGTCGATCTCCTTGTCGGCATCGTCGACCCAGATGATCTCCGCCTTCAGCAGCCCTTCGTCCTGGGTGATCCGGGAAACCTCGGCCACCTCGTGGCCCGCCTTCACGACAAAGTCCGCTTCCAGCGTCAGCTTGCCCGGTTTGGCGACCGCGATGTCCGTCGGGAAGCCCTCGGGCAGGGTCACCGTCTGCGACATCTCCGGGTTGTCCTTATCCTTCTTACTGACCACATGCTTGATGGTATAGCAGCCGCTGTCGTCCTTGTCCATCGTCGTTTCCTTTCCGACGGACAGCTTCATGGCCGTCAGCTTGTCGCTGCCGTCGGTGAGGTTCATGCCGATGCTGGTCAGGGAATCCGGCAGGGTCAGCGTGGTCAGGTTGGGGCACTCGGCAAAGGCGCTCCTGCCGATGGCGGTCACGCCTGCGGGAACGGTGATTTCAGACAGCTTCTTGCCCTGGAACACCTCGTCCTCGATGGCAGTCACGGACATGCCGTCGATGACAGAGGCGATGGCCAGCGCCTGGGGCTTCTTCTTGACGACATCCTTGCCCTTCCAGGCGGTGATGATCGCGTTGGCCTTCTTCGCGTCCGCGACGATGCTGTCCCAGCGGTACTCGTAATCCTTGTTCTCCTTTTCGTTCTTTTGGGATCCAACCGTTTCCGACTTCTTCGGGCCAACGATGAGCCTGCAGGTCACCGCCAGCATGGTATTGGCATCCTTCGGGTCAGTCACGTTCAGCGCGTAGGTATAGGTGCCGTCGTTCTTGATGCCGCTCTTGGCTTTGTCGTAGTTCTCTTGGGTCGCCTTGCTCCAGTCCAGTTTGAAGGTCGTGCCGTCAGTCGTGCCATCCTCCAGCTTATACTCGGCGGGCAGCAGCGTCGTCTTTGCCTTTTCCCTGTCAGCCTTGGATTTGATGAAGGCGTAGCAATTCACGTCGTCCAGCGCCACGTCCATCTTCCACTGCGCGGTATAGGTCGCCGCAGCCGTCACCACGGGCAGTTCCTCGGTCTGATAGAGCTTCTTCCCGTCCGACCAGCCCGCGAATTTATAGCCCTCAGTCGCAGGAACCGGATCGACGTGGGTCGGCTGCACGCCCGCTTCAAACGGCGTGACCTCCTCCACCCCGTCGATCACCCAGGTGATGTCGTAGAGGATCGCAACAGCGGTAAACTGGGCCGTGTAGGTCACATCCGCCGTCCCCATGGCCGGCAGATCCGCGGTCGCGATGGGCTTAGTGACGCCTTCCGCCAGCCAGCCGTCGAATACAGAGCCTTTCTTGGCGGGATCGTCGCGGGTCGGCTGTTGGCCCTCCGCGACCTTCGTCGTCTCGGTTTCGCCGTCGATCACCCAGGTGACGGTATGCTTGGGGATCTCCCTGAACACGGCATAGTAGACCGTCTCGGCGGGCGAATCCACGGTGATCTCCGGCAGAAGCGGCTTTTCATCCTTATTCCTGGATTTGCCGTAATCGGCTTCTTCCGCCGTCGTATTGTCTTTATCGTCCGTCCAGCCGATCCATTCGTAGGCGTAATCCTCGGTATCCTCCGTGGTCGGATCCTCGCCTTCGTAATAAACCTGCTGCGGCTCTTCCGTCTCCACATAGGACTGCGGATAGTTGATGAGCGTGCCGTCCGCGTACTCGAACTTGACGACCACCGAATTGCCCTCCGCCATGTCCGCGTTCTCGGTCTCCGGGTCGGTTTCGCCGGCGACGGTCTCGGTGAAGGTGGCGGTATAGGTGGCCTTGCCGGTCACGGGCGCCAGCTCAGGCTCCCAGCCCGCGAAGGTATAGGTCGCGGTGTCGGTGGACGCCTTGACGGGGTCGTCGTGCTCGGGCATTTCGCCGTAGGGCACCTTGGTGGTGTCGATGGTCTCGCCGGCGTCGTCCAGCCAGGTGATGGCGTAGCTGCGCAGCGCCTCGGCGAACACGGCGGTATAGGTCGCGTCCGCCGTCGCAGCAACGGGCTCAGGCGTCCAGCCCTCGAAGGTATATTTGTACTTCTCGGTGGCCTTGCGCTTCGGGGCCTCATGGGTGGGCACCTCGCCCGCCTGGACGGTGGTGGTGTCGATCACGTCGCCCTCGTCGTCCAGCCAGGTGACGGTATAGGTCGCGGGCTGCTCGGTCTCTTCAGGCGTCTTGGGAACCTCCTCGAACACCGCCGTATAGGTGGCGTCGCCGGTCACCTTCGCCAGCTCGGGGTCCCAGCCCTTGAATACATAAGTGGAGGTTTCCGTCTCCTCCAGGGTCGGATCGTCATGGGCCGGCAGCTTGCCGTAGGCCACCTTGGTCTCGTCGATCAGATTGCCCTCGTCGTCCAGCCAGGTGATGGTATACTTGCGGGTCTTCTGCTTGAAGGTGGCGGTATAGGTGGCGTCCGCCTTCGCCTTGACCACCTTGGGCTCCCAGCCGGTGAAGGTATAGGTATACTTCTCGGTGGGTTCCTTGGTGGGATCATCGTGGGTGGGCTTCTTGCCGGGTTCGACCTTCGTGGTGTCGATGACGTTGCCCTCGTCGTCCTTCCAGGTGATGGTGAACTGGTCGTCCTTCCTGAAGGTGGCAGTATAGGTGACGTCCCCGGTCACCTTCGCAAGCTCCGGCTTCCAGCCGGTGAAGGTGTAAGTCGCCTTGCTCGACTTCTTGACCGGATCCTCGTGGGCGGGCATCTCGCCATAAGCGACCTTGGTCTGGTCTATGACCTTGCCCTTGTCGTCCACCCAGGTGACCTTGTACTTGCGCAGTTCCTTTTTGAAGGTCGCGGTATAGGTGGCATCCGCCTTGGCCTTGGCCAGCTTGGGCTCCCAGCCGTCAAAGGTATAGGTATATTTCTCGGAGGCCTTCTTCTTCGGGTCCTCGTGGGTGGGCAGCTTGCCGTATTTTACCTCGGTGAAGTCGATCAGCTTGCCCTTGTCGTCCAGCCAGGTGATCATGAAGGTGCGCTCGCTCTTCTTGAACTTGGCCTTGTAGGTCATGTCCTTAGTGGCCTTGGCGACCTTGGGTTCCCAGCCGGAAAAGACATAGGTGTACTTCCCGTCGGAATAATCGGCGGGATCCTGGGGCTTTTCGGGTTTTTCGCCCTTCTTCACCTTGTCCTTCTTGACGGTTTCCCCGTTGACCTTCCATTTTATGGTATAGTAGGTCTCCTTCTTTTCCTTGCTCTTGCCCTTGCTCTTCGCATAGGCCGGCGCGAATGGCATGCCGGTCATCAGCAGCGCCATGCAGAGCACGACGGCAAGCCACGAAAAGCCGATACGATGATTCCTGTTCATGTCAACCTCCTGTAAACTGCGACCCTTCGCAGGTTTTACTTGCGCACATCAGGCGACAATACACCTGTATATCCGGTCTTTTATTCGATACCACCCCCGATAAATCCTGCCTTTTCCCCGACATGTGGAGAAAATTATAAGAATGTTCAGAATTCATTCACATTCGCCTCTCAATTCGACCGGGGTCTGGAATCAAATTTGCATATTTGGGTTATGCTACCGCTGTAGCCTATTATTTCAGGAGGGAAACACCATGACCATTGGATTCATACTGTTGACCGTCACCGGCCTGCTGATACTGTTCGGCGTGGGACAGCGGGTGCTGGACCGGCTGCGCCTGACGGACATGCAGGCCATCGTATTCATCGTACTGATCCTCGCCGGCGGGTTTGTGCCGGACATCCCGGTGACGGATCGCTTCGCCTTCAACATCGGCGGCGCGCTGATCCCGCTGGCGCTGTGCGTATGGGTGTGGGTCAGGGCCGGATCGGCCCGGGAGCGGGCCCGCTGCCTGGTGGCGTCGGTCATCACCGGTATCGCCGTGTTCCTGTTGGGGCGGTACCTGCCCGCCGACCCCCAGGCCCTGCCCATCGAGCCCGGCTACGCCTACGGCATCGCGGCAGGTCTGATCGCCTGGGTGCTGGGACGCTCCCGCCGGGGGGCCTTCATCGCCGGCACGCTGGGCGTGATGCTGGCCAACGTGGGCAGCTGGCTGTATGCCCGCAGCCTCGGGGCCGACCAGCGTCTGGTTCTGGGCGGCGCGGGCGGCTACGACGTGATCGTGATCGCCGGGCTGCTGGCCGTGCTGATGAGCGAGCTGGTGGGCGAGCTGGTGGAGCGCCTCACCCGCGGCCGCAGCAAGCCCGCCCGGGAATACGTCAACGGCAGCTTCGTCGGGAGGACGCAGCGATGAGCCGGCCCTGGAGACAGCCGGTCGCCGCGCTGGCAATTGTGACTGTATTATTACAAACTTCAGTCTGTTTTGGCGAAAATACGACCAATGTCGATATTTTGTCGCAATCCGAGACCAGCGTCGAAATTTTGTCATATACGCTGGTCGATGAGGGCGGCGCGGTGCTGACCATGCGGGGCGGGCAGATCTGGCCCGGGGACGAGTACATTTCCGGCGACGACCGCTGGTATCGTGTGGTGTCGGTGGACGACGATGCCCGCGTCGCCACCGCCGAATACCTGGGCTCCGCCCTGGACGACGCCCGCACGGCCTTTGCCACGAAGAAGGCGGCGAAGGACGGCGAAAAGCTGATCGCCATGTACAGCACCCACAGCGACGAGAGCTACGTTCCGGACGACGGCGCCGCCTCCAAGTGGCAAAACGCCGGCATCTACGACGTGGGCGACAGCCTGAAGGAGGCGCTGGAAGAGCGGGGTATCCAGACGATCTATTCAAAGGAGACCTTCCTGCCCCACGACGCCGACGCCTACACCCGCTCCCGCCGCACGGCGGAGGAGCTGTTGAAGAAGGGGCCCGACGCGCTGCTGGACATCCACCGCGACGCCGTTCCCGCCGAGCAGTACGAGACTGAGGTGAACGGCGAGGACATCAGCAAGGTGCGCCTGTTCGTAGGGCGCACCAACCAGAACGCCGCCGAAAACAGGGCCTTCGCCCAGCAGATCAAGGCGGAGGCCGACCGCCAATACCCGGGGCTGATCAAGGACATCTTCATCGGAAAGGGCAACTACAACCAGGACCTGAGCCCGAACAGCCTGCTGCTGGAGTTCGGCACCCATGAGATCGACAAGGAGAAGGCCCAGGAGGCCACCGGCTATATCGCCGAGGTGCTGGACAGCGTGCTGTTCGGCACCGCCGCCCGGGCCGAAGGGGCCAGGAGCCAGCGCTCCGGCGCCGTGGCCAGGGGCATCGGCTGGACCGTCGCCCTCGCCGCGATCGCCGCCACCGCCTACGCCCTCCTCGCCACCGGCTCCATCAAGGACGCCTGGGAAAAGCTCAGCCGCCGGGCCAGCGAAATGACGGGCGGGGTGATTGGGCGGAAGGATAAATACTGATTTGTCGGGGAGACAAACGGGTCCCCCAAAGCCTTCCCCAGGCAGCGAAGCTGCCGGTTCAGGGGAAGGTGGATTGCCGCGCAGCGGCAAGACGGATGAGGTCGTTCTCCTGGAAGGAAGTGCGCAAGCCAACGTTACCGCGGGGGGAACGACCTCATCCGACCCGGCCTTGCGGCCGGCCCACCTTCCCCGGAAACGCTCCCTTCGGTCGCTGGGGAAGGCATTGGGATGCACCGCTGATTCCCTAACCCCTAAAACCGAACCCCTAACCCCTCAAATACTGATTTGTCGCAG
>JAFRJF010000318.1 GCA_017432405.1 Clostridia bacterium | reverse complement strand
CTGACGGATTTCTTTTATTCAAAGGACCGAGAAACGTAGTAACTACTGCCGTTTCCTTTGAATCAAACAAATCCCGTGGCCGAAGGCCTAGCGAAGCGTTAAGGGATTTGCACCACCCCTAAAACCTAACCCCTAAAACCTCAAACCTGAATAATGATTTATCGAGCACAGCTCGATAAATCATTATTTGTACCCCAAAACCGCGCAAAATTCTCTTCAACCCGGTCCTCCGCCTCGAATACACTGATGCCGTGGACTCTGGCAATCGCTTTCAACTCGCCTTCGATGACCGCTTTGATCTCCTCCGGCTCAACGTCCCTGCCCAGGGCCCAGGCGACGGCCTCGAGGCCGTCGGTCTCGGTCAGTATGCGCTCCGGCGGTACGGCTCTGAGCACGGCCTGTACGGCGGGGTTGGTTCGGTGGTCCGGGCCGACGGTGAACCAGCAATCCTGGGCAAGGTACTTCTCCAGGTGCGCCTCGCAGGAATACCAGTGCACCAGCTTCGGTATGGCGTAGGGCAGCAGGGCCTCGGCGATTTCCGCCTCCATGCCCTTGGTGTGCAGTACGACGGGCATGCCGAGCCGCTGGGCGAGGTCCAGCTGTTCGGTGAACGCCCTGCGCTGGACGTCCATGTCCACATCCGTCCAGACGCTGTCCAGGCCGATCTCCCCCAGGGCGGCGCTCTGCCGGATATAGGGCAGCATGTCCGCCACGGTGAAGCGGTCCGCCTGCCAGGGGTGCAGGCCGCAGCTGGCCAGCCGGTTTTCTCCCCGCAGCGCCAGGACCTGGGCGGCGGTTTCGGGGTTCGTGCCGCAGAAGAGCGTGCGCACGCCCCGGCGGGCGGACAGCTCGTCGGGACGGTGGTAATGGGCGTGGGCGTCGATCAGCATTTTTCCGCCTCCAGCCCCCGGATGCTGTCGTGCAGCTGCTTGCGCAGCGTTCCCTGGCCGTACAGCCAGTCCCGGGTGCGGTGGTCCTCGACGACCCTGTATTCGCTTCGGATATCGGCGGGCCGGCCCCCCAGCACCAGTATGCGGTCGCTGAGGAAGATGGCCTCGTCGATGTCGTGGGTGACCAGCAGGCAGGTGCGGCCCAGGTGCTGCTTCATCGACACCAGCCAGTCCTGCATGTCCCCCCTGGAGATCACGTCCAGCGCCCCGAAGGGCTCGTCCAGCAGCAGTATGTCGGCGTCGCACAGGGCCGTGCGCAGGAACGCTGCCCGCTGGCGCATGCCGCCGGACAGGTCGCTGGGCCAGGCGTTCTCGTACCCGGCCAGCCCGAACAGGCCAAACAGCTCCCGGGCCCGGGCCTGCGCGGCCTTTTCCGTGCCGTGGAGCCTGCCGTGCAGGCAGACGTTCTGCAGTATGGTCTTCCACGGGAACAGCAGGTCGTTCTGGGGCATGTAGGCGAAGTGGCGGCTCATGCCCTTGATCGGCGCGCCGTCCACCAGCATGCTGCCGCCCTCGGGGGTCAGTATCCCCGCCAGCAGGTTCAGCACCGTGGACTTCCCGCAGCCCGACGGCCCCAGTATGGAAACGAATTCGCCCGCCGCCACCTCAAACGAGAGCCCCTTGAAAAGGGGCTCTTCGTCATATCGAAAGGCGATGTTGTCGACCTTCAGCTTCATATTATTCAGCCTCGGTCAGGAAGAAAGTCGTTGGTGTAGAGCTGGTCGGCGGCAATGGGCGCGTCCAGCATGCCGTATTCCACCATGAAGTCGGTGTAGCCGTCCCACACGCTCTGCTTCATCTCGCCCCAGCGGTCGGTGTCCTGCATGTACTTGTCGGTCAGGTATTCCTGGGATACGGTCAGGAACTGCAGGTCATAGTCCGGCGCGTACTTGTTCAGTATCGCGGCGCAGCCCGCCGGGTCGGCCATGGCGTCCATGTAGCCCCTGCGGGTGGCCTCCAGGAAGGCCTTCACGGTGCCGGGATGCTCGGCGATCATGGCCTCGTTGGTGATGATGACCGGGGTGTAGTAGTCCAGCCGGGCGTCCAGCTCCCGCACGGGGATGTAGTTCAGCTCGAAGTTGTTCATCTGGCAGGTGACCATGTCCCAGGCCTCGAAGAACCACATCAGGTCCACGTCCTTCTCCAGGGCGGTGAAGCTGCCCTCGGAGATGACCATGTTCAGCGTGGAGAAGTCCAGGCCCTCGGCCTCCATCACGGCGCGCAGCACGGCCTCCTCGCCGGGGCCGCCCCAGCCCGCGTAGGTCTTGCCCTCGAAGTCCCTGACCGAGGTGATGTTCTTGCCGGCCCAGGACACGAAGCCGGAGGTGTTGTGCTGGATCAGCGCGGCGATGGCGCGGATGGGCAGCGGCTCGTCCATGGCCCGGGCCAGGGTGACGTCCTCCTGGTAGGCGATGCCGAAATCGCCCTTGCCCACGGCCACCAGGGTGTTGGTCGCGCCCTCGGTGGGCTCGATGATCTTCACGTTCAGGCCCGCATCGGCGTAGTAGCCCTTGTCCAGCGCCACATACATGCCGGTGTGGTTGGTGTTGGGGATGTAGTCCAGTATGACGGTGACGTCGGTAGGCGCCTCCGCCAGCGCGCCCAGGGACGCGAGGGCCAGCAACAGGGTCAGCAGCATGCAGATGATCTTTTTCATATTCATTTCCTCCCTTTTCTTTTCCTATATAAATGAGGCAGACACAGTCGCTGCAGCAACGTGATCAGCCCATTCATCATCAGGCTCAGCAGTATGATGACCAGAACGCTTGCGAACATCTTGTCCAGGGCGTAGCTGTTCTTGACCCGAAGCAGGTAATAGCCGATGCCGGCCTGGGAGGCCACCCATTCGCCCACCACCGCGCCGCTGATGGAGTAGGTGGCCGCCACCTTCAGCCCGGAAAACAGCGCCGGCATGGCGTAGGGGATCTTCACCAGGGTGTACACATGAAGCATGCTTCCGCCGTAGGTTCGGATCAGGTTGACGTAGCCGGGGTCGATCTGCGCCATGCCGTCGGCGAAGCTGACCACGATGGGGAAGAAGCACATCAGCACCACGGTCAGTATCTTCGGGGCCGCGCCGAAGCCCAGGTACAGTATCAGTATGGGGGAGAGCACGATCATCGGCACGGTCTGGGTGACCACCAGTATCGGATAGACGACGGCCTTCACCTTTTCGCTGACGTCCATCAGCATGCCCAGCGCCAGCGCGCACGCCAGCGATATGCCCATGCCGATCAGGGCCTCGGCCACCGTGACGGAGGAATGCTGCATAAGCGCCGCCCGGTCCCTCCACAGCGCCGAGAGCACCGCCGTGGGGGCGGGCAGCACGTAGGAGGGTACCTTCATGATCCGAACCAGCGCCTCCCACAGCGCCAGCAGCGCGACGATGGCCAGCGCGGGCAGCGCTGCCCGGGAGGTCTTCTTCATGGGCATCCCTCCTGTATCTGTGGACATAAAAAACCGCCTGTACGATCGTACACGCGGGAAACGGCGCGCCAAGCCGGCGCGGCCCGCTTCCCTACGGTGGGATTATCCACTTCAGGTTCCAAGGGACCGGGCAAAGCCCATCTCAGCCTTTCGGCGCCCCCAGCGGTTACAGGAATATTGTATGCCCGCAGGCGGAGGTTGTCAAGCGGGGAGCGTGTAAATTCTGATTTGTCGCTGCGCGACAAATCAGTATTTGCCCGTGTGACGCTTCTGTGACGCCGCCACTGCTATACTGGCCCTGCAAGCAAGGGAAGCGCGGCGCGGCGCGAGCCCGGGCTGCGGGCAAGAATTGCCCAACAAAAGCCCATATGTTTTGTACATTGATGAACCTGGATAGGGTATAATGGGTTGGCATGAATGCAATGACAATCAACCTGATTAAAGGAGGCAACGATTATGGAAAACAACGAGAACATGAAGGTCAATGAGCTGAGCACCGAGGAGCTGGAGGCGGTCAACGGCGGCAAGGGCAGCAGCGGCCGGCGCGTCAAGGCCGTCAGCGGCGATACCTACGTGCGCAAGCATCCCGACAGGGATGCGGCGGAATTCGGCGTGCTGTACCGGGGCGATTCCGCGCCCTACCTCGAGGAGAAGCGCTGGGACGAACGCGATGTGGTGTGGTACAAGGTCAGCTTCCACGGCCACAACGGCTGGGTATCCTCTATGTATACCAAGATCGTCGGCTGACGGTCAGATCAGCGGCGAAGCCGCCCCGAAAGGGGCGGCTTTTGAAATGGAATGACCCGTGTCACAATAGGCCGCCAGATGACGCCCGCCGGGCATTGCCACAAAAAAACAATAGTCAGCTGCCTTGTCGAATTTCTGTCATAAGTAGATCTACTTTTTGTCGTGGTGTTGTTTCGGAAAATCATAATATATTACAATTGTATAAATATTATGACTTTTCCCAAGACGTATTGACCTCGGCACTAAAATTTGCTATAATTCATACACCAATGAGGGACGCGTAGGATTTCCTGCGCGGGGGCATTCAACGCCAAGGGTAATGAATATCGGTGCAGACCGCGGATCTGCGGCGATGTTCATCGGCCTGGGCGCGTGCCCGAAGTTCAAGATTTTTTAGGAGGGAATTATCATGAAGAAACTCATCGCCGCGCTGCTCGTTCTCACGATGGTGCTGGCTCTCACCGGCTCTGCCATGGCAGCTTCCATCTGTGTTGGTGATTACGTGAAGTTCACCAAGAACAGCTATGGCTACGACGCTCCCCATTCCTACAAGCGCACCAGCGACCCCGAAGTCATCGTCCACAAGGGCTCCATTGGCGAGGTCGTTGCCAAGAAGAACGGCTACTATAAGATCCGCCTGACCCTCAATACGAACGATGCCCTTTGGTTCAAGAAGGGCGACGTTAAGCTGAGCAAGGCCAGTCCTATCACCGGCGATGTTCTGGTTGTCTTCTCCAACGGCGGCAATGGCTATTCCAAGCCGATTCCTGGCAGCGTTGTCAAGGACACCATCAACACCAACAAGTGCCACGTGAAGGCCACCGCCAAGGTCTGGATGCACTATACCCCCAGCCTGAGCAACAGCTATGGCAAGGCCCTGCACAAGGACGACAAGGTGAAGTATCGTCACGTGATCGGCCTGGACACTCGCGGAGTCCCCTTCTTTGGCATCCGCTACAGTGGCAAGAACCTGTTCGTGTCCAGCGCTTACAGCAAGCTGGTCAAGTAATTACTTAGCGATTTGATTTCGCAGAGGCGAAGGCTGAAGCTCGGGTCTGAGCCCGGACGGAAGCCGGAGCAGCATCCTTAGGTTCACGGGTTTTGATCGAACCCATCCGGACGCTTCCACCGAACCCTGAGGGGTTCGGTGGGGCGGACGGGGATGGCGGTTCCGCGGACTGCCAGCAGTACGACGATTGAAGCCTTAAGCCAGGGGCTGCCTGAAATGACAGTGAAGTGTCGTTTGAGGCAGCCCCTGCGTTTTGTTATATGGAAGCAACACGTGGCGGTCAGTCGTGGCGGCGTAGACGCCGCATCTACAACGCATGATACGCGCCGGAGCGGCGGCAATCTGCCGCCACAGGAAGGATGGACATGGCCGTCTGATAGTCGCCGCTACAGCACCGCAATACGCTCCGTAGCGGCGGCAATCTGACGCCAGGGATGCATGG
>JAFRJF010000317.1 GCA_017432405.1 Clostridia bacterium | reverse complement strand
TGAAAACGCTTGCGTTTTTGCCCTAAAGGACTAGCTGCGCGTCGCCGAAAGACGGATGAGGTCGTTCTCTTGGGAGGAAGCGCGCAAACCATCGTTACCGCGGGGGGACCGACCTCATCCGACCCGGCCTTGCGGCCGGCCCACCTTCCCCTGAACCGCTCCCTTCGGTCGCTGGGGAAGGCTTTGGGAGGCGACGCTGTTCTCCCTAACCCCTAAATCCTAACCCCTAACCCCTCAAATACTGATTTGTCGCCCCGCGACAAATCAGTATTTATCTCTCGCCCTTTCAATCAGCTCCCCCATCCTCTTATTGCATTCCCCGATCTCCACCCCGGCGTTGATGACGCGGGGGCAGCGGTCGATCCAGTAGAGGGCGCGGTTGAAGGCTTCGTCGGGGATGGGCATGAAGGGCTTGGCCTCGACGACCTCCATGGCCAGCACCCGGGCCAGGCGGTAGTCGATGTCGTTGGTGTAGAGCACGCCCGCCACGAAGGGCACGCCCTGCTTTTGCAGGCGGCGGAACACCGGTATGCCCGTGCCGCAGGCGGACAGCACCATCACCTGGGGGTCGCCCTCGGGGCGGGGCAGCTCGATGCTGCCGAACACCGGGTCGAAGGTGCCCTGGTCGATCTGGTACAGCTTGCGTATGGCGTCCTCGTCGAACACGTCCTCCGGCGTGCCCGCCCGGGCGACGTGGTCCCCCTGCACACAGATGATCTTGTCGGAGATCTTCTGGGCCAGGTCGATCTCGTGCAGCGACATGATGACGGTGATGCCCTTCTGCTTGGCCATGCCCCGCAGTATGCTCAGCAGCTGCAGCTTGTGGCGCACGTCCAGGAACGAGGTGGGCTCGTCCAGTATGATGATCTCCGGCTCCTGGCAGATGGCCCGGGCCAGCAGCACCCGCTGGCGCTGGCCGTCGCTGATGGCGTTGAAGTCCCGGTTGCGCAGATCCAGCGCGTGCACGGCAGCCATGGCCTCCTCCACCTTCGCCTCGTCCGCCGCCGAGAGTATGCCCAGCCGCCCGGTGTAGGGATAGCGGCCCGTGGCCACGATGTCCCGGCAGGTCATCAGCTCCGGCTTCATGCGCTCGGTCAGCACCACGGCCATCTTCGTGGACAGGTCCTTGTAGGACAGCCTGCGCAGCTCCTCCGATTCGATGAACACCTGGCCGCCCACCATGCGCAGCTGGCGGGTGATGCTCTTGAGGATGGTGGACTTGCCCGAGCCATTGGGGCCGATCAGCGTGACGATCTCGCCCTTTTCGATGTCGATGGTGATGTCCCGAATCAGCGGCACCCCGTCATAGCCGACGGTCAGCTGTTGGGTCCTGAAATAGTAGTTGCCCATGCCGCTCACCTCCCGCTCTGCCGTTTCAGCATCATGGCGATGACCACCGGCGCGCCGAACACGCTGGTGACGGTGCTGATGTTCAGCTCTGTGGGCGCGAAGGCGGTGCGGGCGATCAGGTCGCAGCCCATGCAGAACACCGCGCCGCCCAGGAACACCGCCGGAATGACGATCAGCGGCTTCGAGGTGTTCAGCGCCCGCTTCACCAGGTGGGGCACCGCGATGCCCACGAAGGAGATCGGCCCTGCGAAGGCGGTCACCGTGGCGGAGAGCAGGCTGGACACCACGATCAGCGCCACCCGGAAGGCCTTGATGTTCACGCCCATGCTCTGGGCGTAGGCCTCGCCCAGCTGGTAGGCCCCGATGGGCTTGGCCATCGTGAAGGTCACCGCCGCCGTGATGCCCACCACCACGGCCGCCACGGCCACGTTGTCCCAGCCCATGCCTGAAAAGCTGCCCAGGCTCCAGCCCCGCAGGTTCACGATGTCGGCGTCCTCGGCGAAGGTGACCACGAAGTCGGTCACCGCCGAGCAGATGTAGCCGATCATGATGCCCGCCACCAGCAGTATCGCCATGTGCTTCAGCTGCCGGGACAGCAGCAGTATGAAGCCCACCGACATCAGCGACCCGGCGAAGGCCGCGATGATCAGCGCCCAGGAGGAGACCCGGCTGAAGAAGTGCAGCGCGTAGATCATCGTCAGCGCCACCACCATCTTCGCGCCGGAGGATATGCCCAGCACGAAGGGCCCGGCGATGGGGTTGCCGAAGAAGGTTTGCAGCAGGAAGCCGGACAGCGACAGCCCGCCGCCCAGCAGCGCCGCCATCAGTATGCGGGGCAGGCGGATCTTCCAGATGATGCTGTACTGGGGCGAATCCTGCGCCTGGCCCAGCAGTATGCGGAAGATCTCCCCCACCGGTATGGCCACGCTGCCGGTGTTGATGTTCAACACCGTGATCACCAGCAGCGCCGCCACCAGCAGCACAAATACCAGCTGGTAGCGCGCCCGCCGGCGCAGGTTCTCGCTGAGGAAGGCGCTGCGCGCGCCCGGATCGGTCTGATTGGGCATAGAACAACCTCCAAAACGTAAAACATGCCCGCCTCCGAAGAGAGACGGGCATGGCAAAGCCAGCCGGCGCGTCGCCGGGGCAAGCCGCCTTCATCGGAAGCGCTTCACCCACGCGGCAGCAGGTTTCCTGGCTCGCGGATCACGGTGGCGCCGCGCCTTCTCACATCAGGATGCAATGGCAAATGCGGCCCGCTCCCCGCTCACAGTGACCGGATCGCCCGGGAATTCCACCCGGTTCCCTATTATCCCCGCACGGGCGGGGCACTGCGGCGTTTATATCATTATATAAGGCAGGCGGCTATTTGTCAATGTTATCCAGGGGCACTGTCAGGGCTCACGCATGAATGCTTGAGCCTGTCACACATAATCCGAAGATGCAGTGCGATAAATCAGTATTTAGGGGTTAGGTTTTAGGGGATAGGGGTTAGGGAAGGAGCAAATCCTGACGGATTTGTTTGATTAAATAGGAACGGCAGGGGTTATATCGATTCTCGATCTATTTAATTAAAAGAAATCCGAAGGATTTCCTCCACCCCTAACCCCTAAAACCTAACCCCTAACCCCTCAAATACTGATTTGTCGCGCAGCGACAAATCAGTATTTACCCGACTGTTCATTCACGCACAAAGAAAGTCGCCGGGTTCAAAAACCGGCGACCTCTTTGTGCATTTCTATCACCTTTCCCGCTTCTTCGACAAGATGTCGAACACCACGGCGGCCAGCAGCACGAAGCCCTTGACGACCCTCTGATAGTTGGCATCCAGGTTGATCTGGAACATGCCCAGGTTGATCACGCCGATCAGCGTGGCGCCGATGACCATGCCCAGTACGGTGCCCGAGCCGCCGCTGGCGGAGACGCCGCCCACCACGCAGGCGGAGATGGCATCCATCTCAAAATTCTTGCCCGCGTCGGCATTGGCCGCAGTAAAGCGGGAGATGACCGTCATGGCGGAGATCGAGGTCAGTATCGCCATGTTCAGATAAGCCAGGAACATGATACGCTTGGTATTCACGCCGGACAGACGCGCGGCCTCGATGTTGCCGCCCACCACGTAGAAGTGGCGGCCTATGGTGGTCTTGCTGGTAATGAAGGCATAAATCAGCACAACCGCCGCCACCCAAACCAGCACGGTTGGAATGCCGCCAGCCATCGCCAGCTTGTACATAACCAGCAGGATGACGAAAGCGCCCAGAATGCTCTTGGCTGCATCCATCTCCAGAGCATCCACCTCATACCCCTTCCTCAGCCGCGTCGCGCGGTTCTTGAAAACCATCAGCACCACCAGCACTGCGGCGACGATACCCACGATCAGGCAGGGCATATTCAACTGACCCTCCGGCGTCTTGAACATCGTTCCGGAGAAGATTCTCAGGAAATCCGGGCTGTCCTTGAACGAAATGGAGTTCGTGGAGGAGACGCCCAGTATGGACGTGCCCAAGCCCCGGAAAGCCAGATAGCCTGCCAGGGTCGCGATCCACGGCGGAACCATCACATATGCGATCAGCGCGCCAAGACTGCAGCCGTAGATGATGCCGATGGCCAGCATGGCCACCAGAGACAAGGCGGTTCCCCACTTCCAGACCACCATCATCATGCCGCCCAGCGCACCCAGCAGGCACACGAAAGCGCCGCAGGACAGATCGATGTTGCCACCGGTCAGCATACACATCAGCATACCGCAGCCAAGGATGTACACGTAAGCGTTCTGGTTGATCAGAGAAGCAAAGCTGGTCGACTTAAACATGCGCCCCTTGGTCATGATCGTGAAAAAGATGTACACCAGCACCAGGATAATGAGCATGGCATTCTTTTTCAACATGGCAACCGGATTCGATTGCCTGATATTGGAACGATTTACCACTTTATTCTCCATGAATTGCCATCCTCCTTTCCTATCGCTTCTGCCGTTTGGACACGACATCGAAGATGACGGCCGCCAGCAGCACCAAGCCCTTGACCACGCGCTGCAGGTTGGAGTCGACGCCCACCATGTTCATGCCCTGGTTGATGACGCCCATCAGCACCGCGCCAATGATCATGCCGGACACCTTGCCGATGCCGCCGTAAGCGGAAGCGCCGCCGATGAAGCAGGAAGCGATGGCGTCCATCTCATAGCCCTCGCCATAGGTCGGGTCAATGCCCTTGGCGCGAGCCGCCGTTAGGATACCGGCCAGGCCGGCCATCAGGCCAATGCTGGCATAGGCGAACCAATATACGTTGCGGGTTTTGACGCCGGACAGCGCCGTGGCCTTCTCATTGCCGCCCACCGCATACAGATGGCGGCCCATGGCGGTCTTGGTGGTGATGTACTGGTAGATTCCCAGCACCAGCGCGATCCAGATCAGCACGGTGGGCAGGCCCCTGAAGCTGGCCATTTGCCAGGTCAAAAACAGGATCACCGCAGAAATGACGGCCGTGGTGACCACTTGGCCGAGGACAGACTGGTGCAGATTCAGCTTTTTCTGGACGTGAATCTTTCGGACAGTCATCAGGATGTAGATCACGATCGCGATGATGCCGATGGCCATGCAGGTCAGGTTAGGCTTGCCCTCCGACCCCGTCCACTGGCGAACAAAATCAGGGATGTAGCAATCCCTGCCGCCGCCGAAGAGGAACAGGAAATTCTCATTGCTGATGTCGACGCGGTAGCCCTGCAGTACCACATTGGACAGGCCTCGGAAGGCGTACATGCCCGACAGTGTGGCGATAAAGGCCGGCACATGCACCTTGGCGATCCAGAAGCCCTGGAACACACCGATGGCCAGGCCAATGGCCAGCATGATCAGCACCGCCAGCCACATGTTTGCGCCCCTGTCCATCATGACGCAGCCGATGGAGGCCGTAAAGCAGACCACCGAGCCGACAGACAGGTCGATGTTGCCGCCGGTCAGTATGCAGCAGAGCATACCGGCCGCCAGCACGAAAACATAGCCGTTCTGGGAAATCAGGTTGTTGATGCTACCCGGCTTCAGTGAGCCGCCACCAGTGGCGATGGCGAAGAAAACGACCACAACCACCAGCGCGATCACCATGGTATACTTCTGGAAAAAAGCGCCAAGGCTCATTTTGCGTTCACTCATCGTCATGCACCCCTTCCCGACTGGAGGATCAGCGCCATGATGTTCTCCTGGGTGGCGTCCTCCGCCTTCATCTCGCCGACCATCTTACCCTCGTTCATGATGTAGATGCGGTCGCTCATGCCCAGCACCTCCGGCAGCTCCGAGGAGATCATAACCACGGATTTGCCTGCCGCCGCCAGGTCGTTGATAATACAGTAGATTTCGTACTTCGCGCCCACATCGATGCCACGGGTGGGCTCGTCCAGCAGCATGATATCCGGCTCGGCGAACATCCACTTGGCCAGCAGCACCTTCTGCTGGTTGCCGCCGGAGAGGTTGCCCACCAGCTGCTCCACCGTGGGCGTCTTGGTGCGCAGCTTGTCACGGTATTCCTCGGCCACGGCATATTCCTTGTCCTGGTCGATGACGCCCATGCTGGCCAGGCTGGACAGGTTGGCCAGGGAGGTGTTCACCTTTATGGATTGGCTGAGGATCAGACCGTTGCCCTTGCGGTCCTCGGTGACATAGGCAATCTTGTGCCTGATGGCGTCGGTGACGCTCTTCTTCATCTTTACCGGCTTACCGTCGATCTTCAACTCGCCGGAGAAGTTCACGCCGTAGCTCTGGCCGAAGATGGACATAGCCAGCTCGGTGCGGCCCGCGCCCATCAGGCCGTATATGCCCACGACCTCGCCCTTGCGCACGTACATGGACACGTCGTCCACCACCTTGCGCTCGGGGTACAGCGGATGGTGCACCGTCCAGTGGTCCACCTCCATCATGATGTCGCCGATCTTCACGTTCTGCCGCGGCGGGAAGCGGTTGGTCATCTCGCGGCCGACCATGCCCTTGATGATGCGCTCCTCGCTGACCGGCTCCGGGCCGTGGTTGTCGATGGTCTCGATGGTGGTGCCGTCGCGGATGACGGTGATCTTGTCCGCCACGTAGGCCACCTCGTTGAGCTTGTGGGTGATGATGATCATCGTCATGCCCTGCTTCTTGAAGCCCAGCATCAGGTCCAGCAGCGCCCGGGAATCCTCCTCGTTCAGCGAGGAGGTGGGCTCGTCCAGGATCAGCAGCTTGGCCTGCTTGGCCAGGGCCTTGGCGATTTCCACCAGCTGCTGCTTGCCGGTGCCGATGGTCTTGACCTGCACCTTGCTGCTCTCCTGCAGGCCCACCATCTTCAGGTATTTGTCGGCCTCGGCGTAGGTGGTGTTCCAGTCGATGGCGAATTTGCTCCCGCGCTCGTTGCCCAGGTACATGTTCTCGCCGATGGTCATCTCGGGCACCAGCGCCAGCTCCTGGTGGATGATGACGATGCCCAGCTTTTCCGAATCCTTGATGTTCGAGAACTTGCAGACCTGTCCGTTGTAGACGATATCGCCCTCATAGGTGCCGTAGGGGTAGATGCCGCTGAGCACGTTCATCAGCGTGGACTTGCCCGCGCCGTTCTCACCCACCAGGGCGTGAATCTCGCCCTCCTCCACCTGCAGGTTGACATTGTCCAGGGCCTTCACGCCGGGGAAGGTCTTGGTGATGTTCTTCATTTCCAGCAGTATCTTTGCCATTGCTCTCCTCCTGCTTTCCAGTCAAATGGGAAAACCCAAAGCTGCCGCAGACCAATTCCGACACAGCTCCGCCGCGTTTACACGCTGCCGGCATGCGATATGCCGCCTCTGTGTACAGATCCTTCGCTTCGCTCAGGACGACAACGCCGTCAAGCCGTCATCCCAGCGAAGCGAAGGATCTGTACGCAACGCTGCTGAATGACCATCGTTCAGCGAGCAGACCTGTCATTCTATCGCGCCTTTCCGTCGGCGGAAACCGGAATACGCCCAAATGATGCAGGCGGGAGAGCCCCGCCTGCATCACAATGAGCATAAGCCCGAATTACTTCAGATCGTCCTCGGTGTAGTAGCCGGAGTCGATCAGGATCTCCTTGTAGTTGTTGGCGTCCGCGAACACGGGATCGCACAGGAAGGAGGGAACGACCTTCACGTTGTTGTCGTAGGTCTCGGTGTCGTTCACGTCAACCTCTTCGCCAGCCAGGATCTGGCCGACCATCTTCACAACCTGAGCCGCCAGGGTGCGGGTGTCCTTGAACACGGACATGCTCTGCTTGCCGGCGATCATGTTCTTGACGTTGGGCTTGTCACAGTCCTGGCCGGTGATGATGGGCCAGTTCTCGCCAGCGTAGTTGGCCTCCAGCGCGTTGGTTACGCCCAGAGCGGTGGAATCGTTGGAGCACAGCCACACGTCGATATTCTCGCCGCCGGCATAGTTGGCGGTCAGGATATCCTCAGCGCGCTTCTGGGCGACGTCGGTCTTCCAGGTGGGGGTGGCAACCTGGTCGAACTCGGTCTGGCCGGAGGTCACGGTGATTTTGCCAGCGTCCATGTAGGGCTTCAGCACGTCGATGGCGCCCTGATAGAAGTAGCGGGCATTGTTGTCGCCGGGATCGCCAGCGGTGATTTCCATCACGAACGGGCCTTCCGCGTTGTCCAGATCCAGAGCGTCCTTCACATAGGTGCCCTGCACGGTGCCGACCTTGTAGTTGTCGAAGGTGGCATAGTAGTCAACATTGCCGTTGTCCATCAGCAGGCGGTCATAAGCGATGACCTTGACGCCCTTCTCGGCGGCCTTGTCCAGGGCGGTGCCCAGGGAGGAGCCCTCGATAGCGGCGATGACAACGACCTGGCAGCCATTGTCGATCATGGTCTCGATCTGGTTCAGCTGGGTGGGAACGTCGTTGGAGGCAAACTGCAGCTCAACCGCATATCCGGCTTCCTTCAGCTTCTCTTCCATGTAGGCGCCGTCCTGATTCCAACGCTGCAGGTCCTTGGTGGGCATGGAAACGCCGACCAGTTCGCCTTCGGCCAGGGCCGCGACGCAGCCCAGAGCCAGCATCGCGCAGAGTACCAATGCAAGAATCTTCTTCATACTCGGGTACACTCCTTTGATTATATTGTGCAGGCCATGCGGCCTTGCATCCGTCTGTCGGGCCGATGCGCCTGCTTCCTCGGAACGGATTGTGCTTGCCGCACAATCTGGCCCCAAAAAATTACAGCACATCAACCAACGCATAATATTATAACACAATGATCCGGGGTTGTCTACTGTTTTTCACAATTTTTCTTCTCACAATTTGCGAAGGGCATTCACCGCTTGCGATAAGCATTGCGAACGCCTCCGGAATGCATTCCGGGGGCGTTCGCCTCGAACCGTTCGTTTACTGGTTCTGCAGGAAGTTGTAGGTGACCGCCGCCAGGGCCGCGCCGATCATGGGGCCGACGATGAACACCCACAGGCAGCCCAGGGGCGCAAGGTTTCCGCTGAAGGCGGCGAACAGCGCGGGGCCGAAGCTACGGGCGGGGTTGACGGAGGTGCCCGTCAGGCCGATGCCCAGGATGTGGACCACCACCAGGGTAAGCCCGATCACCAGGCCGCCGAAGCTGCCGTGGCCGGCACGCTTGCTGGTGACGCCCAGTATGGCGATGACGAAGATGAAGGTCAGCACGATCTCCACCAGCAGGCCCGCCAGCACGTTGCCGCCCACGCCCGCCAGGCCGTTGGTGCCGAAGCCGCCGGTCTTGTCGGTGACGTGGCCCAGGCCGAAGATGGCCGCCAGCACCGCGGAGCCGCAGATCGCGCCCGCGCACTGGGCGATCACGTAGCCGATGAATTCGCCCACGTCCATGCCGCCGCTGAGCATCACGCCCAGGGATACCGCCGGGTTGATGTGGCAGCCGGAGATGTTGCCGATGGAATAGGCCATGGCCACGATGGTCAGGCCGAAGGCCAGCGCCGTGAGAATGTAACCGCCGCCCGCGGCGGCGTCGCAGCCCACCAGCATCGCCGTGCCGCAGCCCAGTATGACCAGGGTCGCCGTGCCGATGGCCTCCGCAATCAGTTTCTTGCTCATGGATATCTCCCTCCTCGTCGTCGGACGGTCTTCCGCCCGTACACAACACGGATTATACCGTCATATCAATAGGATTTCAAGCGATTGTCACAGTTGTTAATAGCTTCGTCGAAGGAGCGTCAATATTGAAGGCATACGCTCATTTCCCCAGCGAATACCCTTCCTTTTCATACACGGCCAGCCAGCCCTTCAGCTTGCTGAAGAAATCGGCGTTGCTGGCGGTCTTGGTCATCAGGTCGATCAGCTGCTCGTACATCTCCTGCTGGCGGCCGCCCAGCATCCTGCGCACCTGGTATTCGCCGTTCATCTCGTCCTCGGTCAGCAGCAGCTCCTCCCGGCGCGTGCCCGACTTCAGCAGGTCGATGGCCGGGAACACCCTGCGGTCGGAGAGCTTGCGGTCCAGGTGCAGCTCCATGTTGCCGGTGCCCTTGAATTCCTCGAAGATGATGTCGTCCATACGGCTGCCGGTCTCCACCAGGGCGGTGGCGATGATGGTCAGACTGCCGCCGTTTTCGATGTTCCGGGCCGCGCCGAAGAAGCGCTTGGGCCGAAACAGCGCCCCCGGGTCCAGGCCGCCGGACAGGGACCGGCCCGTGGGGGTGATGGTCAGGTTGTAGGCCCGGGCCAGCCGGGTGATGGAATCCAGCAGCACCACCACGTCCTTGCCCATCTCCACCAGGCGCTGGGCCCTGGCCAGCACCATCTCCGACACGCGGGTGTGGTGCTCGGGCTCCTCGTCGAAGGTGGAATAGATCACCTCGCCCTTGATGGAGCGCTGCATGTCGGTGACCTCCTCGGGGCGCTCGTCGATCAGCAGCACGATCAGGTGGACGTCGGGATACTGGGCGGTGATGGCGTTGGCCACCTTCTTGAGCAGCGTGGTCTTGCCCGCCTTGGGCTGGGACACGATCATGCCCCTCTGGCCCTTGCCGATGGGGGCCAGCATGTCGATCAGCCGCAGGGACAGGTCGCCGTGGCCCTCCGGGGGCTCCAGCCTGAGCCGCTGGTCGGGATAGACCGGCACCAGGTCCTCGAACCGGGGGCGCTCGGCGGCCTTCTCGGGGCTTTCGCCGTTGACCTCGGTGATGTACATCATGGCGCTGTAGCGGTCGCCCTCCCGCTGGGCGCGGGTCTTGCCCGTCACGTGGTCGCCGTTGCGCAGGTTGAAGCGGCGGATCTGGGCGATGGAGATGTAGACGTCGTTCGGCCCCGGCAGGCAGTTCTCCGCCCTCAAAAAGCCGTAGCCGTCGGGCTGGAGCTCCAGCACGCCCGCGCCGTCGCCGCACTCGCCCGAGGCCAGCATCTCCGGCACGGCGGGGTTGGAGGTCTTCAGCTCCGCGTTGTAGTAGCCCTCGGGGCGCTGGCGCTCAGGCCGCTCCGGCTGCTCCGCCGGCTGGGCGGCATTATCGGTCTGGGCCGCCGCCGGGGCCGGGGGCTGGGGCGCGCGGCGCTGGAAATCCCGATTGTCCCAGGCCTGCTGGGGCGCGCGACCGTCCCCCTGGCGGTTGAAGCGGGGATTGACGGGCCGGGGCATGCCGGCCTGGCCGGCCTGCTGCACCCGCTGGGGCCGCGCGTCGCCCTGGGGCGCGCGACCCACATTCCAGTTCTGATACCGGTTCTGCCGGGGCTGGGCGTCGTTCATGGGCCGCTGGTAGGTTCGGTTCGCAGGCGTCGTCCTGCCCCTGAAACCGGGGCGCGCGTCGGCAGGCGCGGCCTGGAACTGTTCACCCGCCGGGTTCGCGCCTTGGGCTTGCTCAGGCCGCCCCTCGGGCTTGTCGGATGCCGGCGCTTCCAGGGTCGCTTTGGCGTCATTCCCGGCGTCGACCGCCGGCCTTGCCGTCTGGGACTGGCCGGCACCCGGGCGGTCAGTCTTCGGGGCGTCGGCCTTCGGGGCATCGGCTTTAGGGACGTCGGCCTTCGGGGCTTCCGCCTTCAGGGCGCCGACGGCCTGCCTGCCGTTTCGCGCCGCGCCCTGGCGCGGGGAGGACCCGGCTTGCCCGGCGGCGGGCTGTTCCTTCTTCGTTTCCGGATTGTCGGACGCTTCGCGCCTCGGCTTGCCCCGCCGGCGCGCGGGCTTTTCGCCCTCGTCGCCCTGCTTTGTCGCAGGCGCCTGGCCGGCCGGGGCGTCCTTGCCGGCCTTTTCCGCCTCCATCAGCATTTCGATCAGCGTGCTTTTGTTTGTACCCGCCGGAATTCGAACGCCCATTTCCTTTGCCAGGCTGCGCAGCTCGACGACGGTCTTCAGGTTCAGGGATTGATAATCCATAGGTTACCTCCGATGGGATATAAAAGGGATAAATTATAACGGTTTCCTGCAAACGGCGATGTCCCGGGTGATGGCCTGCTCGACCCAGTGGGCGAAGCCGTCACAGGCGCCGTCGGACAGCACCTCCAGCCCGGCGCCCTCCATCAGCGCTCGCAGGCGCTCCAGCTTCATATTCTGGGCGTTGAAGGACAGCGCCATCGCGCCGCCGGGCTTCAGCGCCGTCCTCCAGTCGGGCAGCGCCTTTTCGAGAAGCGCCTCCAGCCAGTTGCCCTTCGTCCGCTGCCCCCGCTCCAGCTGGGCGTCGTGGCGCACGCCGTAGGGCAGGTCACAGGCGATCAGGTGGAAGGCGTTTTTGCCCAGCGCCCCGCCGGAGTGGGCGGCGTCCAGGCAGACGAGACTCAGCGCGCGCTTCGGGTCATGGGCCTGAGGCGCGTACTCGAATCGGCATTCCGCCGCGCTGCCGCCCTTGTTCAGGGTACGCGACAGCCGGGTGACGGTATGCTTGAAGCGGTGATATTCCAGATAGCGCCTGAAAAACTGCTCCGCCTCCTTCAAATCGCCCCGGTCCACGTCCGCGCCGAGGGCGTCCCAGCCGTAATTGGCCGCGACGAAGAGCCCGGTGGCCCGGCCGCACATGGGGTCGAGCATCGACAGGGGGCCCCCTTCGCGCCAGTAATCGCCGGCATACAGCGCCACATTGACCAGCAGCTGCAAAAACAGCTCGTTCGTCTTGCCCTTGTACTTCAAAATCGCGGGCAGGTCCCGCCCCACGGCGGCCTCCCCCCGCCCGGCCACGGGCCGAAGCAGGCCGTTTTCATCCTCAAACAGCCCGTACAGCAGCGAATGGCGGCGCAGCGCCCCGAGGGCGGCGGCGTCCAGCGGTTCGTTCACGCGAATATCGAGGCAGGGCATGCCCAGGCGCTCGTCCGCGGCGATTTCAGCGCCGGGGGCGAGTCGCGCCAGCATCAATTCAAGCTCAGCCGTTGCCAGCTTCAGCGTTTCACTTTGATAGCGGGCGTTGGCGTGGGGCCAGAGCAGCATCCTGTAATGCATATGCAGTTCTCCGATAAACTATATAGGGTTCGCCAAAAACAACGTACCCGAACAATCAATTAATTCAGCGTATGATGTTCCGGCCATCCCGTTTCGGCGCGTGCGCCGAAACGGCGCTTCACGCGCCATGGCCGAAACGTTGATTCAATTCAACATATGTAGGGAATCGTATGAAGAGACCAAAGGATTGAAAACAGCCCCTCCGGGGCGACCAGAGGGGCTTTCATTGGTTTAATATTTGCGCTTACGAGCAGCTTCAGCCTTCTTTTTACGCTTTACGCTGGGCTTTTCGTAATGTTCCCTTTTCCGTGCTTCTGCGAGAATGCCATCACGAGCCGTCTTGCGCTTGAAACGACGCAGCGCGCTTTCCAATGATTCATTTTCCCGAATGCGTACCTCGGACATGTGCTTTCCCTCCCCTCGCGATTGAATGGCATAGCCAATGTAGCATGGGGTTCGCCACAATGGTTATTATACCGCATAAGGCATATACTCGTCAACCCTTGAATGACTATGACCCAATTATTTAACCTATTCCACCTTACCCCATCCGCTCGGGCAGCTTCCTGCCTCCCATCAGGTGGACGTGCAGGTGGTTGACCGACTGGGCGCCGTCCCTGCCGCAGTTGCTGATGATGCGGAAGCCGCTCTCGGCCACGCCCTCGCTGGCGGCGATCTGCTTGACGGCGTCGGTCAGGGCCGCGGCGGTCCCGGCGTCACATTGCAATATGTTGTCCATGTGCTTCTTCGGCACCACCAGCACGTGCACCGGGGCCTGGGGGTTGATGTCGCGGAAGGCGTAGATCTGATCGTTCTCAAATACGGCGTTTCCGGGGATCTCCCCCGCGATGATCTTGCAAAACAGACAGTCACTCATCGGTATCTTCCTCCTGTTCGTGTTCGATGACGGTGCCGTGGGCAAGCGTGCCCTCCGCGCCGTCGATGCGCACCCGGCACAGCTCGCCGGGCCGGGCCGCCGCCCGCACGCGCACGTACTGGCCGGTATAGCCCTCGCTCAGTCCATCGCCCGCGGCCTGCTCAAACAGCACCTGCTGGCAGGTGCCCACCAGTGATTGGACGAAGCGCTGCTCCAATTGGTTCCCCACTTCGATCAATTTCCTTGTCCGGGCGCGTCGGGTGGCCTCGTCCACCTGGTCCTCCATGGCGTCGGCCACGGTGCCCTTGCGCTGGGAATAGGGAAAAACATGGATGCGGGCCAGGGCGACATCCCGCACGAAGTCCAGCGTCTCGGCAAACTCCG
>JAFRJF010000316.1 GCA_017432405.1 Clostridia bacterium | reverse complement strand
GAACATACTGGACGACCGCAAGAAGCCCCAGGACCGCCAGCTCGGCCTTATGGACTTCCAGCCGATGGAGCTGGTGCAGGAGATCGCAGCGCTGGACGTGGTCAGCATGACGCCCATCGACGCGCTGAACAAGCTGTTTGAGATCAACGAAAAGGCCAAGCGGATATAAACGGAGGATACAATCATGCCGATTCGCGTATTGGACGCCGCAACCGTCGGCAGGATCGCCGCCGGCGAGGTGGTTGAACGCCCCAGCTCGGTGGTTAAGGAGCTGATGGAAAACGCCATCGACGCCGGCGCTACCGCCGTCACCGTGGAGATCAAGGGCGGCGGGATCGACTACCTTCGGGTGACCGACAACGGCTGCGGCATCGAGCCGAACCAAGTGCGGCTGGCCTTTGAGAACCACGCCACCTCGAAGCTGCAGAGCGCCGACCAGCTGGACGACATCCGCACGCTGGGCTTTCGCGGCGAGGCGCTGCCCTCCATCGCGTCGGTCTCCCACGTGGAGATGACCACCCGCGCCAGGAGGCAGGACACCGGCGTCAGGCTGAACATCGACGGCGGGGCGGACCTGCGCGTGAAGGAGACCGGCTGCCCGGAGGGCACCACCTTCGTGATGAAGGACCTGTTCTACAATCTGCCGGTGCGCAGGGCGTTTTTGAAAAAGCCCGCCTACGAGGGCGGACTGGTGGGCGACGTGGTGGCGCGGATGATCATGGGTAACCCTGATATCGCCGTGCGCTACATCAACAACGGCACCAACGTCTATCACAGCTTCGGCGACGGCAAGCTGCGCCACGCGGTGTTTGCGGTCTACGGAAAGCAGACGGCGGAGCTGATGGTCGAGGTGGACGCCTGCGAGGGCGGCACCCGCATCCATGGGCTGATCGGCATCGGCGAGCAGGCCAAGGCCACGCGGGCCCATCAATCCTTTTTCATCAACGGGCGGACCGTGCGCTGTGCGCTGCTGTCCAGGGCCCTGGAGGAGGTGTGCCGCAGCCGGGTGACCATCGGCATGTACCCGATGTGCGCGCTGAACCTGGTCGTGCCGCCCACCAGCGTGAATGTCAACGTGCATCCCAACAAGCTGGAGGTGCGCTTCAAGGACGAGGTCGCCATGCGCGCCGTGGCCGAGCGCCTGCTGAGAAGCGCATTCGAGGGCGAACGGGTGCTGCAGCTGGGCCCGGACCGGCCATCCAACGTGTCCGTGGAGCGGGTCGCCACCGTCCGGGAGATCGTCCCGGCACCCGCAGCCGTGGAAGAAAGCCCCGCCCCGGCATCGACCGTTCGCAGGGAGGAAACCCCTGCGCCAGCCGCCGAATCCAATGTCAAGCCTGAACCGATGGCGCGGCAAGTCGAATCCAGGCCAGTCCAGCGTAGGGAAAAGCCGGTGCAGCTGGACGTGTTTCAGCGGGTGGTCCGCCAGGAGCTGCAAAAGCTGGGGGACACCCGGGGAAGCGTTTTGCGGGAGGATCGCCTTTCCGATCTCGCGCCAGCGCCGAAGGCTGAGCCCATAGAACAGGGGCCGCTGGAAGCGCCGCCCGTTCAAAGCCAGACTGAAAGAGAGTCGCATGAGACGCCAGACGCGCCTCAAAAGCCGGCCTATCGCGTCATCGGCGTGGTGCTGAACACCTATATACTGATCGAGGCTGACGATTCGCTGGTGCTGATCGACCAGCATGCGGCCCACGAGCGCCTTCAGTACGAGAAATTCATGGCGCAATTGGAGGCGGGCAGGGGCTCGCAGCAGCTGCTGACGCCGATGATCCTCCGTCTGTCCGCACGGGAGATCGCGCTGATCATGGACAACCTCGAGCCCCTGAGGGACGCCGGCTACGACGTGGAGCCCTTCGGCGAGACGGATATACAGGTCCGGGCCGTGCCCTTCATACTGGGCAAGGCGGACCTGAAGCCGGCCTTCATGGACACCGTCAACGCCCTGAACCGGGTTCGCAGCGCGACCGTCGACCTGCGCCGGGCGGAGGTCATGCAGATGGCGTGCAAGAGCGCCGTCAAGGGCGGCGATCCGCTGAGCCGGGATGAGATCGAGGCGCTGATCCGCCAGATGCTGGATACCGGCGCGCCGCCGACCTGCCCCCACGGCAGGCCGGTGATGAAGGTGATCAGCCGCCGGGAGCTTGAAAAGATGTTCAAGCGCATACAGTGAGGCGGCCTATGGAAAAGACGATACTGCCGGTGGTCGCCGGGCCCACGGCCTCCGGAAAGACCGCCTGCGCGGTCGAGCTCTGCAGGCTGGTGGGCGGCGAGGTGGTCTCCGCCGATTCCATGCAGATCTATTCCGGCATGGGCATACTCTCCGCCGCGCCCACGGCGGATGAGATGGCGGGCATACCGCACCACATGATCGGCTGCGTCGACCCCGCCAGCGGCTACTCCGCCGACGCCTACAGGGAGGCCGCCAAGGCTTGCATCCTGGGCATCGCCGCAAGGGGCAGGGTTCCCGTGCTGTGCGGCGGGACCGGGCTGTACATCGACGCGGTCACAAGGCCCATGAGCTTTTCCAGCCAGCGCAGCGACGAGGCGATGCACCGACAGCTGATGGAGATGGGGGAAACGCCGGAGGGCAGGCGGAAGTTGCACGACATGCTTCGCCAAATCGACCCGGCCTCCGCCGACAGGCTGCACGAAAACGACGTGCGCCGGGTGAGCCGCGCCATTGAAGTTTTCAGGCTCACGGGCATGACCCTGTCGGAGCATACCCGCTTGGACCGCCAGAGCCAGGGCGACTTCCGGGAGATCATCTTCGCGCCGGACTGGCCCAGGGATGTGCTGTACCGGCGCATCGACGCCCGTGTGGATAAAATGCTCGAAGACGGCCTGGTGGACGAGGTGCGCGCGCTGATGAACGCCGAGCAGCGGCATCCCACGGCGCTGCAGGCCATCGGCTACAAGGAGATCGCGGAGGCGCTTCGGGGCGAGATCACCATGGAATTCGCCGTCTATCTAACGAAGAAGGCTTCCAGAAACCTGGCCAAGCGCCAGCTGACCTGGTTCAGGCGCGACCCCAGGGTGATCTGGCTGGCAGCGGAGGGGGAAACCGCCCGATCCCTGGCGGTACGGATGCGGGACGCCATCGTGGAGAAATTTGGCGATGACGCGCTGCCCGTCGTGTGATCGCCTTATTATCCATCAAAGGAAGTGAACCGCTTGCGCCGTGCTGTCAAACTGGCGCTTATACTGCTCGTCCTCATGTCTGCGCTAACCGGCTGCAAACCGCTGGTACAGGAGGAGACCGGGCCGATTTCGATCTATGCCACGTTCTATCCCATATACGCGCTGACGGACGCCGTCATGCAGGGGGTGCCCGACGCGGCGCTGCACTGCCTGGTGCAGCCCCAGGACGGCTGCCTGCGGGCCTATCAGCTCTCCGATTGGGACGCGGCGCTGCTCGTTCGGGGCGCGGACGCCGTCATTGCTGGCGGGCGTGGCCTGGAGACCTTTGAAAGCACGCTGTTTGGCTGGGGAGAAGGCGGTCCCGCCGTCTCTGCGGTGCTCTATAACCTGGAGCTCTACGAACCCAAGCAGCGCGCGAACGGCGAGGCGCAGTCCCACTTTCAGGGGCCAAACCCACACCTGTACATGTCGCTGGACGGCGCGGCGCACATCGTGGAAAGCATCTCCGCGACGCTGGTTTCGCTGGACCCGGAATATTCGGTGCGGTATATCGGCAACGCCGAAAGTGCCATCAAGGCGTTGGAAGCACTGCTGGACGCCTCCCGGATCAAGCTGGCCGCCCTCGAAGGCCGACGCGTGGCGCTGATGGGCGAGGCGCTGATCTATGTGGCAGAGGATTATCAGCTCGAGGTCGCGGACTGGATCGAGCGGGAGACCGGCTCGGCCTACGGAGACAACGAGCTGGCCATGTGGCTGGAGCGGCTGGAAAAGGCCGACGCCGAGGTGGTGCTGATCGAAAAGCAGGCGCCGCAGGCCCTGGTCGAAGCGCTGGAGGCGCAGGGCCATGCCGTCGCGTTGATCGACGTGCTGTCGACGCACGCAGAGGGCGAAGGCTTCGACAGATATCTTGAAATCCAGGGCGAAAACGCGCAGGCCATATGCGATGCCTTTGAGCGCGCGGACGCCGGGAGGAAGCAGCATTGAAAAAAGTGATCATCTATACGGACGGCGCCTGCTCCGGCAATCCCGGCCCGGGCGGTTGGGGCGCCATACTGATGTACAGGGACAAGAAGCTGGAGATCTCCGGCTATGAGGCCCACACCACGAACAACCGCATGGAGCTGACAGCGCCCATACAGGCGTTGTCCAGGCTTAAAGAGCCCTGTGAGGTCAGCGTGTATTCGGACAGTGCCTACCTGGTGAACGCCTTCCAGAAGCACTGGCTGGACAGCTGGCAGCGCCGGAACTGGATCAAGAGCGACAAGAAGCCGGTGGAAAACGTGGACCTGTGGCAGGAGCTGCTGAAGTATGCCGGCATCCACAGGATCGAGTGGATCAAGGTCAAGGGCCACGCGGACAACCCCTACAACAACCGCTGCGACGCGCTGGCCACCGGCGAAATCAAGCAGCACAACATCAAAATATAATAGTAAGGTCCCCTTCAAAAAGATCCTTCATTTTTGAAGGGGACTTTCATCGGTGTTCGACGGCTCACCGTCCACGGGTTCATCGTCCGGCGCTTCGTCGCCGCGCACATGGACCCGCCGCGCCGCCATGCGCCTGCGGTCGTCGGTCATGGCGGCGTAATGCCTGCGGGTGGTGTTCACGTCGCTGTGGCCGAGCACGTCGGCCACCAGGTAAATATCTCCGGTTTCGTGGTACAGGTTCGTGCCGAAGGTGCTTCGCAGCTTGTGGGGGCTCAGCTTCTTCTTCAACGGTGCGGCCATCGAGGCGTATTTTTTCACCATGATTTCCACGGCCCGCACCGTGATGCGGCGGTTTTGAAGCGACAGGAACAGCGCCTCCTCGTGGCCCGGCACGGGCGTCAACTCCATACGGACCTTCATGTAGTCCTGCAGGACCCGCGCGACCTCGTCGGGAAAGTAGAGTATGGCCTGATTGCCGCCCTTGCGGGTCACCAGGAAGCCGTTGATGGAAAAATCGATGTCGTCGATGTTGATGCCCACCAGCTCGCTGACGCGAATGCCGGTGCCCAGGAAGAGGGTAAGGATCGCCAGGTCCCTGGCGCGGGTATGGGCGTTGTATTTCTTCTGGCGCTCGGTCTGCTGCGCGCCGCTCTCCACCAGATCCAGCATGCGGGCGACCTCGTCGATTTCCAGCCGTATGATGGGCTTCTGGTGCCGCTTGGGCATGTCCACCAGCGCGGCGGGGTCTGAATCGATATAGCCATTTTTATACAGAAATTTGTAAAAGCTTCGTAAAGAAGATATTTTACGCAATTTTCCCAATTCCTGATTGGTGACTTCGACGTCGTCGCGCATGTACAGCGTAAGATAGTCCATATACATGTAGATGTCCCGGGAGGTAACCTTTGAAAGGTCCGAGGCGTCCAGGGCGCCTGGCGCTTTGTCCGCGAACTTGGGAAGCTCCTGGGTCAAGAAGCCGAAGAACAGCTTCAGGTCGATCACATAGGCGTAGCGCGTCAACGGCTGGGTCGTGGAATCGATGGCGTTGATGAAATCGAAGCAGACGTCCGGAAGCTCGCGCAGCATGGTGCGTATGCGCAACTGAAGGTCCCTGGCGCGCTGCTCGGTAAAGTCGGACATGAAAAAGGATACCTCCTGAAAAAAAGAAATCTATAAATGCGGTCGGCTTGGCTATTACTAGATCCGTCATAAATGCGGACTCTGAACGCCCAGCATATCAATAGACGTTGTTCGCTCCAGCTTTTACGAAACCCGCCCCACGGGCGGGCTCGAGATGCGCAGCATCTTTTCGTAAAAGCTGCCTTTTGCGAAAAGATGTGTGGGGCGCCCTACTGTCCCTTGAAGCAATCAAAGGGCTCCTCCGCGTCGCCGGTATCCAACAGATCCTGCCGCAGCTGGTCGTATTCCGCCGCGCCGTCGTCGATGATCTCATCGATTTCAATGGCGGCGTAGTCCGCGCCCGTCTTCAGGCACTTCATGCAATTGTCGCAGATCTTGTTTGGATCGAGGTCGCACACATTGCATTCGCCGCAATCGTCGCACAGCTTGTTTTCATTGAGCACGCAAACCTTTGCCATTGCGCATATCCCCCACACTTAACATTATCTCAATCGTCGACCACCTGACGGCGCAGCTTGTTCACGGAACGCTTGACCGCGTCTCGGCTGTTGCCCCAGGGCTTATCCTGGTTGCGATAGTCAAACTTGGCGGTAAACCAGTCGAGCTCTCCTTCAAGGCGCTCAAAGCTCTTTTGTTCGATATCCGTGAGCGTATCCACAAATTTCTTGAGAACGTCGCCGGACAGGTGTCTTGGCGCCATTTCCAGGGCCTGGGCATAGTGCTCGAGGCACATCCCCTTGGATTTTGCGAAGAGCTCCGGAAATTCCGCTTCATGTTTGTACATATACAGCACGGTATACATGTAGCGCTCCATGTTCTCCCAGATGCGTTCGCACACCAGGCAGGTGTCTTCGATGGCCTTCAGGGCGTTCACAGGCGCCTCAAAGCCCGCGCCCTTGGCGCCGCCAAGCCGCTTGAATATGGGCTTGCCGGCCTGGCTGGCGGCGGCGTCCCTGGCCTGGGCGGCGATGTCCCCCAGCCGCTTCATCGTTTCCTTCATATAGGTGTGGGTGATCAGCGCAAGACCCAGGCGGTTTCCGGCCGCGTACATCTGCTTGAAGTGCTCGGGACAAAAGCCCTTCTGATTGACTTCGATGCGCTGGCTGGGCTCCATCACCGATTCGCCCAGGAAATAGCCCACGTTGGCGGCCTCCGTTTTGGCGCGCAGCAGGCACATGGGACATTCACAATCCTGGCGGTAGACCTCCCAGACCGGCGCGGTATCGATATGCTGCTTCATCGCGTGTTCACATCCTTACGCTTTTTGCTTGAATGCGTGATGGCATTTGCCACAGGTCACGGTGACCTCGCCCACACCCCTGGGCAGGCGTATGCGCGACTTGCATTCGGGGCACTTGAAGTATTTATACTGCTTCATGTTCTTCATCCGGTTGACGGACTGCCTTACCGCCGAGGACCTTCCGCGCCACAGCTTCAGGAAAGCCGCGTTTTCCGCATAGCGCTTTTCAAGGTTGCGGGACAGCATGCGGTACAGCGCGAATATGTATACGGCGAGGCTCAGCCAATACAGCACAGGCAGCCTGAAAATGGTGCTCAACATCGACAACACGACGCCGGCGATCAACAGCGCCATCGAAAGCTCGTCCGCGCCGCGCCGCCCGGCCATGAATTTTTGCAAGCCGGCCCTGATTTTCTGAAATATGGACATTTTCACCCCTCCGTTTTACGTGCAATGATTCTCATCGATACCTTCCAGTGTAGCCGCTGCCACCGCCGCAGCAGTTGCAGAGGCAGTTGCACAGCAGGTTCAGCACGCAGCAGCCCAGCAGCGGACTGCCGCACAGCACCGTCGGCATGGCAAAGCCCCGCCCCGTGCCGCGGGTCTGGTAGTACTGCGCGCCGCCCTCCAGGCGGCTCAGCAGCGCCCTGTACTCAAAGTTATTCGGGTTCATGCTCACGGCCTGCCGGGCATAATTCAGCGCCGCCACGCGATTGCCAAGGCCCAGGCTGGCCTCCCCGCACAGGTAATACCATTCGGCATTGCGCTCCATGATGGTCTCCAGCAGGTGCATGGCCTCCTGGAAATGGCCCGCGCGGATATAGTTTCGCGCCGCCTGCATGTGGGGATTGGCGCTGCCGTAGGCTTCGCCGGTGTAGCTACGGCTGCCGCCGGCAGTGCTGCCGTTGAAGCCGGAAGGGTTCGTGCCCTCCCTGCGCCACTTCATGACCGTGGAATAGGCCTCGTTGACCTCTTTCATACGGGCTTCGGCTTCCGGGGAACCGTTGTTTACGTCCGGGTGGTATTTCTTGGCCAGCGCTCGGTAGGCCTGTTTGACCTCGTCGTCGGTGGCCTGGGGAGAAATACCCAACACGCGATAGGGATCCTGCATCGTCAAGCTCCTTTGTTCTGTCCGCCCCGCTTGCTCTGTATATACGCGTATTTGCTCCATACGCCGGAATACAGTACATTTCGAATGATGTCCGCGTCCAGCAGTATGGGCAATCGCTCAAAGGCGTCGGCGGCATCGGCTACCATCGCCATCATGGCCGTCTTGCACAGTTGTTCATAATCTTCCCTGTCCCGAAGGGGCTTCAGGGGGTTGTAGCTGCCCCGGCGCATATCCCTGGGCAGGTCGTCGTAGGCATCCATGAAGTAGACAAAGCGCCCGAGCCCGTCGCCGATGGCCTGCAGCTCCTGAACGAAGGCCTGCTGTTCCGGCCACACGAACAGCTCGGCGAGCATCCGTCCCGTGGCGTTGACAGGCAGGTCGATCTCAAGCACATTGTCCCGCTCCCACCCGTGGATCTGCCCAAGCCACTGCTCTATGGCGTAGCATCGCTTCGGATAGGCCCTTTCAACGGTGCGATACGCCCTGCGCAACAGGGCGGCTTCCCCGGCAGAGATCGGGTTTTTATCGTCATACCAATCGTCCCGGCACTTGTGATAGGCCAGCGCGATATTCATGTCCGCCACGTAATCCATGACCGGCGTCGATACATAGTCGTGCTGCCTGGCGGGGTTTGCGATACAGCGTTCCCTGGCGGTGCGTTCCCCTGGCTCATACAGCGCGTTCAGCAGCAGCGCCAGAAACGTCAGGTCATAGCTGAGCGTCGAGCTGGTCAAAAAGCCGTGCCGCTTTCTGAGCGTCCGGCACAGGCCGCAGTACATCGCCTTGAAGCGCTGCTGCCGCTCCTGGGAAAGCGCCTCCGGGTAGGTAACGATGTATCCGAACAAAGCCGCGCGCCTCCTTTACGATTCCCCATTATAGCCTTTCGATGTTAACGCATCATAAACTCACATTTTCAGCGCTCAGCCTTGTGAAGTCCGAGCCCGACCACGGCCTGGGCCACGGTCTCCACGCCGAGGACCTCTATGCCGTCGGGAATTCGAATATTCCGAAGGTTGTATTTGGGCAGCACGACGTGGTCAAAGCCCAGGCGCGCGCACTCCGCGATGCGCCGTTCCGCCTGACCGATGGCCCTGACCTCGCCGGCCAGGCCCACTTCCCCCATCACCGCCCAGGTTCCGGGAATGCTGCGGTTCCTGTGGGACGAAGCGACGGCAGCGCATAGCGCCAGGTCCGCCGCGGGCTCCGTCAGGGACATGCCGCCGGCGATATTGATGTACACGTCCTGATCGTACAGTCGCAGGCCGACCCGCTTTTCAAGCACCGCCAGCAGCAGGGCAAGCCGGCCCTGGTCGATGCCGCTGGCCATCCTGCGGGGATTGCCGAAGACGGTGGTCGACACGAGGGCCTGGACGTCCGTGAGCAGCGGCCTCGAGCCCTCCATGGCGCACATGACCACGCATCCGCTGGCGTCGTGGGCCCGCTCGGACAGCAGCGCCTCGCTGGCGTTCTCCACCTCGCGCATGCCCCGGTCGGTCATCTCGAACATGCCCAGCTCGTTGACGGAGCCGAAGCGGTTCTTCACCGCCCTCAGGAGCCGGTACTGGTGCTGCCGGTCGCCCTCGAAGTACAGCACGGCGTCCACCATGTGCTCCAGGATCCTGGGGCCGGCGATAGCGCCCTCCTTCGTCACATGCCCGACCAGGAATATGCTGCAGCCGCTCTGCTTGGCCAGGTGCATCAGCATCGAAGCGCACTCCCGCACCTGGGAGACGCTGCCAGGAGCGCTGGCCATTTCCGGCCTGTACATCGTTTGTATGGAGTCGACGATCATCACGCTCGGGGAAAGCTCCTGCATGCGCCTTTCCACCGTATTCATGTCGTTTTCCGGCAACACGAAGAAGCCCGTTCCCGTCGCGCCCAGTCGCTTGGCCCGCATCTTGACCTGGCGGCTGGATTCCTCGCCCGAGACGTAGAGCACGCAGGCGCCGTCGCCCGCCATGTTGGCGCACAGCTGGGTCAATAGCGTGGACTTGCCGATGCCGGGGTCGCCGCCCACAAGCACCAATGAGCCGTCCACGACCCCGCCGCCCAGCACCCGATCCAGCTCGGATATGCCGGTGCTGCGCCGGGCCATGGCCTCGTCCGGGATGTCGTCCACGCGGACCGCCTGGGCCCCGCTGCCTGGCGCCCGCTTCAGCTTCTTCTCCTCCGCCTTGAGCGCCGGTGCGGCCTCCTGCTCCACAAGGGTATTCCAGTTGCCGCAGTCCGGGCATTTGCCCATCCACTTCGGCGTTTCGTAGCCGCATTCGCTGCAAACGTAGATCATCCTGGCCTTTGCCAAGGCGCGCACCTCCCCGCGAACGCCCTTCACGGGCGCAATGGGATGAATCGCGCCTCTGGGCTCCAACTGATTATACCACATCTGGCCGGATATGTGAATTTATACCGGCTTTTGTTTACCAGTTCTTATTATAATCCCCATGATCTCGACTTGTCAGCGGCATCAAAAAAAACTATAATAGAGTGAGTATTTTACCGGGAGCGTTGCTATGCCGGATTCAGAGCAGAAAAAGAGAAGCACAAGGACCATCATCCCCATACCGAAGCCTGACGAGAAGTCTTCGGACGATGTCTTGCGCGATGAATCCACACAGTACGGCGACGACGCGGAGATCCGCCTGCCCCGAAGGAAGCGGACGGACGCCAGGGTTCCCATCATCAAGGTCAGCAAGGACGACGATCAACAGGACGGGGAAAAGCCAAAAAAGAAGAAAACGGCCTCCACGAAGGGCAAGGCGGACTTCCCAGAGGTAACGCCCCGGAAAAAGAAAAAGAAGAAAAAGAAGCGCAGGGTCCGCAGGACGCTTTTTGATTTGATGAGCGCCTCCGGCACCCAAGGGCTCTTCCGGCCCATTCGCGTCTTCGGACGCGAGATTAGATTCTGGCCGCTGATCCTGCTGGCCGCGCTGGCGCTCATGGCGGTGGGCGTGATGCTCAACAACAGCAACCTGTCCATCACCGAGCAGACCGTCACCGTGGTCGGCCTCCCGGAGGACATGGAGGGCTACCGCATCGTCGTGCTGTCCGACATGAACGGCAGGCGCTTCGGCGACAGCCAGAGCCTGCTGCTGAGGACGCTGAACGGCATCAAGTACGACGCGATATTCTGCCTCGGGGACATGGTGGGCAAGAGCGGCAACGCCCAGCCCTTCTGGGAATTCCTGGAGGGCCTCAAGCGCCCGGAAAAGGTCTATTTCATCTGCGGGGATTCCGATCCCGGCCCCTATCTGCCCAGCGCCCGCGGCACGGAGGGCGTGCTTTCCCAGCTGATCCTCGAGGACTGGATACTCGGCGCGATCGAGCGCGGGGCCAATTATGTCGACGCCCCCATCAGCATCCCGGTCAAGAAATCGACGCTGTGGATCTCCCCCGCCACGATGCTGAACCTGGAAACCATCTCGACCCTGGCGGCCTGGCAGGACCAGACCGAGCAGGAGGAGGACGGCGTGCGCTCGGGCATCACCGAGGATTACACCCACCTGCCCATCACGACCTATCGCTCCAAGCTGGCCCAGAAGCTCTACGACGCCCAGCGCACGATGACGGCCTCGGATATCCACATATCCCTGGCCCACGAGATCCCGTCGGAAGCGTTCATCTACACCTCCGAGGACCACAAGTCGGATACGGAGCGCTTCCTCGCCGCCCCCGAGCTGATCCTTGCGGGGCACTACTGCGGCGGCGTTTGGCGCCTTCCCATATTCGGCGCGTTCTACGTGCCCGACAAGACGCTGCCCAGGGGCGGCTGGTTCCCGGACCAGTCGAGCGTCAGCGGACTGTCCGAAGTCGGAGAAGCCCAGGTCTACATCACCCGGGGGCTTTCCACCAGCGGCAGCGTGCCGCTGATGCCCTTCAGGCTGTTCAATCCTCCCGAGATTTCGGTGATCACGCTGACCTCCACGCTGCCCGAGAACATGCTGGACGCCGGGCGGTAAATTCAAAGGAAATCCATAAATATTGGAGGGCCATATCGGTGGCCCTCCTTTTATGAGTGGCAGGTGTGTGGGCCATTGCCCTCCCCTTCTCTATTCCATGCTCCTTCTCCGCCTCATCCACCACAGTACGATCAGTGCCGCGACGGCTACGGCCAGATACAGCGGCAGATTGCTGTGATCGCCGGTATCCACACCGTCGCGAATGGTCAGCGTGACCTCCTGGCTGATGATCTGTGTGCCCGCGGCATCGGTCACGACACAGCGGAAGCGGCAGCCGTCCCATTTCTTTTCGATATTTTCGCGGCTGAGCCGTAGGCTGGTTAAAGCCCTTCAGGTCGACCCACTCGCCGGTCTTTGGGTTGTAGACCTGCCACTGGTAGGTATAGACCGTCCGGACCGATTCCACCTCGCTGTAGCTGCCGGAGACGCGCACCTAGTATTCCTTCTTCTCCTCGGAAAGCACCCAGTCACGCTGGCGGGCGGTGTAGTCGAAGTCCTCGGCACGGCGGGCGACCCATCATCAGATCCGCCAGGTTTTGGTTGGAGGCCATATCCATCACCAACTTGATGGTGAAATCAGCCTTGCGGTGATGTCCTCCTCCCCTGCGCTTTCGCCATCTGACTGCACGCGCTCTGTCCAACCCTTCAGCTTTTCCTCCCAATCCGCGGCGTTCAGTGTAATGTAGATGGCAGGATATCTTTCCTTCAGCACGTCCAGCTGGTACCTGGCGCGGACGAGAACATCGTCAATGGTATGCACCTGGTTGTCCAGCTGGCTTTCCAGCCAACGTGCCAGCTGCATGCCGCTCATGCTCGCGTTCGGCATCATGCCGTTGTGATAAAGGCCATCATGCTGCCCAAGCCCGGTCAGCGCATAGGCGCGGGCAAGCTCGTCGTCGGTGAGCACATTGCCCACCGTGGCCAGGGCGTCAAAGGGCAATACCTGGCAGAGCATGACGATCAAAAGCAATGCGGAAAGCAGCTTTTTCATGGGTATTCCTCCCCGGTGACTGAAAACCGATTGCCGATTATGGAAAAATCAGACTATTTCTATTGCGTTTTAGTATAATTATACATGTGGAGCGTTCAAAATTGTCTCAAATCCCCGTCATCTGTCGTATGACTCCAAAAAATAATATATATGTAATAGTTGAAATATTACAGGGCATCTTGCGCCGTTCCTGTAATATTTCTTTGGATTTTGCACAGGATAGTCACAGCGAAAGGAGGCGGCATCCATGGTGGACGGCTTCAGCATGCTGCAAAGGGCGGCGCTGGTTCCATCGCTGAATGACAATGTATCGCGCTTCAGAACGCTTCTCCACGCGGATGTCAATTCCGACGCCCAGTTTCGGTTTATCGAATGCGCAGGCACGTGCCTGTGCGTGCTCTACATCGAGGGCATGGCGGACGACCGGAAGATCAGCGACTTCATACTGCGGGCCTGTGTGGAACACGCTATGGAACAGCCGGGGCGCATTGACGCCGCATACCTGATGGAGAAGGTGGTGGAAATCGCCCAATGCGAGGCGGAGCAGCGGGTATCCGAAATACTGGACGGCGTGGTCACCGGCATGACGGCGGTGCTGATCGACGGCTGTGATGAGGCCGTCATGCTGGAAACCCGGGGCTATCCGGCGCGCCAGGTCAACCGGACGACCAATGAATCCGTGGTCATCGGCGCCCAGGAGGGCTTTGTGGAGAGCCTGCGCACGAACATGACGCTGATGCGGCGCTATGTCCCGTCCGCTGATCTGATCACCGAGTGCGTCAGCGTGGGCACGCGGGTGCCGGCCCGCGTCACGATGGTCTACCTTGGCAATGTCGCCGACGGGGCCGTCGTCGACGCGGTGCGCAGGCGGCTGAAGGGCATCGACGCCGGGACGGTACAGGGATTGGGAGCCGTGCAGCAGCACATCGAGGACCAGCCCTGGGCGCTGCTGCCCCAGATGCTGCAAACCGAGCGCCCCGACCGGGCGGCCTCCTGCGTGATGGACGGGCAGGTGGTCGTGCTGGCGGAGAATTCGCCCTATGCGCTGATCGCGCCGATCACGCTGTTTCACCAGCTGCACGCCTCCGACGACTCCTTCTCCCGCTGGCAATACGGCACCTTCCTGCGGCTGATTCGAATCATCGGCATGCTGATTTCGGTGTTCCTGCCGGGCCTCTACATCGCGCTGACCGACTATCACATGCACCTGCTGCCGCTGAGCCTGCTGGGCTCCATCGCCGAGGCCCGCTCCAACGTCCCCTTCCCCATACTGATCGAGATCCTGATCATGGAGTTTTCGTTCTACCTCATCAACGAGGCGGGCACCCGCATCCCCCAGCAGATCGGCTCGGCGCTGGGCATCGTCGGGGCGCTGATCCTCGGGCAGGCGGCGGTCTCGGCGTCCATCATCAGCCCCATACTCATCATCATCGTCGCCATTACCGGACTCGGCAATTATGCCATACCCGATTACGGCTTCGGCATCGGCCTGGTGATCTGCCGCCTGTTCATCATCGCCTGCGGCGCGGCGTTCGGTCTGTACGGGTTTTGCATCGGCGCGTTTGTCCTGGCGGTCAGCCTTTGCGGCATGAAATCCTTTGGATTTCCCTACATGGCGCCCGTTGCTCCGCCGAGGCCGCACAATCCGGACCTGTTGGTCAGGCTGCCGATCTGGCTTCAAAGGCGCCCCATGTATTTTGCCGCCCTCAAATCAAGAGCGCACGGCAGGAGAGGATGATCACACTGAAGCTGAACATTACCGGAACCGCATCGATCCCGGCGGCGTTCGTTGGCGCGACGGCCCGCATATTTCTCGGTCTCGCGCTGGACGGCGGCGCGGTCCACAACGGGGCCTGGATCGCCGCGCTGCTGGGCGCGCTGCCCGCCATCCCCTACTTGCTCTGCCTCGATGCCGTTCAATCCAATGGGAGGCTGGCGACGCCGCTGCGCCTGATGCTGCTGTCGGCCACCGCGCTGGATGCCGCGCACGTGCTTTCCATCTCCGTGCATGCCGCCGGCTGCCTGACGCTGGACTATGTTCCCGCCCAATACCTCGCCCTGCCGCTGGCCCTGGCGATCCTGTGGTGCCTCTGGCGCAACGGTGACGCCGTCGGCTATGCCGCCCTGCTGTGGGTCAGGGTCTTCCCCGCCCTGCTGCTTTTGGTGGTGGCGCTTCAAATGCGCCATTACAACGCGCGATGGCTGATTCCCCTGCTCGGAAACGGCGCTCGCGATATAATCAGTGGCGGCGTGCGCGCTTCGGGCTGGTTCATACCCGCCACGGCCATCTATTTTGCCGCTGAACGGTCAGCAGACAGTCCCGGAAAGCGCCCTCTGATCGCCTGGCTCTGCTGGGTCCCTGTCGTTGCGGCGCTGCTGCTCTTGCTTCGGCTGATGATGGCGCCCACGGGGCTGAACGGGCTGACATGGGAAGCCCGGCTGGACGCCCTGTTGACCAACGGACGCGCGCCGCTCTACCTCCAGCTGCCGATGATAGTGGCCTTCTTTATCAGCATCTTCCACCTGCTGGCCTGCGAGTGCTTCGCGGCGTCCGCCCTGCTGCAGCGGCTCATGCCGGCGCTGGACGGCCGCCTGTGCGCGGCGGTGGTGATGGTCGCGTGTACGGGGCTTTCCATGTCGGGCCTGACTGGCGCCGCCGTGGATTTCACAGCGCCGTGGCTCTATGTCGCCGCTGCGGTGCCGGTGGCACTGTCCGCGCTCCTGCAAAGGCCCCAGAAGGGAGGCGAACGCCCATGCGCGGGATGAGGCTGACTGCGCTGACCGTCCTGCTGGCGCTATTGCTGGGCGGGTGCCAGGACACCGGGGAGGTGGAAAACCAGGCCTATGTGCTGGTATTGGCCCTGGACGGGGGCGGTGACAGCGGGCTTGCGCTGACGGTGCGCGTGCCCAAGATCGGAAAGAGCGACGCCCAGGGCGACAAGGGCGATTCCGGGAGCAGCCCCTACCTGACCTTCTCAGTCGCCGCGCCGTCGTGGTCGGAGGCGCTGGACGCGCTGCAGTGGGCTACGCCGCGGCGCATCAACCTGAGCCACATTGAGATGATCGTCGCCTCGCAGGCGCTGGCTTCGCAGGCCTCGTTCGCAGGCCTGATGAACGAAATGGCCGATACCCCCCACCTGTACACAAACGCCCGCTTTGTGATCTGCCCGGGAAGCGCCCGGGCCTTCCTGGAGGCGGGAGAAACGGTGATCGGCACGCGCCTGTCCTCAGAGCTGCACACGATGCTGTCCCAGTACGCGCGGCAGGGCTATATCCCGGACGCCTGCCTGGCGGACGCCTGCTATAGCGCCAACGGCATCTACGGCGATCCCATCGCCATATGGGCCGAACTGACCGAGGCCGGATCGGAGGGCGATGCGGTGACCAAATCCCCGATGCGCCAGCGCTTTTCAGGCGCGGCACTGTTCCTCGGCGGGCGGTTCGTCCGCGCGCTGTCAAAGCGCGATACGCGGCTGCTCAACCTCATTCGCGGCCAGTGCAGGACCCTGTGCTTTTCATGGCAGGACAAAGCCATCGAATTTCCCCTTCGATCCTCGTCCCGGAAGGTGCGGATTGAAGGGGGTGAAATCACCCTATTGTTGCATCTGGAGCTGGGTGTGCCTGTTGGCTTTAGCGACACGGAAATACCAGCGCTTCGGCAGTCGATACGAAACGATATCGTCCGCCTGGTCGGCGACTGCCAGCGGCTTGGCGTCGACCCCTTTGGCTTCGCGGAATCAGCGGCGGGCCATTTCATGGCCACCTCTGAGTGGATGGCCTTCGGCTGGCGAAGCCACTTCATGCGCGCGACGCTGGACGTCGATGTCAGCGTTTCAAAGTAACACTGATTTTATATTATCCAAACCCGCGATTGGCCGTATTGCCAACCGGGTTTTTGTATGCTATAATCTTACCATCATCATGTGTCCCGGCGGTCCGTGTTCAGAAGGCTTACCGGGAGAAGGAGGAGCTGTAACGTGCATTGCGTCAAGCAGATTACATAGGATATGTATTGGGTGGGCGGCAGCGACCGTCGCCTGGCGCTGTTTGAGAACGTCTACCCCATCCCCAATGGCGTTTCCTACAACGCCTACCTGGTGCTGGACGAGCAGACCGTGCTGTTCGACACCGTGGACAAGAGCGTCAGCGAGGTCTTCTTCGAGAACCTCGAGTACCTCCTGGCCGGACGTCCCCTGGACGTGCTGGTGGTCAATCACATGGAGCCGGACCACTGCGCCACGATGAGCGAGCTGGTGCTGCGCTACCCCAATGTGAAGATCTACACCAACGCCAAGGCCCTGGCGATGATCAGGAACTACTTCACCTTTGACATCGACAGCCATATCACCGTGGTCAAGGAGATGGATACCCTCTGTACCGGCAGGCATACCTATGCCTTTGTGATGGCCCCGATGGTCCACTGGCCCGAGGCCATGGTTTCCTATGACACCACGGAGAAGATACTGTTCTCCGCCGATGCCTTCGGCACCTTCGGCGCGCTGAACGGGAACATCTTCGCCGACGAGGTCAACTTCGAGACGGAATACCTGGACGACGCCCGCCGCTACTACACCAACATCGTCGGCAAGTACGGCACCCAGGTGCAGGCGCTGCTGAAGAAGGCTGCCAAGCTGGAGATCGCCATGATCTGCCCGCTGCACGGCCCCGTCTGGCGCAAGCACATCGACTGGTTCATCGACAAGTACCAGAAGTGGAGCACCTACACCCCCGAGGAGGACGCCGTGATGGTGGCCTATGCCTCCGTCTACGGCCACACCGAAAACGTGGCCAACATCATCGCATCGAAGCTGGCCGACGGCGGCGTGCGGAACGTGAAGGTCTACGACGTGTCCGTCACCCATCCCTCGGTGATCGTATCCGAGGCCTTCCGGGTCAGCCACATCGTGTTTGCCTCCACGACCTACAACGCGGGCATCTTCGTGAACATGGAGAACACCCTGCACGACATCGTGGCCCACAACCTGCAAAACCGCACCATCGCCATCGTTGAAAACGGCAGCTGGGCTCCCACCGCCGGCGGACTGATGCGCGAGCTGCTTGGGCGGCTCAAGAACACCACCATCCTCGAGCACGGCCTGACGATCAAGTCCTCGCTGAAGCAGAGCCAGCTGCCTGAGCTGGACGAGTTGGTGGCCGCGATCCTGGAGACCATGCCCAAGCCCCAGGCCATCGAGCACAAGCCCAGCGAGGCCGTCGAGCCGAACGCCATGTTCAAGCTCTCCTATGGCCTGTTCGTGCTGACCGCAAGGGACGGCGACAAGGACAACGGCTGCATCATCAACACCGCCGCCCAGCTGACCAGCAATCCCAACCGCATCAGCATCGCCGTGAACAAGGGCAACTTCACCCACGACATGATCATGAAGACCGGCGTGTTCAACGTCTCCATACTGTCCACCGACGCGCCCTTCGATATCTTCAAGTACTACGGCTTCCAGAGCGGCCGGGACGTGAACAAGTTCCCCGGCAGCGGCTTCCCCCGCAGCAGGAACAACCTGATCTTCATCACCGGCTGCACCAACGCCTTCATCTCCGGCAAGGTGGTCGAGGCCCACGATTACGGCACCCATACGCTGTTCGTGGCGGATGTCACCGAGGCCCAGGTGCTCTCCAACGCGCCCTCCGTCACCTATGCCTACTACTTCGCCAACATCAAGCCGAAGCCCCAGGCGCCGGCGGAAAAGAAGGTGGGCTGGGTGTGCAAGATCTGCGGCTACGTGTACGAGGGCGAAGAACTGCCCCCGGACTTCGTATGCCCGCTGTGCAAGCACGGCGCGGCGGATTTCGAGAAGCTGCAATAAGTCCAAACTGACCTTACAAAAAACCGACCCTCGTCTGTGGGGGTCGGTTTTGCACTGGGTCTGTTTTTAATCGTCGGCCATGGCCGCGGCGCTCCTCCCCGCCAGCGCGCCGGTGGAGAAGGCGATTTGCAAGTTGTAGCCGCCGGTGGCGGCGTCCACGTCCATCAGCTCCCCGCAGAGATACAGGTTTTTCAACCGCTTGCTCTGCATGGTGGAGGGATTGATCTCCTTCACGTTCACGCCGCCCCGGGTGATGATGGCCTCATTGAAGCCGCCGAGGCCCTTCGGGTGCAGCTCGATGCCCTTGACGACCTTCAACAGCGCCGCGCGCTGCCGGGCAGTGACGTTGTTGACGGGCATTGTCGGCGAAAGCCCGGCCAGCCGGATCAGCTGCTCCGACAGGCTTCGTGGCGCGAGGCCGTCCACGACGCTGCTCAGCTGCTTGCGGGACAGCTGACTGAAATCCCGCAGCAATCGGGCGTCCAGCGTCTGTTCGTCCAGCGCCGGCTTCAGGTCGATGGACATGCGCACGGTGGAGAGAGCCTCCGGCAACAGGCTGGACAGGGTCAGCGCCAGCGGGCCGGAGATCCCCGTATGGGTGAAGAGCAGCTCCCCCATCTGGCTGTAGAGCCGCTTTTCCTTTTTGCCGCCGGTTATAAAGGCGGTCAGCGTCACGTTCTTCAGGGTCAGCCCCGCCAGCGTCCCCGGCCAGCTCTCCACCGTGTCGATGGCGACCAGCGCGGGCAGCGTCGGCGTGACGGTGTGCCCGACATCTCGGGCCATGGCGTGGCCGTCGCCGGTCGAGCCCGTGGAGGGATAGCTGAGCCCCCCTGTGGCGAGTATGACGGCGTCGGCGTAAATGCTCCTGCCGTCCTCCAGGGCCACGCCCACACATTGGCCGTCCTCCGTCAACAGCTGTGCGACTCGGGTATTCAGGCGAATATCCACGCCCGTGCCGTCAAGCCCCCGCTTCAGCGCGGCGATGATGTCGCTGGATTTGTCGGAGACCGGAAACACCCGGTTTCCCCGCTCCACCTTCAGGGGCGTGCCCAGATCCTCCACCAGCGCCATCATCCCCGCGTTGTCCAGATGGGCAAAGGCGGCGTATAGGAACCGCGGATTTCTGAAGATGTTGCGCTGGTACTGCTCCATATCCGAGGCGTTGGTGACGTTGCAGCGTCCCTTGCCGGTGATATAGAGCTTCTTTCCCAGCTTTTCATTGCGCTCCAGCAGCGTGACCCGGGCGCCGCCGCGCGCCGCATACAGCGCCGCCAGCATGCCGGAGGCGCCGCCGCCCACCACGATACATTTGTTGTGCTGCATATCAGGCCTCACGTCACTCGGTCGTCCTGGCGAGGTAGACGTCGTATTTGCTCCAGATATCCTCCATCTCCTCGAAGTATTGGGATACCTCGTGGCGACGGCGCTGCCCCAGGGCGACGATCAGCGCGTTGATCAGCGACAGCGGCGCGGCAAAGGAATCCACGAAGGAGGACATGTCGCTCTTGGCCATCAGGCAGGTATCCGCCGTGGCGTGCAGCGGCGACAGCGGGCCGTCGGTGATGGCGATCAGGGAAGCGCCCCTGGAACGGGCGAACTCCATCGCCTCGATGGAGCGCGCCGTATACCGGGGAAAAGAAATGCCGATCAGCAGGTCCCCCTCACCGATCCGGGAGAGCTGCTCAAATACGTCGCTGATGCCCGAAGTCACCACCGTGACGTTGGGAAAGATAAACCGCAGGTAATGGGCAAAGAATTCCGCGATCGGCGCCGAGGCCCTCAGGCCGAGCACATAGATGTTGCGCGCGGAGATGATCTTTTCGATGGCATCCTCGAAGGCATTGATGTCCATCTCGTCCAGCGTCGAGCGGATGTTCTGTATATCGGCCTTCAGCACCTTGTTCAGCACCTGGGCATGATCCATATCCGAGGTCATCTCAAAGCGCTGGGAGGCGGTCAGGCGGTGGCGAATCAGCTCCTGAAGGGCCTTTTGAAGGTGGGGATAACCGCTGTAGCCCAGGGCAGACGCGAAGCGCACCACGGTTGACTCCGAAACCCCCACATATTCACCCAGCTTGGAAGCGGTCATGAAGACGACCTTGTCGTAGTGGGTCACGATGCATTCAGCGATGCGGCGGTGGCTTTTTGAAAGTTTTTTACCGCTGTGATTCAATCTCTGTATCAGTTCCTGTGCGTTGTCCATCTGTGTATCACCCCTTCGAGAGAGTAAAAATGTATCATCTTGTGCAATTATACCCCATCAGGCGCTTATTTGCAAGGGTAATATGCAAATATTTGCATTTAATCACATCAGATAATTCATATTTTATAGTTCTTAACCGTCACGGCCTGATTTGCCCGCAGGTCGCCATCATGCAATTGACTACTGATTTAATTGCAAAAAAGCGTTGCGCCTCGATGACACGCGTGGGCATGAATCCCGCTGGGGATTCATATATTGCTGCATGGGAGGTGGACGCGTGATTCATTTCAAGGTCATTCGGGCTTCGAGGCTTCTGTTGACTTTGACCGTCCTGCTGTTGGCTGCGGTGCTCGTATTCATAGGCGTGCGATTGCTGGCGCAGCGCGATCAGGTTCCGGCCAACGGCTCCGCAAGCCTGGTTGAAGCGAACGAGGGTGACGAGGCAAAGGCTGCACAGGCCTTTGCCTCGTCTGGCAATTCAGGCGCGGCGGCACGGCAGGGCGGGCGCATCGAAATCGAGGTCATCGACCGGGCGGAAGTCGATGACCCTGTCCCCCGCGTGTTGATCTATCATACCCATACCCACGAAGCCTATGAGCAGACCGCCAGCGACCCCTATGAAGCGGTGGAGGTCTGGCGGACCACGGACAACAAGCACAGCGTGGTCAGGGTGGGAGAAGAATTGGCCATCCAACTGAGGCGGTACGGCTTCGACGTGGTTCACGACATGACGGATCACGAAGCGCATCAGCTTTCAACGGCCTATACCCGATCTCTCGCCACGCTGACGGCTTACAGGGAGCGCTTCGATCTTTATATCGACCTGCACAGGGATGCCTATGTCGATGGCGACCCGATCTCCGTTTCGTTCTCCGGCGACGAGGAAATGGCGCCCGTCATGCTGCTGGTCGGCAACGGCAACGGCTTTGACGTCAAGCCCTGGTATTCTCAAAACCTCAGCTTCGCCAGGGCGCTGGAGGCGCGCATCAACAGGGAGGCGCCCGGACTGTGCAAGCCGGTGCTGGTCAAGGATGGCCGCTATAACCAGAACATCGGCGTGTTTTCGATCCTCGTGGAGGTGGGCCACAATCGCAATACGCTGGCCCAGGCCTGCAACTCGGTCTCTCCCCTGGCAAAGGCGATTTACGCGCTGATGGTGGAATCGCCGGATCCGGAGCTGACGCGGATAAAGGCGGAATGGGAGGCGCAACATCCATACATCACGGACGGATCGGGCTTTGACTTGGATAAACGCACAACGGTGACGAATGCATCGCGGGAATAATTAATGTAATTATATGGACATCCTTCCTATTGTTAACTTGATAATAAACAACCAATGGACTTATTTATATTGACACAGCGCCTAACAGTTATTATCATTACAGATAACCAAACGACATATATACAGGCCAATGAATGCTTATAAAGGATGACAAAAGATGAAGAAATGCCGTCTGTACATTGCGGATATGGATTTGCAATTCATCGCAGGGATACGCCGCGCGGTAGCGGGATGTCAGGGGATTGAAATCATCGGCAGCAGTGGCAACGGCCGGACGGCGTTGAGGGATTGCCTGCGGCTCAAGCCGGATGTGGTCATATCGGACATCCCGCTGCCTGAGTTTGATGGCATTTCCCTGTTGCACGAACTCCAGCGCCTCAGCCAGGTGCCTTCGGTGATCGTCTGTACCTACTTTTATTCCGATGCCACCATGCAGTGCGCGTGCCGATACGGCGCATCCTTTTTCCTGTGCAAGCCCATCGAGATGGCCACGCTGCCGGAATTGATCCAGGCCTGTGGCCACAGCAGCCGCCAGTCCTTGACGGATATCGAAAGGCATGATCGACAAAGCGACGCGCAACGCCTGCGCGGGGCGGCCGTTCACAAGCTGCTGAAGGACCTGGGTATGTCTGTGCGTCTGGATGGCGCGACCTACTTCATCGAGGCGGCGGTTCACTGTAACGGCGACGCGCTTTTGATGAAGAACCTGTCAAAGGGGCTGTATGCGCAGCTGGCCCAACGGATGGATACCACCGTTTCGAGAATCGAGCGCTCCATGCGCAGCGCGATTGCAATCGCCTATGATCGGGGCTCCCTGAGCCGGTGCTTTGACCATCGCCCATCCAACCGCGAATTTATCGAATACCTGATGAATGCCGTGGATCATAACGAGCGATCCTCTGATCCGTAGCTTTATCTTGCGCCTGTAGCAGCCGAAAGCACCTCCGCGCGGCACATTCTTTTTAATGAAAAGTGTCAATATGTATGGCCACTTCGTCAATTATGTGTTATAATCATAATAGAGTTATGCGACACAGGCGGAGGTGCTGACTGATATGAAGGCCAACAGACCGACCCAATACAGGATCATGTCCATCGATCCCTGGCTTCAACCTTATTATAACGACATCGCCCTGAGGATGGAGCGACACGCAAATACGCGCAAATCACTTCTGGGTGACGGAACCGACATGACGTCCTTCGCCAACGGCTATCTGTACTACGGCTTTAATCGCACCGAGACCGGGTGGGTCTATCGCGAATGGGCGCCCGGGGCCGACGCACTGCACCTGATCGGCGATTTCAACGACTGGAACCGGGAATCCCATCCATTGACCCGCCTGCCGGACGGCACCTGGGAAATCGCCCTTGACGGCGCGGACACCCTGAAGCACGGTCAGCTGGTGAAGGTACAGGTCACGAAGGACGGCAAGCGCACCGACCACATTCCCGCCTACATCCGGCGCGTGGTCCAGAACTCAGAGCACCTCTTCAACGGTCAGATCTGGGCCCCTGCCCGTCCCTTTCAATGGACCGACGGCGGCTACGGCAAGCGCAAGATCGCCCCACCCTACATCTACGAGGCGCACATCGGCATGGCCCAGGAGAAGGAGGGGGTGGGCAGCTACCGCGAATTCGCCGACTTCAACCTGGAATACATCCGCGGCCTCGGCTACAATACCGTCCAGCTCATGGCGATACAGGAGCACCCATACTATGCCTCCTTCGGCTACCAGGTGACCAATTTCTTCGCAGCCTCGTCCTGGTATGGCGAGCCGGAGGACCTGAAATACCTGATCAACAAGGCCCATGAGATGGGCATGTACGTGCTGCTGGATGTGGTCCATTACCACGCCTCCGCCAATGCCGACGAGGGCCTCAACGGGCTGGACGGCACGGACGATCAGTACTTCCTGGCAGGAGAAAGGGGCTGGCACCCCGCCTGGAAGACCCGCCTGTTCGACTACGGCAAGCATGAGGTGCTGCACTTCCTGCTGTCCAATTTGAAGTTCTGGCTGGAGGAATACCACTTCGACGGCTTCCGCTTCGACGGCGTCACATCGATGATCTACCAGGATCACGGCCTCGGCGCCAGCTTTACCGACTATTCCCAGTACTTCGGGCTGAACACCAATGTGGACGCGCTGACCTATCTCCAGCTGGCCAACGAGCTGGTGCACGCGGTCAACCCCTTTGCGCTGACCGTCTGCGAGGAGATGAGCGGCATGCCCGGCATGTGCATCCCCATCCGCAGCGGCGGCATCGGCTTCGACTACCGCCTGTCCATGGGCGTGCCGGACTTCTGGATCCGGCTGCTCAAGGAGTATTCCGACGACCAGTGGGACATGTTCAAGATGTGGTACGAGCTGACCACGCGCCGCCCCCAGGAGAAGAACATTGGCTACTGCGAATCCCACGACCAGGCGCTGGTGGGCGACAAGACGCTGATCTTCCGCATGGCGGACGCGGAGATGTACAGCGGCATGACCAAGTCCTATCACTCCATCCCCATCGACCGGGCCATCGCCCTGCACAAGATGATCCGGTTCATCACCCTCGCGCTGGGCAGCGACGGCTACCTGAACTTCATGGGCAACGAGTTCGGGCACCCGGAGTGGATCGACTTCCCCCGGGAGGGCAACGGCTGGAGCTATAAGTACGCCCGTCGCCAGTGGTCGCTGGTGCAGAACGAAACGCTGAAGTACGCGTGGCTGGCCAATTTCGACCGGGCCATGCTGAAGTTCAGCCGGAAGTACCGGGTGCTGAACAAGACGGACACCGTGAACCTCTGGATCGACCAGCCGGGAAAGATCATCGCCTTCTCAAAGGGCGAGCTGGTCTACGTGTTCAACTTCCATCCCACCCATTCCCCCACCGACTTCTTCCTTCCGGTCCACTCCGTGGGCGAGGGCAAATACAAGGTGATTTTCTCCACCGACGACATCGACTTCGGGGGCATGGACCGCACCAGCAAGGATTACGTATACTATACGAAGTTCGAAGAAGGCCGCGGCCTGGGATTCGAGATCTACATCCCCTGCCGCACGGCCATCGTGTTCAGGCGGCTCTGATCCCCCTACGCCGATGAAATGGGCTGCGTTCTGTTTGCGGAACGCAGCCCATAGTGTTGAAAAGCGTGTTACGTCAGTGCACGATCAGGCTTTCGCCGGTCATTTCAGCTGGCTTATCAATGCCCATCAGGTCCAGCATGGTCGGGCACAGGTCGCACAGCTTGCCGCCGTGCTGGCGCAGCTTATGCTTGGGGTGGTCGGGATCGATGACGATCACCGGCACCGGGTTGGTGGTGTGGGCGGTGAACGGGCCGCCGTGCACGGGGTCGATCATCATGTCGCAGTTGCCGTGGTCGGCGGTGATGACCACCTTGCCGCCCTGGGCGACCAGAGCGTCCACGATCTTGCCGACGCATTCGTCCACGGTGCGCACGGCCTTCTTCGCCGCCTCCATGACGCCGGTATGGCCGACCATGTCGCAGTTGGCGAAGTTCAGTATGATGACGTCGTACTTCTTCTCGTCTATGCACTTGAGCACCGCGTCGGTGACCTCATAGGCGCTCATCTCGGGCTTGAGGTCGAAGGTGGGCACCTCCTCGGCGGAGGGGCTGGGCACCAGTATGCGGTCCTCGCCGTCGAAGACGCGCTCCTCGCCGCCATTGAAGAAGAAGGTGACGTGGGCGTACTTCTGGGTCTCGGCGATCCTGAGCTGCTTCTTGCCCAGCTTGGAAAGGTATTCGCCCATGGTCATGTGCAGACTCTCCGGCGGATAGGCGATCAGCACGTTGGGCATGGTCGCGTCGTACTGGGTCATGCACACGTAGGTCAGCGGGAAGAAGCCGTGCTTGCGCTCGAAGCCCTTGAAGTCGGGATCGACGTAGGCGCGGGTGATCTCGCGGGCCCGGTCGGGGCGGAAGTTGAAGAAGATCACGGAGTCGTTGGCCTTGATGGTGCCCTCGGGATCGATGACGGTGGGCAGCATGAACTCGTCGGTCAGGTGCTTGCCGGTCTCGTCCACCACCTTGTAGGAATCCAGTATGGCCTGAACGGGATCGCTGGCCTGGATGCCCTCGGCGCAGACCATGGCGTTGTAGGCCTTTTCCACGCGCTCCCAGGCAAAATCACGGTCCATGGCGTACAGTCGGCCCATGACGGTGGCCACCTTGCCCACGCCGATTTCTTTCATCTTCTCAACCAGGTTCTTGACATACTCCCAGCCGGAATCCGGCGGCACGTCGCGGCCATCCAGCAGGCAGTGCACGTAGACCTTCTCCAGGCCGTGCCGCTTCGCCATTTCGATGATGCCGTAGAGGTGCTCGGTGTGGGAGTGGACGCCGCCGGGAGAGACCAGGCCGATCAGGTGAAGGGCCGTACCGTTCTTCTTGCAGTTCTCCATGGCGGCCAGCATGGCCTTGTTTTCAAAGAACACGCCGTCCTTGATGTCCTTGGTGATCTTCACCAGCATCTGGTAGACCACGCGGCCCGCGCCGATGTTGGTGTGCCCCACCTCGGAATTGCCCATCTGGCCGTCCGGCAGGCCCACGTCCAGGCCGGAGGCGCCGATGGTGGTTGCGCAGTATTTTTCCCTCAGTCCCTCCAGCACAGGAATGCCGGCGGCGACGATGGCGTTGGATTTGGGATCGTTTTCGCCGATCCCAAATCCGTCCATGATAATAAGCGCGGTCGTGCTCATCAGAAGTTCACCACCTGCGCGAAGTCCTCAGCCTTCAGGCTCGCGCCGCCGATCAGGCCGCCGTCTATCTCGGGCTGCGCCATCAGGCCCTTCACGTTGGAGCCCTTCATGCTGCCGCCGTACTGGATGCGGATCTTCGCCGCGGCTTCCTCGCCAAACTTATTGCCAATGGCCTTGCGGATGACGCCGATGGTCTCGTTGGCCTGCTCGTCGGTGGCAGTCAGGCCGGTGCCGATGGCCCAAACGGGCTCATAGGCGATTACGACGTTTTCCAGCTCCTCAGCGGTCAGGCCGTGCAGCGCCATCTGGGTCTGGTACATGACGATCATGTCGGTGTAGCCCGCTTCACGCTCGTCCTTCATCTCACCCACGCAAACAATGGCCTTCAGGCCGGCCTTCACGGCGGCGACGGTGCGCAGGTTGACGGTCTTGTCGGTCTCGCCGAAGTACTGGCGGCGCTCGGAGTGGCCGATGATGACATATTCGCAGCCGGCAGCCTTCAGCATGTCGGCGCTCAGCTCGCCGGTGTAGGCGCCGGAGGCCTTGAAGTGCACGTTCTGGGCGCCCAGCTTGATGTTGGTGCCCTCGATCACGGGCTTGACGGCGGCGAAGTTCACCGCGGGGGTGCAGACGACCACGTCACACTTGGCGTCCTTGACCAGCGGGATCAGGTCCCTGACCAGCTGAGCGGCCTCTTCCGGGGTCTTGTTCATCTTCCAGTTACCGGCGATAATGGGCTTGCGCATGGGAATCTCCTCCTCGATATAGTGGTTAGTGGTTAGTGGCTAGTGTTTAGTTGATTTGCTATTCACTAACCACTAATCACTAAACACTAACCACTTCTGGTTGTAGGTAATATTATCTGAAAAATACTCCTGATTACTTGTCCTTCAGGCAGGCGACGCCGGGCAGCACCTTGCCCTCGAGGAACTCGAGGCTCGCGCCGCCGCCGGTGGAGATGTGGCTCATCTTCGGGGCCAGGCCCATCTGGGTCACGGCCGCCGCGCTGTCGCCGCCGCCGATGATGGTGGTCGCGCCGGATTCAGCCATGGCAGTGGCGATGGCCAGGGTGCCCTTGGCGAACTCGGGCTTCTCGAACACGCCCATGGGGCCGTTCCAGACCACGGTCTTGGCGTTCTTCACCGCATCAGAGAACAGCTCGATGGTCTTGGGGCCGATGTCCAGGCCCTGCCAACCCTCGGGGATCTTGCCGGCTTCCACGGTCTTGATCTCGGTGGGGTTGTCGAAATCGTTGGCGATCACGGTGTCCACGGGCAGCAGGAACTGCACGCCCTTGGCCTTCGCGGTCTCCATCATCTCCTTGGCCAGGCCCACGCGCTCCTCGTCCAGCAGGCTGTTGCCGATCTCGCCGCCCATGGCCTTGGAGAAGGTATAGGCCATGCCGCCGCCGATGATCAGGGTATCGACCTTCTCAAGCAGGTTAGTGATGACGCCGATCTTGTCCTTGACCTTTGCGCCGCCCAGTATGGCCACGAAGGGACGCACCGGGTTCTCGACGGCGTTGCCCAGGAAGGTCAGCTCCTTGCCGATCAGGTAGCCGGCGACGGCGGGCAGGTAGTCCGCCACGCCCGCGGTGGAAGCATGGGCGCGATGCACGGTGCCGAAGGCGTCGGACACGTACAGTTCGGCCATGCTGGCCAGCTCCTTGGCGAAGGCGGGATCGTTCTTTTCCTCTTCCGCGTGGAAGCGCACGTTCTCAAGCAGCACGGCCTCGCCGGGCTTGACATCGGCGGCCAGCTTCTTGGCGTCGGGGCCGATGACGTCCTTGGCCAGCTTGACCTCGAAGCCCAGCTTCTCGCTCAGGCGCTTGGCCACGGGCGCCAGGGAATACTTCATGTTGAACTCGCCCTTGGGACGGCCCAGGTGGGAGCACAGGATCACGGCGGCGCCGTTGTCCAGCAGGTACTTGATGGTCGGCAGCGCGGCATTGATGCGGGTCTCGTCGGTGATATTCTTGTCCGCGTCCAGCGGCACGTTGAAATCGCAGCGAACGAGAACCTTCTTGCCCTTGACCTGAACGTCCTCAATGGTCATCTTATTGAGATTCATAGCGGTTCACTCCTTAATCATATTGATGAACTTATTCTAACACATCAGCGCAAAAAAATAAAGGGCATTTCACGATTTGACCTCTATAAAATTTGCGTTGATTGTGTCAATTCGGCGCAAAAACAGCGGACAAGGCGGATTACTCTTAACGATGGTATGGTATACTGCTCCAAATTGGAGGCTTGCCCATGAAAAAAACGATCATCGAAGCGAGGGACGTATGCTTTAAATACGAAGGCGCGTCCACGCTGGCCGTGGATCACGTGACCCTTGACATCGCCGAGGGCGAGTTCCTGGCGATACTGGGCCGAAACGGCAGTGGAAAATCCACCTTCGCCAAGCTGCTGAACGCCCTGCAGCTGCCCACCGGGGGCAGCGTGAAGGTCAACGGCATCACGCCCGCCAACGAGGACGACTGCTACGAGGTCCGAAAGTCCTGCGGCATGGTCTTCCAGAATCCGGACAACCAGATCGTCACCACCATCGTGGAAGAGGACTGCGCCTTCGGCCTTGAAAACCTGGGTACGCCGCCGCAGGAGATACGCGCCCGCGTCGACGAGGCGCTGCACAGTGTGGGCATGTCGGAATTCGCGCTGGCCTCCCCCTCCATGCTCTCCGGCGGGCAGAAGCAGCGGGTGGCCGTGGCCGGGGTGCTGGCCATGCGCCCGAGGATCATCGTGTTCGACGAATCCACCGCCATGCTCGATCCCATCGGCAGGCGGGATGTGTTTGCGCTGGCCCGCCGGCTGAACGTGGAGGAGCGCATCACCATCGTGTGGATTACCCACTTTATGGAGGAAGCCGCCATGGCCGACCGGCTGGTCGTCATGGACGGCGGAAGGATCGCTCTGGAGGGCGAACCCCGGTCGGTTTTCACACAAACAGACCGCATTCTCGAGCTTGGGCTGGATGTGCCGGAGATGATGAAGCTGGCGCAGATGCTTCGGGAAAAGGGCGTCGAGCTGAGCGAGGGCATCATGACGGTCAATGAAATGGCGGTGGAGCTATGCCGATTGAAGTAAAGAAGCTGACGCATGTCTACATGCCGGGAACGCCCTTCGAGGCCAAGGCGCTGAACGAAGTCAGCCTGAGCATCCGGGACGGGGAATTTGTGGGCATCATCGGCCACACCGGCAGCGGAAAGAGCACCCTCATCTCCCACCTCAACGGCCTTGAAAGGTCCGAGCCCGGCGTGGTCTTCGTCAACGGCATGGACCTGGGGGAAAAGGGCGCCGACCTGATCGCCATCCGCAGGACGGTCGGGCTGGTGTTCCAGTACCCCGAATACCAGCTGTTTGAGGAGACCGTGGCCAAGGACGTGGCCTTCGGGCCGACCAACCTGGGCCTCGACGCCGGGGAGATCAGCAAGCGGGTGGAGCTCGCCCTCAGGCAGGTCGGCCTGGACCCGGCGTCAGTGTCTGAGAAATCCCCCTTCGAGCTGTCCGGGGGCCAGAAGCGCCGCGTCGCCATCGCCGGCGTGCTGGCCATGCAGCCAGCCATACTGATACTGGACGAGCCCGCCGCCGGCCTCGATCCCACGGGGCGCAGGGAAATGTTCGGGCTGATTCGCGGCATACACGAATCCGGCACCACCGTGGTGATGGTGTCCCACTCGATGGACGACGTGGGCCGCCTGTGCGACCGCCTGTTCGTGCTGAACCGGGGCGAGATCGCCTATACCGGCACGCCCGCCGAGGTGTTCGTCCACGAAAGCAAGCTCCACGCCATCGGCCTGGACGTGCCGGAGTGCGCCAAGCTGGCCAGGCGGCTGAGAGAGTCGGGCTTCGACATGCCCGAGGGCATCTATCGCACGGAGGATGTGTGCGCCGCCATCATCGGCAATCTGAGCGGAGGTAAGTGACGCCAAATGCTGAAAAACATCACGCTGGGCCAGTATTTCCCCGGCGATTCCTTCATCCACCGGCTCGACCCGCGCACAAAGCTGCTGGCGACCGTCGCCCTGATCGCCATCGTGTTCGTGGCGCAAGGCTTTTCGGGCTTTATGCTAATCGCCGCCTTCGTCGTCGCCTGCGCGTTATCCACGGGCATCCACCTGAAGTTCCTGGTGCGCGGCCTGAAGCCGATCATGTTCATCATCATATTCACCTTCGTGCTGAACCTGCTCTTCCAGACCGAGGGCAAGGAGCTTGTGCACTGGGGCTTTATCCGCATCACCGACCAGGGCCTGCGCATGGCTTCCTTCATGGCGGTGCGCCTGATCCTACTGGTGGTCAGCAGCCAGCTGTTGACGCTGACCACCTCGCCCATCGCGCTGACGGACGGGCTGGAATCGCTGTTCAGGCCGCTGGAGGTCATCCACTTCCCTGCCCATGAGATCGCCATGATGATGTCCATCGCCCTGCGGTTCATCCCCACGCTGATGGACGAGGCGGACAAGATCATGAAGGCCCAGAAGGCCCGCGGCGCGAACTTTGAAACCGGCAACCTGATCCAGCGGGCCAGGGCCATGGTGCCGCTGCTGGTGCCGCTGTTCGTAGGCGCGTTCCGGCGGGCCGAGGACCTGGCCCTGGCGATGGACGCCCGTTGCTATCGGGGCGGCGCGGGCCGCACCCGCATGAAGCAGTTGAAGTTCGGTGCCATCGACGCCATCGCCGCGCTGGCAGTGCTGCTGCTCCTGGCCGGGGTCATCGCGCTGAACAAATTGAACCTCTTTTAGGTGTGAGCATGCGCAGGATCCAGCTGACCGTAGAATACGACGGCACGAACTATGCGGGCTGGCAGCGCCAGAGCAACGCCCTTGCCGTGCAGCAGGTCATCGAAGAGGCGCTTGCCCGTCTGACGGGCGAGCGCGTCGTGCTTCACGGCGCGAGCCGCACTGACGCGGGGGTTCACGCCCTTGGGCAGTGCGCCCACTTCGACACCGACAGCCGCATTCCCGGCGAGAAGTTCAGCTACGCCGTCAACACCATGCTGCCGCCGGACATCCGCGTCCGCCGCTCCCAGGACGCGCCGGAGGGCTTTCACGCCCGCTTTTCCGCCCGGGGCAAGCGCTATCGCTACCTGTTCTATGACGCCCCCCACGCCGGCGCGCTGAATCGGCTGACCCACGCCCACAGCATCTATCCGCTGGACGATGAACGCATGCGCCAGGAAGCCCGGGCGCTGCTGGGCACCCACGATTTCGCGGCCTTCGCCGCCAGTGGCTCCGTGGTCAGGGATACCGTGCGCACCCTGTGGCGCGCCGACATCGCCCGCGACGGCAACGACGTCATGCTCATCGTCGAGGGCAACGGCTTTCTGTACAACATGGTCCGCATCATCGCCGGCACTTTGAGGGACATCGGCTCCGGAAAGCTGGAAAGCGGTGCGCTGGCGCGGGCCATAGACACCGGGAACCGACTGGATCTCGGCGTCACCGCCCCCGCCCACGGGCTTACGCTTATGGAGGTCTTCTACACCTTGCCCGACACCTGCGGCATACCCGTGCCGCCCAAGGAGGCTATGCCATGACCGTGACCAACGCCATGCGCCTGCTCACCCAGGCGGGAATACGATTTGAAACCGCCGAATATCCGGTGGATGAGAGCGACCTGAGCGGCGTCCACGCCGCCGCCATGATGGGGGTCGACGCGGACTGCGTCTTCAAGACGCTGGTGGTTCGCGGCGAGCGCAGGGGCCTGTGCGTGTTCGTCATCCCCGTGGCCGAGGAGCTGGACCTGAAAAAGTGCGCCGCTGCCATGGGCGACAAAAAGGTGGAAATGATCCATGTCAGGGAGCTTCTGGGCCTGACCGGCTATGTGCGCGGCGGCTGCTCCCCCATCGGCATGAAGAAGAAATACCCGACCTATATCGACGAGATCGCCACGCTGTTTGACCGCATCTATGTCAGCGCGGGCCTGCGCGGCCAACAGCTCATCATCAATCCGGAGGACCTGCGGGCCTATACCGAAGCGACCTTTGCGGACCTGACCAAGAGGTGAGCGCATGCGAAGCTTTATATTCGACTTCAACGGCACGCTGTTTCGCGACACGGAATATCACCGCCTGGCATGGACGCAGTTCATGGCGGCGCACGGCATCGCTATCAGCGACGACGACTTCCGGCAGAAGATGAACGGGCCGGGCAACGACGTCATATTGCGCCGCTTCTTTGGAGAAGGCCCGTCTGAAGAGGCGATCAACGCCCTCTCCGAGGAGAAGGAGCGCATCTACCGGGCGATCGTGCTGGCGGACCCCGCCAGGCAGGCGCTGGCGCCCGGCGTCGTGGAGATGCTCGACATGCTCAGGACCAGGCGGGTACCCTGCTGCGTGGCCACGGCGTCGATCCGTGCCAATGTGGATTTCTATATGGAAGACCTGGGCCTGAGGCGCTGGTTTGACGACAGGCACATCTTCTACATGACCGGCGAGTTTCCGGGTAAGCCCGACCCGGCGATCTATCGGACGGCGATGCAGTGCCTCGGCTTCCGTCCCGAGGATACCCTTGTCGTCGAGGACTCCCTTCCCGGCATTCAGTCCGCGACAGGCGCGGGCGTCGGTGGGGTCATCGTCATCGGCCAGACGGTTTCGCCCAAGGTTCTGGCCCATATACCCGGGATTGTCGCGCATATCCAGGATTTTTTCGACTTTGAACGCTTCTTGGAGGATCAATAAATTAATATCACGTTAAACACCGCCGCTATTCCGCCCTATTTGGGTATGGAATAACCGGTTCTTTTCCAACGTATTGTCAATTTGCCATAACAATCGCGTCACTTTTTGGGATGCCTGACAGGATGGTACAATGATTTGCCTTCTTTTTGTGAAATCGCCCCATACACTTTTTGATCATATCCTGATATAATATAAATACGGAATTTTATTTGAGGAGGTAGTTCCATATGGCCAGTTTGTCCCTTCGCGGCATTTATAAAATCTATGCCGGTGATGTCGTCGCGGTGAGCGATTTCAACCTGGAAATCGAAGATAAAGAGTTTATAATCCTGGTCGGGCCTTCCGGCTGCGGCAAATCCACCACCCTGCGCATGGTCGCCGGTCTGGAGGATATTTCAAAGGGTGAGTTGTATATCGACGACAAGCTGGTAAACCACATTCCCCCGAAGGATCGCGATATCGCGATGGTTTTCCAGAGCTACGCCCTGTACCCCCATATGACGGTTTACAACAACATGGCCTTCGGCCTGAAGCTGCGCAAGATGCCAAAGGCCGATATCGACCGCCGTGTCAAGGAAGCTGCCTCCATCCTGGGCATCGAGGCCCTGCTGAACCGCAAGCCCGCCGCTCTGTCCGGTGGTCAGCGCCAGCGTGTCGCCCTGGGCCGCGCCATCGTCCGTGAACCCAAGGTCTTCCTGATGGACGAGCCTCTGTCCAACCTGGACGCCAAGCTGCGCGTGCAGATGCGTTCCGAGATCACCAAGCTGCACAAGCGCCTGCAGACCACCTTCATCTATGTTACCCACGACCAGACCGAGGCCATGACGATGGGCTCCCGCATCGTGGTCATGAAGGACGGCTTCATCCAGCAGGTGGACAGCCCCCAGAACCTGTACGACTATCCCGCCAACCTGTTCGTCGCCGGCTTCATCGGCATGCCCCAGATGAACATCTTCCGCGTGAAGCTGGAGAAGCGAGGTGACGGCGTCTATGCCACCTTCGGCACCAACTCCATCAAGGTGCCCGACGGCAAGGTCCAGCGCATGACCGGCGACTACATCGGCAAGGAAGTCTACATGGGCATTCGTCCCGAGAACATCTCTGACGACCCGGTGTTCACCTCCACCTATCCCGACGCCTGCATCGACGTCGACGTCGAGATCATCGAGCTGATGGGCTCTGAGACCTACCTCTATATGACCACCAGCGGCAAGGACGAGAACTTCATCGCCCGCGTCGATCCCCGCACCACCTCCCGTGGCGGCGACAAGATCAAGGTGGGCTTCGATGTGAACCGCCTCCACTTCTTCGATGTGGAGACCGAAAAGACCATCCTGTCCCGCGACTGATCCTCAAATTTGTTCATACATCGCCCCTTCCCCACGTCGGGAAGGGGCGTAATCGTACGCAGGTTTGACGAGAAGGTTCCAGAAGGCGGTGATCGACCGTGCAGGATAAATTCGGCATCAATATGAAGCGGTACTGTCGGGCGCACGAGGCCATGCTGGCGTCCGTTCCCCCATCCCGGGAGGTGATGGCGCTGCACCTTGAAAAGCTGCGCTGGCTGCAGCACGAACGGCTGGTGCACCTTATCGTGCTGGTGATGACGGCCGTTGCCGAGCTGTTCACTGTCGATATGGCGGTGCTTCACCCGGAGACCAACCCCCTGGCCGCGATCGTCATGCTGGCATTGGCGGTGCTGCTGGCCTTCTACTTTGCCCACTACTTCTTTCTGGAAAACACGGTGCAGCACTGGTACAAGCTTGCGGACGAACTCAGGCAGAAGCTGATGACCGCGACGCAATAATTAATCTGGTGAGTGGACATTTTGCTGCTGTGCAGTGCGCGAACAAAGGTAAAATGTTGGTTTATTGCCATTGCGCTATAGACAAATCCATCGAATGATGGTATAATCTTAAATTGTCAGCGGGATGCTCCTCCTGCTTGCGTCTGAGGTTGCGCCAGTAGCTCAGTTGGATAGAGCAACGGCCTTCTAAGCCGTGGGTCAGGGGTTCGAGTCCCTTCTGGCGCGCCAGTTATGGTGGGTATAGCTCAGTTGGTTAGAGTGCCAGGTTGTGGCCCTGGAGGTCGTGGGTTCGAGCCCCACTACTCACCCCATTTTTTTGAATTGGTGCGGCGCTCTGATGGGGCGTAGCCAAGCGGTAAGGCACGGGACTTTGACTCCCGCATTCGCAGGTTCGACCCCTGCCGCCCCAGCCACTGCGACCCATTAGCTCAGTCGGTAGAGCACCTGACTTTTAATCAGGGTGTCCGGGGTTCGAATCCCCGATGGGTCACCATGTTATTTTAGGGCACTTCCTGCAGGAAGTGCCCTAAAATATGTTGAAAGCCCACAAAAATCTTTCGTCTATTTGTTGCTGGGAGATTAACCAGAATAAGCGTTATTTTGGGAATCCGACCAAAACGCACAAGATGGCGAACAAAAGCCCCTCACGTACGTTTTTTTTGCAATGAATAATGAATTTTTTCCGGATCCGGTCAAAGTTTTTTTCACGGTCGTCGGCGCAATTTGCACAAACTCGGTGCCACACGTCTTCCATGCCGCCATATCAGATATGCCTATGGGTCAGCCGCACAATGGCAGGTCTGCCCAATAGTAGCTGCGTTCTTGAAAACTGATTCAGCATTATTCTTCACCTGCATCATACGGTGATGAGCCTCACCCCTGATTAGAGTGTAGGAGATACGGAAGCCCAGTAGATTACTTTCCAAAGACCAGGAAAGCGAAGAACTGGGCTTTTCCTGTCTTGCTTTTCTCCTGTTATTCACATATAATGAATCATGAAGGGCTGGATGAACGACGACCGCATAATGATCGCATGCTGCAACGATGGCACAAGGCCGGTCTTCTTCAAGATCGAACGCATCGATATTCCGGAGAATGACGAAGAAGCCGAGTGGCTGGCGAAGCAGGACTTCTCCAATTCGGCGGAAGACGCTTATACAGGGTGATAGACATTTAAAATATGAGGAGATTTTGCAATGATTATAAGAGAGTATACTCAAAACGATATGCCATCCATAATTCGGATATGGAATGAAGTGGTTGAGGAGGGTATCGCGTTTCCCCAGGAGGATTGCCTGACCATGGAGACCGGCAGGTCATTTTTTGCATCCCAAAGCTATACGGGCGTAGCTGAGGAGAATGGAACAATCCTGGGACTTTACATTCTCCATCCCAACAATGTGGGTCGGTGTGGCCACATTTGCAATGCCAGCTATGCGGTGGCTTCGGAGGCACGAGGCAGGCACATTGGAGAAAAGCTGGTTCAGGACTGCTTGAAAAAAGGGAGGGAGTTGGGCTTTCGAGTGCTTCAGTTCAATGCTGTCGTGGAAAGCAACATCCATGCGCGGCACTTGTATGAGCGTTTAGGATTTACGCAGCTCGGCACCATTCCCGGAGGCTTCCGTATGAAGGATGGGCATTATGAAAATATCTGTCCTTATTATCATGAACTGTGATTCCCAGGTTGTCGAGATGATTCTAAGGAGATCACAATGTAATTCTTAATGAAGGCCTATGACGGCGAAGGTATGCTGAAAAGCGAATGGAGGTCCGTCCCAGCCACCTGGAGGGCATGAAGGCCCTCGGCAAACAGATCATTGTTGCCGGTGGCCTGCTGGATGAAGAAGGCAAGACGAAGGGCTCAGCGCTGGTGATGGAGTTTGAGAACCGGGCTGCTCTGGACAAGTATCTGGAATCTGAGCCTTATGTGGTTGAGAATGTCTGGCAGAAGATTGAAGTCGAGCCGATGAACGTCGTTCTCGTGAACGGGGAGAAGAAGGCGTAAATCGAGATTTTTGGAGGTGCAAATGGAACAAAAGCTGTTTTCGGAATTGCGCTCATTATATGTGACAACCAAAGAGCGTCCTAATGAAATCAGAATCAGGATTCGTATGCGGGATCTGATCGCCCCGGACGTTCTTCGCTACGCCGTGGACATCACCATGGAAAGATACCCGTATTTCTGTTTGGAATTGCAGAAAAAAGACGGACAATACTATTTTGTGGAAAACTATCGGCCTGTGGTGATTACAAATTCGCTCCATGGCGTGGCTTTGAACTCCGAGGCTTCCAATTTTCACATGATTGCGTTTTGCTGGCAGGACAACTGGATTATCCTCGATGTTTTCCATGGGATGACAGATGGAACAGGCGCCTATGAAGTGGTAAGAACGCTTCTCTAT
>JAFRJF010000315.1 GCA_017432405.1 Clostridia bacterium | reverse complement strand
TTATTGCCTTACCTTGCTCCAGCAGTACCTTTGGATCAGTGCTATACTTCCGTAGATTCATGATATCACATCCTTCTAGAAGAAGTATACCACATTATCCAGATGATTACAAAGTAAATTTATTTATGTCGTTTACTATACTTTTATTTGTTGACTTCTTGTAATAATATATTCATACTTCTTCTTGGATATAATCGCTAAAAGGGGTTGACAATTGTGTAAAAGTATGGTAATTTTATGTCAGTTGCTTAGCGCTGAATTATTGAAGGAGGTATTTTCCTATGAAGAGGACAGTCAGGAAGGTTGCTGTGTTGGTCTTTGTGATGGCACTGATCGTAAGCATGTGCGTGCCCGCTTTCGCCACGTATCCCAGAGTCAAGCTGGTCAGCCGTCCGACCACCGCTTACCGCGGCTATTACACGTATCACAAGTATTTCGTGAACAGCAACAGCTACAGCTACAGGTACGGCTATCGCGCCAATTATGACGGCCAGATCTACAGGAGCGCGACGGGCAGGCGCTATGGCTACTGGGACATCAACTTTACCGGCAGGCGCTACCACACGATCAAGACCGCCGTGTACAGCTACTGGCCCAGGGGCACTTACAGGACCTATGTGAGGACCTACTATCGTCCCTCCGCAAGCTACAGTCGCTGGTACTTCGTCCGTTCCTTCAACTGGTACTTCAATGTCAGGTAATCGCAGCCAAACCTGACCCATTGAGCCCGTCTCCCCAGGGAACGGGCTCTTTTGTATTATTTCATTTATCCGGACCACCTGAAAGGAATATGACATGAAAAAAATACTCTGCCTGTTGCTGGCCATACTGGTCTGCGCCATGGCCATGGACGCCGCGCCTGTCGCCCTCGGGGATGCCATGAACGAAAAGTGCCCCGACATGGCCGTTTGCGGGGGATTGGTATGGCACGTTGACGACATGGCCATCCTCTGCGAGGATGTCGAAGCCGGGGCCGTCCGGGCGACACTGCCGCTTTCCGAATACCTGCAGCCCGATGAGGCGCTGATGCGCGTGTCCGTTACCGCCTGGGCGGAGGACAGCGTAATGCTGGCGCTTACCCTGAGCAGCGCCGCGAACAGCGGCACGATCCGACTGCTGGAGCTCGGTTTGACCGGGAACGCCATTGCCGCGGTCAGGGAATATGACGCAAGCGATCAGCTCGGCTTCCTGGCCGACAGTCGGGCGAAATGGTACGAGGTCAACATGATCGGCTGTGGGCGGCGATTGTTCATCGCCGCCCTGGACGACACCTACCGCTTCCATTTCTTTTCATACGCACCTGACACTGACGCTCTATCGTCCCTTGGCGAGCGTTCACTGGCTGCCTACACCGCTGCCATGCCCTATGACGGCGCCCTGCTCATCGCCGGGCCAAGCGAGGCGGATGAGTCCCTGCTGGAGCTCACCCGCCTGTCCCTGGATGACGGCAGCACACAGCTGTTGGATACCATAGCCCTGGATTCCGCCCTGCGCGCCGCCAATTTTGCCTGGGACGCGCCAGAGGGGCTGCTGTACTACTCCTTCAACAACACGGTCTATGCCCTTTCCCCGGGCGGCGCAGAGGCCCCGAAGCCCGTCGGTACGCTGGATTCCGCCCCTGCCCTGCTGCGCCTGGGCGTCGTCGCCGGCAATCGGTACGCTGCGCTCAGCGAGAGCGGCCAGCTGCTCAGCTGCGACATTCGCGGCTCCGTGGCGTTCACCACCCGGTTGCGCATTGCCAACATCGTTGACGACGAAACCGTGGTGACAGCAGCCCGGGATTTTGAGCTCGCCAATCCTGGCTGCGCTGTTTCCGTCGCAAATGTCGCCGAGGCGGCGGACCTGTTCTCCGAGTTCAAGGCGCATCCGTCGGAATACGACGCCTTTGTGCTGGATCTGAACTCTGACCTGTACCGGTCCCTGCGGGAATCGGGCTTCGTCGCCGACCTGTCCGGCATCGCCACGCTGACCTCCGCCGTCGCGGACATGACCCCCAGAATGGCCAAGGCCCTTCAAGCGGACGGGCATCTGTACGCCGTGCCTACGGCCGTCGGAAGCTACTGCCAGCTGTTGAATGTTCCCGCCGTGCAGGCGCTGACCGGCCTTTCCCTGGAAGAAATCCCCACAGACTGGCCCGGCTTCTTGGCGCTGTTGGGGCAGCTTGCCGACAGCGGCGCTTTGACCGCTGGCGGTGAATATCGCCTGTATGACATGGACATGCCCGCCGACGGCCTTCGGGATATGGTGTTTGGCTCGATGGTCCAGGATTGCCTGCTGTGGATCGGGGCGGACGACAGCGCCATCGACCGCCTGTCCCAGACGCTGCCGCCGTTGCTGGAAGCCTTCAACGGTGTAAACTGGTCCCGCCTGTCGGCCACGGACGGTCTCCCGCCGCTCTCCCCGCAGAGCGCCGCCTCGGGCGATGTTCAGCCTGAACAGGGTGACAGCAACCGCACGGCCCTGATGGACAGCGGCATGCCCGATATCGCGGTTTCACCGCAGGCGCAGGGCATGGAAATATGGCCCCTCTCCGTGCAACCGGGCGGTGAGCGCCTGATCAGCCAGGTGGCCTTCGTGCTCTGCGTCAATCCCCACTCCGACAATCCCGAGGCCGCGCTGTCCTTTGCGGCCCTCGCGTGGGAGAAGACAAACGTGGAAACCAAAATGGCCTTATGCCAGAGCATGAACACGCCGGTTGCCAACGCCGCCTACCAGGAGGACATGGATACCATGGCCCAGGATTTGGCGCTGCTCCAGCAGGACATCGACGCCGCCCAGACCGCCGACGAGCGGGCTTACCTTCAGGCACAGCTTGCCGATCTCCAGGCCTACATGGAGGACTACCGCGAGAACGGCCAGTGGCTGGCGTCGGAGGCAAGCATCGCCCGCTATCGAAGCCTCGCGGACGCGCTGGTGCCCATCGCGCCGGATTTTGGCTTCGACGACGCCCAATACGACCTGATGATCCAATTCCTGGATGGCGGACTGACGCCTGAAGCCTACGCCGAGCGCTTCGCCAAGGCGGCAAAATGATCCGGAGCCTTTGTTTCAAACCCACCGGCTGAAAAGGGGAGGCGGCGCTAACGCGCCGCCCCCCTTTTTCAGTGGCATGTTATTATCAGTTTTCGGGCACCAGCAGGCCGTAGGTGCCGTCGTTGCGACGGTAGAGCACGCACATCGTATTGGTCTCGGCATTCATAAACAGGAAGAAGTTGTGGCCCAGCAGCTCCATCTGGGTAATGGCGTCGTCCACGTCCATGGGCTTCACGCTGAACTTCTTCACGCGCACGACGTCATAGCTGGCTTCCTCATATACGGGCTCGACCTTCTCTTCGGGCGCCTCGGGCTTGGGATCGCGCAGGTGCTTGCCCATCTTGGTGCGATAGCGGCGAATCTGGCTCTCCAGCTTGTCCACGGCGCGGTCGATGGACAGGTACATGTCGTTGGAATTCTCCTCGGCGCGCAGGATCAGGCCGTCCACGCTGACGGTGATCTCGCAGATATTCCGGCCACCGCGCTGCTGACGGAAGCGGATGATGGCCTCGGCCTCTTTATTAAAATAACGATCCAGCTTACTCAGCTTCTTTTCAGCCCTGGCCTTCAGGCTGTCGGAGACAACTTCCTTGCCCACAAAGACACACTTCATGTTCATCTCTCCTTTATCACTTTTATGGCGCTGGGCGGCGCTGACGCGCCCGTCAACCCATTTTTAACGCCCTGATAATAATATTCTGCACGGTTCGCGTTTTTCCTGCATGGTTGTCAATAATTTTTTAACCTCTCCGAAGAAACCTCCAGGGGCGTGATCGACGCAAGCAGCGCCAACCCAATCCTGACTGTCTCCTCAGCCTGCGGCTCAAGGGGCGAAACAAAGACGTAGAGCACATAATCCCGGTAGAGCGGGTGGAAGAAGGCGACGCCGCGATAGCCGTCCCGGGGCCGTTCAAAGGCGATGGCCGGCATGCCGTTCAGGTCTCCCTGAACGACGGCGGTATAGCCGCTGCGCTCGAAGTCCTCCGCCAGCGCTTCCGTCGTTTCAAGCGTTCCGGCGGGCATATAGCCCACGGCGACGCCCATAGCCCCGTCGTCGCTGCCCGCCCGGTAGAACAGCCCTGCCCCCGCCTGGGCTTCGTCGAGCGTCAAGGAAGCCCATCCGCGGGGCAGGTACAGCTTAAAGCCGTCCTCAAAGGGCTGCCAGATGCCGTCATAGGGCGCATCCGCCTCGGAGAAGGTCGCGGGCGGCTGGGTGGAATCCACGCCAAATTCCGACGACGCCGGCAGCCGCGTCGGCAGAGGCGCACCCTCGGCCATACCACCAAAGGCGCACAGTGCCGCAACGACGGCAATGGATAAGAGCTGTTTCATGTCTGCCCCTCCTTTGGAGGACGAATTGGTTCGGAGCAGGAAATTCTGATTTATCGAGCTTTGCTCGATGAATCAGTATTTACTCCCCCGCTTCTTCGCGGGCTTTTTCGCCTTCGGCGTATCCTTCTCGAACTGCACCCGGGGGCCGTTTTGGGCGGCCTGCACCAGGAATACCGAGAAGCGGCGGATGCCGTTCATGAAGCGATCGGACTTTGCGGTGCGGGCGGCCTCGTCCTTCTGGCCGGCCATGTCGCTCAGAAACTTCTCCCACTTGCCGGTGGTCACGGCGGAGGCGATCTGCTCCGGCACCACCGAGATCAGTTGACGTCCCTTCTCCGTGGACACGATGCTCTTGCCCTTGCGCCGGGCGTAGCCCACCTCGATCAGGCGCTCGATGGTGGCCGCACGGGTGGCGGGCGTGCCCAGGCCAGAGGACTTCATCTGCTCCCGCAGGGTCTCGTCCTCGATGTCCCGGCCCGCGTTCTCCATCAGGTTCAAAAGCGACGCGTCGGTGTGGGAGGGCGGCGGCTCGGTCTGGCAGGTCTTTACCGTCGCCTTCTGCGCCGTGCGCCCGTCCCCCACCGCCAGCTTGGGCAGCGGCGGCTCCTTATCATCCGCTTTGTCCCCCCTGTAGAGCGCCTTCCAGCCCTCCTTCAGGGGCATCGCGCCGGTCGACTTGAAGGCGTGCTTGCCCACCTTCGTGACCACCCTTGCGCTCTCGTATTCATAGTGGGGATAGTGGACCGCGATCAGTCGGCGGGCGATCATGTCGAACAGCAGCGCCTCCTCCCGGGTCAGGCCCCTGGAATTGGCCGTCTTCTCCGTGGGCACGATGGCGTGATGGTCGCTGATCTTGGCATTGTCGTAAAAGCGCTTGTCCTTCAGCTGCCAGTTCAGCTCCGGCGACTCCACGAAGGACGCGTAGGCCGGGGGCAGCTTCTTCAGCGTGGCGGCGATCTTCGGTTTCATGTCGTCCGGCAGGTAGCGGCTGTCGGTGCGGGGATAGGTGATCAGCTTGTGGGTCTCATAGAGGGACTGGGCCAGCTTCAGCGTCTTGTCCGCGGAATAGCCCAGCTTCTTGTTGGCCTCCCGCTGGAGGCTGGTCAGGTCGTACAGCTGGGGCGGCGGCACCTTCTTGCGGGTCGTCTTGCTCTCGGTCACCGTCCCGCTCTGCCCTTGGACCGCCTGGCGGATGGCCTCGGCCTCGTCCCGGTCCGTGCAGCGGGTCTTCTTCGTCTTCGGGTTGACCCAGAGGCCCTCGTAATCGCCGAAGTCAGCCCGAATCTCCCAGTAGTCCTCTGGCACGAAGTTTTCGATCTCAAGGTCCCGTTTGACGATCAGGTTCAACGTCGGGGTCTGCACCCGACCCACGGACAGGTGGGCGTCGTAGGCCAGCGAGAAGGCCCGGGAGGCGTTCATGCCCACAAGCCAGTCGGCCTCGCTGCGGCAGCGGGCGCTCTCGTAGAGGGAATCGTACCAGGCCGACGGCTTCAGCTCGGCAAAGCCCTGTTTGATGGCTGCGTCGGTCATCGACGAGATCCACAGCCGCTCTACCGGCTTTTTGCAGCCGGTCATCTGGTAGATGTAGCGGAAGATCAGCTCGCCCTCCCTGGCGCTGTCGGTGGCGCAGATCAGACTGGATATCTCCTTGTTCAGCATCCAGCCCCTGACCACGGAAAACTGGGCCCTGGTGTTTGGCAGCACCTTCAGCGGTATGCGCTCCGGCAGCATCGGCAGGTCGGCCATGTTCCACTTCACCCAGCGCTCGTCGGTCTCCCCAGGCTCGCACAGCGAGACCAGGTGGCCGATGGCCCAGGTGACGACGTACTCCTCGCCCACCAGGCAGCCCTCGCCCCGGCCCTTGACGCCCAGCACCCGGGCGATGTCCCGGGCCACGGAGGGCTTTTCCGCGACGATCAGCTTCCTGGACATGCGCATTCTCCTCTTTGACCCCGATAAGGGGGGCTCTTATGGTATTGTATCAAATCGCCAGGGGTTTTTCAAGCATCCGGACGTCAAATGACATACCCCGGTTAATTATACATAAAGACAAAAGTATTGATTTCCAGTCATTTCCATGATATTATATTATTGTCATCATGTCGACGGCCGCAATCATCTGTTCGGCAGATCGATCAAGTCCAACCGGATCAATTTGCAAAGGAGTCTGATCTGTATGAGGAAGAACCGGTATGTCCTTTTGCTGGCGGCCCTGTGGCTGCTGTGTGCGCTCATCCCCACGGCGATCGCGGAAGACGCGATCAACGTCGTCGGGAATTTTGAATTGTCACTGAACGAAGAGCCTTCGGTGGCGACAGACGGCCTGGAGGTGCCGTCTGTCGACGACGTGCCGGAGCTCGATCCCGAGTTCAGCATCGTCCTCGAAGGCGCGGACGACGGGCAACAGCCCGGGGCAGACGACCCCCTGGCGCTGTCGTTGGACGACGGCATCTCCTTGCCCGACGGGATTCCTGAGAACCGGGAAGCCGCACAGGCCAACGACGGAGAAAGCGGCGCAGGATTCGTCATCGACGAATATGGCGTGCTGGTCGAGTACAACGGCCCAGGCGGCGCGGTGACCATCCCGCGAATGGTCTATGCCATCGGCGGCGGCGCCTTCTATGGTTGTGATACTCTGACGTCGCTGACGGTACCCGGCAACGTCAAGATCATCGGCTACAATGCCTTTAACGGCTGCCGGCGTCTGGAGAGTGTCACGCTGGAAGCGGGCGTCGAGATAATCGAAGAGAATGCTTTCCAGGACTGCAGCCTCCTGAAGACACTGACGATGGCGGACGGCCTGAAGGCCGTGAGGGGCGGCGCTTTCATCGGCACCTGCATCGAAGAGCTGATCTTCCCGGATTCCGTCACCGAGCTGTGGGGTAGCGCAACCTTTGATCGATGGCACCGCAACCCGCTGACAGGAAGCCTGAAGAAGGTACACTGGCCTGCGGGCGTTGTGGATATCAACAACGATCAGTTCCACGGCTTCTACGCGCTGACGGAAATCCAGATTCCCGCTAATCTGGAATCCATTGGCGAATGGGCATTCGAGGGTTGCACCGGCCTGGATTCCTTCGATATCCCCGCTACAGTCATGAGCATCGGTAAGGGAGCCTTCAACGGCTGTGACGGATTGACCGCTATAACGATTCCCGATGGCGTGCCGGAAATCGGCATTATGACCTTTAGTAATTGCGACAAGCTGACATCGATGGTTGTGCCCGGCAGTGTCAAAACCATCGGTGAAAGCGCCTTTGAAGGCTGCGACCGTCTGGCCAGCGTCACGCTGGAGGCCGGCGTCGAAGTGATCGGCGTGGAAGCCTTCAAAGACTGCGACAGCCTGAAGACCCTGACCATGGCCAACGGCCTGAAGGCCGTAGAATCCGGCGCGTTTATCGGCACCCGCATCGAAGAACTGATCTTCCCGGATTCCGTCACCGAGCTGGCCGGAGGCGCTACCTTCGGTGGCTATTACAACGGCCCCCTGTGCGAAAGCCTGAAGAAGGTCCGCTGGCCCGCGGGCGTCAGGGATATCCACGAGGATCAATTCCATGGCTTCACCGCACTGACTGAAATCCAGCTTCCCGTTAACCTGGAGAGCATCGGCGAGCGAGCGTTCTTAAATTGCTCCAGTCTGAAGAAGATCAATATCCCCGCAACGGTTAATAATATCGGCGAGGATGCCTTCTGGAGCTGCAACAGCCTGACCGCCATAACGATTCCCAACGGCGTGCCATACATCGGCGACAACACCTTCTTCAACTGTGACAGCCTGACATCGATAGTTGTGCCCGGCAGCGTCAAAACCATCGGCGACAGCGCCTTTGAAAGCTGCGACCGTCTGGCCAGCGTCACACTGGAGGCCGGCGTCGAGAAGCTCGACGCGGATGCCTTCAGAGGCTGCGACGCCCTGAAATCCCTGACGATGGCCGACGGCCTGAAGACTGTAAAAACCGGCGCGTTCATCGGATGCCGCATCGAAGAGCTGATCTTCCCGGATTCTGTCACTGAATTGGCCGCAGGTGCCACCCATCACGGATTGGAAGAAGCGCTGAGCGAAAGCCTGAAGAAGGTGCGCTGGCCTGCAGGTGTGAAGGAAATTCACGACAATCAGTTCGACGGCTTCTCCGTGCTGACGGAGATCCAGATCCCCGCCAACCTGGAAACCATTGGCAGTTATGCATTCTACAATTGCACACGTCTGAAGGCCATCGATATCCCCGCTACAGTCAGCAGCATCGGTGAGGGAGCCTTCTACAACTGTGACGGATTGACCGCTGTAACGATTCCCAATGGCGTGCCGGAAATCGGCGACAGCACCTTCTGTGACTGTGACAAGCTGACATCGATGGTTGTGCCCGGCAGTGTCAAAACCGTCGGCGAGAGCGCCTTCGAAGGCTGCGACCGTCTGGGCAGCGTCACGCTGAAAGCAGGCGTCGAGATGCTCGACGTGGATGCCTTCAGAAACTGCAGAAGCCTGAAGACCCTGACGATGGCCAATGGCCTGGAGACCTTGAAGGAAGGCGTATTCTTCAATACCCCCCTCAAAGCGCTGAACTTCCCGGATTCCGTCACCGAACTGGGTAAAGACGCAATCTCAGGCGATTTGCTGAGAAATAGCCTGAAATCGGTGCGCTGGCCTGCTGGCATTACAGAGATTCACGAGGAGCAATTCAGATACTTCACTGTCCTGAAGGATGTGTTCATTCCCAATGGCGTCACCACCATCGGCGACAATGCCTTCCTCAACTGCGCAAAGCTGTCTATCGTTAACATTTCCAGTACTGTGAAAAAGATTGCTGACGGCAGCTTTGAAAACTGCCCGAAGCTGGAGATCTGGGCACCCGCAGGCAGTACAGCGGAAAAGTTCGCCCACTCCAACGGCATTCCCGTCGTGCACACGGACGGAAAGGGCCGTGAGATCCTGCCCAAGAGCGTGAAGCTGAACAAGACCAAGGCGACCCTCGTGGTCGGCGGTAAGCTGACGCTCAAGGCAACGGTTACGCCCTCCACGGCCACCCCCAGGTTCACCTGGAAGAGCAGCAACAAAAAGGTGGCTACGGTCTCCAGTAACGGCGTGGTCAAGGCCCTGAAGAAGGGTACCGTAAAAATCACCGTCGAAACCTCCAACGGCAAGAAAGCCACCTGCAAGATCACCGTGCCCGCCGCCCCCACCGGCGTCACGCTGAGCAAGACCAAGGCCACTATGAAGGTCGGCGGAAAACTGACCCTGAAGCCCAAGCTGAAGGGCGCCGGCGCCAAGACCACCTTCACCTGGACCAGCAGCAACAAAAAGGTCGCCACGGTCTCCAGTAACGGCGTGGTCAAGGCCCGAAAGAAGGGTACCGTAAAAATCACCGTCAGGACAGCCAACGGCAAGAAGGCCACCTGCAAGATCACCGTAAAGTAGGACTTGTCCATTCCGACGAGAAACCAATCCTTTAGGACATTGAAAACCCCTCCCCTGTCGATTGCGACAGCGGGAGGGGTTTCTTTGTCGCCGGGTTCAGCGCCCGTACTTCTCCACCCTGTAGGTCTCCCCGAAGGTGTCCACGGTGGCCTTTTTGATGCGCTGCTCCTGCACGGGCCGGTCCTGGAAGCCGGTGGGCGTGCCGGCGATGGCGTCCACCACGTCCATGCCCTCGATCACCCGGCCAAAGGCGGCATAGTCGCCGTCCAGGTGGGGCGCGTCGGCGTGCATGATGAAGAACTGGCTGCCCGCGGAGTTGGGCATCATGCTGCGGGCCATGGACAGCACGCCGCGGCTGTGCTTCAGGTTGTTCTGCCGGAAGCCGTTGCGGGCGAACTCGCCCTTGATGGTATAGCCGGGGCCGCCCATGCCGGTGCCCTGGGGGTCGCCGCCCTGGATCATGAAGCCGGGGATGACCCTGTGGAAGATCAGGCCGTCGTAAAAGCCGGACTGCACCAGGCTGACGAAGTTCGCCACGGTATTGGGCGCGATCTCCGGGTACAGCTCCGAGCGGATTATACCGCCGTTTTCCATCTCGATGGTGACAATGGGATTGCTCATGGTGATAGCCTCCTGATATGATCGATTACTGGATCTTCTCTGCGGTGTATTCCACACCGTTGGTCTCCACGCGGATGGACTTTATCACTTGGTCCTCCACGGGGCGATCGTTGGCGTCGGTCTGGATGTCGGCCACGTGGTCCACGGCCTCGATGCCCTCGATCACCCGGCCAAAGGCGGCGTACTGGCCGTCCAGAGCCGGATAGTCGGCGTGCATGATGAAGAACTGGCTGCCCGCGGAATCCGGGTGCTGGGCCCGGGCCATCGAAATCACGCCTCGCTCGTGGGACAGGTTGTTCTCGAAGCCGTTGGCCGCGAATTCGCCCTTGATGCCGTAGCCGGGGCCACCCATGCCGGTGCCGGTGGGGTCACCGCCCTGGATCATGACGCCGGGACTGACCCGATGGAAGATCAGGCCGTCGTAGAAGCCGGCGTTGGCCAGCTCGATGAAATTCGCCACCGTGTTGGGGGCGACGTCGGGATACAGCTCCAGCTTCATCACATCGCCGTTTGCCATCTCGATGGTGGCGACGGGCAGGGCGCTGCCCTCGGCAAACGCGGTGAACGCGCCGCACATCAGCAAGGCGCAGAGGAACAGTGTAAACAGCTTCTTCATGGGATATACTCCTTCCTGTTATTCTTTTTCATCCTTGATCGTCTCCGGATCCCCGTAGTCCACACCGAACGTGTTCACGCTGATGCTGCGGATCACCTGGCGGGTCAGAGGCAGGTAGGTGCTGTCGGTGGGCTGGGAAGCGATGGCGTCCAGCACCGTCAGGGTTTGATCGTCCGCGGCTCGGCCAAAGGCGGCATACCTGCCGTCGTATTCGGGATAGCTGCCCTGCATGATGAAGAACTGGCTGCCTGCGGTGTCGTAGCCGCTCTGCCGGGCCATGGAAATCGTGCCGCGCAGGTGCGAAATGTCGTTGCCACTGAAGCCGTTCTCGGCAAACTCGCCCTTAATGGTGTATCCCGGGCCGCCGGTGCCGTTGTCCAGCGGATCGCCGCCCTGTATGAGCACGCCCGCCACGACGCGGAAGAATTCGCGGTCGTTGTAGGTGCCCCTGTTGGCCAGGCGGATGAAGTTGGCCACGGTGTTGGGCGCCTTGTCGGGGTACAGCTCGAAGCGCATCTGCGCGCCGTCGGACATGGTGATGGTGGCGACGGGATTCGGGTCGGGCTCCTCCGGCTCTTTGGGCTCGGTCAGCTTCAGGATCAGCAGCAGCGCCCCGGCCAACAGCAGCGCCCCCAGGACGACCGCAACGATGAGCCGCCGCCTGTCGCTGAAAAAGCCCTTCTTCCGTTGTCGCATGGGCAGGATCCCTCCGAATCAAACATTTTCAAACGACTTCCCCAGGATGATGTCCCGCTTCCGCCGGACCATCTCTTCCACCCGGGCGATGTATTCTGCGATGTTGCGCACGTTGGGGGCGCGCTCGATCCTCAGCGCGGAATGGTCGTGGCGGCTTTTGAAGTCGTCGTATTCCGACGCCTCGCGGGTATCGAACAGCCACTTCGTAATGGCCCCCGCGCCCAGCGCCAGCACGCTGACGGTCTCCTCCATGTTGCCGATGTTGTACAGACAGGCCTTGCCCGGCTTCGCGTAGCCCACGTTTTCCAGGTTCCCGGCCATGTACTTCTGCCGGTACAGGTAGTAGGGCTTCCAGCCACCCCCGGTCAGGCGCCTGCGGGCCATGGCGATCATCTCTGCCGCGCCCTCCCGGGACACCTGCCCGTAGCCGTTGCCCGCCACCGCCAGCTGCTCGTGGAGGCGGCTGGAGCGCTTGATGGCCAGGGAATGCACCGTCACGCTGTCCGGGGCGAGGTCCTGGACCACGTCCAGCGTGTGGGCGAAGTCGGCCACGTCCTCTCCGGGCAGGGCGGCGATGAGGTCCATGTTGATGTCGTCAAAGCCCATCGCCCGGGCCAGCCGGTAAGCCTCGACGGTCTGCCGCCCGGTGTGGGCCCTGCCGATCCGCTTCAGCGTATCGTCGCTAAAGGTCTGGGGGTTGACGGAGATGCGGGACACGCCCCGGTCCTTCAACATCCCCAGCTTGCCCTCGTCGATGGTGTCCGGCCTGCCGGCCTCCACCGTCCACTCCACGGCCCCCGGAAAGGCCGCCTGGGCTGCGGCGAGTATGCGCTCCAGGTCGGCGCAGGGTATGGCCGTGGGCGTGCCGCCGCCGATGTACCCCGCCCGCAGGCGCTTCCCCGCCTGCCGCATCAGGTCCCTGCACAGCTCGATTTCCCGCAACAGGGCCTGCACATAGGGCTGAACCAGGCCGCCGTCGCCGATCTCGCCGGACGAAAAGGAGCAGTAGGAGCAGCGGGTCCTGCAGAAGGGTATGCCGATGTACAGGTCGAAGCAATCGGCCGGGGCCAGCCGCAGGCCCGCCTGCATACGGGCAATCTCCCCCAGCAGCCCGGCCCGGTCCGGGGATACGTCGAAGGTCTCTGTCACGTAGGCCACGGCGTCTTCCAGGCCCATGCCCGCCTCCATGGCCTCGTAGAGCAGACGGGTGGGCCGTATGCCGGTCAGGCTGCCCCAGGGGGGACGCAGGCCCGTCAATGCCTTCAGCAGCTCATAGAGCGCCTGCTTGACCTGGCGCTTGCGCAGCCGCTTGACCACCAGCAGCGTTTCGTCGCTGATGGGCAGGGACAGCGATACCCGCTTGCCCTGGGAAGCCCAGGTATCCGTCCAGAGGCCGTCAGCTTCGGCAAAATGATGCTCGAACACCACGTCGCCCGCCTCCAGGCTGACGGTCACGTCGCCGTAAAACAGGCGCAACACGTCCCCCAGGTCGGAGAAAAACCGGGGTTCGTCGGTGATGATCCGTATCATATGCGATACCTTGCCTTTTCCTCGCCGATGGTGGTGGCGTCGCCGTGACCGGGATAGACCGCCACCTCTCCGGGCAGGGTGAACAGGTACTTCAGGGATTTGAGCATCGCGCCCATTTTGCCGCCGTACAGATCCAGCCTGCCATAGCCGGCGCGGAACAGCGTGTCACCGCTGAACAGGACGGCTTCGTCCTTCAGGTACAGGCACACGGAGCCCCGGGAATGGCCAGGGGTGGCCAGGACGGTAAAATCCATGCCGCACACGGACAGCGATTCTCCAAACGGCGCAGCGTCGATGGCCGGCCAGTCAGCCCGGGCAAGGCCCAGCATGCCCGTATAGTCGCTCTTGGTGATATCGTTCAGCATCTCTGCGTCCTCCGCGCCGACATACACCGGCGTGCAGAAATCCCGCGCCATCTCACCCGCCGCCATGATGTGGTCAAAGTGGCCGTGGGTCAGCAAAATGGCCCCCACGCGCCTGTCGCCGATGGCAGCCTTCAATTTGGGATATTCGTCGCCGGGATCGACGACCACGCAATCGTCCCGCCCCTCGGCCTGGACGATGTAGCAATTTTCCTGGATCAAGCCGCAGACCACGCGGCGAATGTCTATGGACATGGGATTTGACCTCCGTTGCGTTGATAAATTCTGAATCAGAATTTCTTCCTGCTGTCCAGCAATATCGTCACCGGGCCGTCGTTGAGCAGGGTAACCTGCATGTGGGTGCGGAAGCGGCCCGTCTCCACGTGGACGCCCTTCGACTCGATGATGGCTTTCACCAGGTCGCACAGGGGCTCGGCCACCTCGGGGCGGGCGGCCTGTATGAAGTCGGGCCGCCTGCCGTGGCGAGCGTCCGCCAGCAGCGTAAACTGGCTGACCAGCAGCACGCTGCCGCCCACGTCGGCCAAGGACAGGTTCATCTTGTCGTTCTCATCCTCGAACACCCGCAGTCCGGCGATCTTCTCGGCGCAGTAGCGGGCATCGGTCTCGGTATCCCCGTTCTCCGCCCCCAGCAGCACCATGTAGCCGTCCTGGATGCTGCCCACCGTCTCGCCCTCGACCACGACCTCGGCATGGGTCACCTTCTGTATCACTGCACGCATTGCTTATTCTCCATCCAAAGGTAATGAGCATGAATTCAATCAGAGAAATCCGTCAGGATTTTCGAAGCGAGTCCTTTAGGGCCCCGCCATTTCTCATTCCTCATTCCTCATTCCTCATTTATCCAAACTATCCGCTGACGCGATTGACCTCAATGATATCCGGCCACTTTTTCAGGTCGCGTATGATCTTGGCCAGCTGCTGGGTGTTCTTGATGATCAGGGAGATGTTGAACAGGAAGGTGTTGTCCTTCAGCGCCCTGGCCGATATGGCGCTGACGGGCACGTCCATCGAAGCGAACATCACCGACAGCTCGGCCAGCAGTCCGGTGCGGTTGTAGCAGACGATCCGGATCTCCGCCTCGTAGGTGCCGCTGGGATTCTGGTCCTCCCACTCCACCTCGATCAACCGCTCCTGCTCCATGCCGGCATCCTTCAGGCTGGGACAGTCGGCCCGGTGTACCGACACGCCGCGCCCACGGGTGATATAGCCGATGATCTTGTCTCCCGGCAGCGGAGAACAGCATCGGGCGAAGCGCACCAGCATGCCGCTCTCGCCCTTGACGATCACGCCGTTGGAGGCGGTGCTCGCCCGCTTGGGCTGGGGCTGCGGCTCGGAGGGCTGCTCCGTCAGCTGGGTGGCGAGCTCCTCGCTCCTGTGCTGCTTCTTGTATTCGTCGATCAGGCGGTTCAGCACCTGCACGGTGCTCAGTCCGCCGAAGCCCACCATGGCACAGACGTCGTCGTAGCTCTGCACCGAATAGCGCTTGTAAAGCGTCTCCACCAGCTCGGGCTTGTTGAGCTGGGACATGCTGTAGCCCAGTCGCTTGGCCTCCCGCTCCAGCAGCTCGCGACCGTGGATGATGTTCTCGTCCCGCTGCTCCTTCTTCAGCCAGGCCCGGATCTTGGCCTTGGCCTCGCTGGTCTTGACGATGTTCAGCCAGTCCCGGGAGGGGCCGTGAGAGGACGAGGAGGTCATGACCTCGACAAAATCCCCGGTTTGCAGCTGGTGAGCCAGCGGCACGATGCGCCCGTTCACCTTCGCGCCGATGCAGCGGTTGCCCACGGCGGAGTGGATGCGATAGGCGAAGTCCAGCGGCGTCGCCCCCCGGGGCAGCGACACCACGTCGCCCCTGGGGGTGAACACGAACACCTCGTCCGCAAACAGGTCAAACTTCAGAAGCTCGCTGAAATCACCGGGGTCCTTGGCGTCCGACTGCCAGTCCAGTATGCGGCGCAGCCAGCTGAGCTTGGTGTCCAGCTCGTCGGCAGCCTTGCCCTCCTTGTAGCGCCAGTGGGCCGCGATGCCGTATTCCGCGGTGCGGTGCATCTCAAAGGTGCGGATCTGCACCTCAAAGGGGCGCCCCTGGTTCACCACGGTGGTATGCAGCGACTGGTACATGTTGGCCTTGGGCATGCTGATATAGTCCTTGAACCGGCCCGGCACCTGGGGCCATATGGTGTGGACGATGCCCAGGGCGAAGTAGCAGTCCTGCTTGGTGTTCACCAGCACCCGCACGGCGATCAGGTCCATGATCTGGTCGAAGGACTTGTTCTGGCTCTTCATCTTCTTGTAGATGGAGTAGAAGTGCTTCGGCCTGCCGTCGATCTCGCAGGTGATGCCGGCCTCCGAGAGTCGGCTCTTCAGCTCCTGGGTCACCTGGGCGATCAGCTGCTCCCGCTCCTCCCGCTTCATGCCCACCAGCCGCACCAGCTCGTAGTACCCTTCCGGGTCGATGTACCGAAGCGCCAGGTCCTCCAGCTCCCACTTGACGGTATACACCCCCAGCCGATGGGCAAGGGGTGCATAGATATCCAAGGTCTCCCGGGCAATGGGCACCTGCCGTTCGGGCTTCTGATACTTGAGGGTGCGCATGTTGTGCAGCCGGTCGGCCAGCTTGATCAGCACCACCCGGATGTCCTTGGCCATGGCCAGGAAC